>JALHQM010000021.1:10192-36195 GCA_022841965.1 Hyphomicrobium sp. | reverse complement strand
TCATTCGTAATGACGGGGTCAGGTGTTCGAGTCACCTAAGCGGCACCATTTTTCTTTGCACCCGAAAACAACAACGCGCCCCGGGTGGCCGGAGCGCGCTGTCGATCGTGCGAAATTCAGTTTAGTACCCGTAAGGCCCATAGTACCTCGGGTTCGAATACCCGTATCCGCCATACCCCGGTCCGACATACACGCCGACCGACGGACCGCTCCGATAGCCATAGCCACGCCGGCCACTGTAAAAGCCATCGTCGTTGCCACCGTAACGGCGCAGCTTCTCGCGTTCCTGACGCGTCAGATAGCTGCCCTGACGCTCATGCGCCCGCGCCCCTTCAACTGCGCTAATGCTGTCAGCCTGCGCCGGAACCGTGCCCGCAAGTGCCGAAAGGACGGCGGCGGCAAATATTGCCCGCTTCATTGTGCTCTCCTTGTATCATTGATCATGTGTGAAGAACGCGAGACCACCCTCTCCGTTCCCCGGTTCATCCGCCCTCACACGATCAGTCCTGCCCCATCTCCCTCTGCAGTTCCTGATCATCGCGGGTCCCCGGCGACACAACATTGCGATCATCCCGTCGCTCTTGCTGTTCTTCGATCTCTTGCGCACTGGGCGCGGCGTCCCTGAAGTCCTCGTAACCAGGCGCTTCTTCAGTTCCGGGAAGTTCGAGATCAACCGCCTTCTTATCCTGCGGCGGTTCACTCCAAGCAGGCCGGACTGCCAGCACAACTGCGCCGATTGCCAAATAAGCAACCCACCATCTCATTTTTGGCGTCCTCCCCAACGTAGCTCAATCTTCCGCTTTAAAAGGCCGCTGCATCAACCCAGCGATCGCATCGTCCACCGTCACGCGCCCCTCAATAATCCCATGCACGGCTTCGGTGATTGGCATTTCAATGCCCTTCTCCAGCGCCACCCGAACCGCCGCCGCCGCCGTATAAACCCCCTCGGTCACGGCAACACGCGCGCCCAAAATCTCAGCCAGCGTCTTCCCCTGCCCCAACGCGCGCCCGAGGCTCATGTTGCGCGACTGCGGTGACCCACACGTCAGAATAAGATCGCCGAGCCCCGACAGCCCCATCATCGTCTCCGGCCGCGCACCCAACGCTTCACCCAGCCGCCGCATCTCTGCAAATCCGCGCGTCACCAACCCCGCATGTGCGCTGGCCCCGAGCCCCTTCGCGTCCACAATGCCCGCTGCGATCGCGAGAACATTTTTTAGCGCCCCGCCGATCTCCACGCCCACCGTATCGCTGGACCAGTAGAGCCGGAATTGCCGATAGCCCATGCGCTCAGCCAACGCCCGGCCAATCTCTTCCCGCTGACAGGCAATCGTCAGCGCGGCCGGCAGCCCACGCGCCACATCGGCTGCAAAACTCGGCCCCGAGAGCACGGCCAGCGGCTGCTCCGGCAAAACCTCGCCCAACACGTCCCCCAGCATCCGTCCCGTCGTCTGCTCGATACCCTTCGCACACAAGACGATCGGCTGACCCGGCTTCAGCACAGGCCGCAAATGCATGGCAATCGCCCGCACATGCTGCGCTGGCGCCACCATCAAAATGGCATCCGTCGCAGCCATCGCTGCGAGATCGCTGGTCGCACGCAGCCCGTCATCCAGCGACACGCCAGGCAGAAATGTACGATTCACATGCCGGACGTTGATATCCTCAACCGTCTCCACTTCGCGCGCCCACAGCGTCACGCGCCGCCCCGCGAGCCGCAGCGTCTGCGCCAACGCCGTGCCCCACGCGCCGCCTCCGATTACGCCGACAGATTCGATGATCACCGACCGATCCCCCAACATCAATATGCGCCGTTCGTAGCACGTCCCGATCTCCACCGCAGCCGATCCTAAAAGGCCCAAATCCTCGGCCGTCACATTTCCGAAGTCTGATCGGGGATAGTGTTAACCGATCGAATTTCAAGATCGTTTCAGCGGCACGAAGGCTCCAAAGCCATGCGGGTTCTACTCCTCCCATTTCAAGCGCGGTATCTGCTGCTAACTCTTGCGATCACGGCGACGGCTGGCTTCGGCTGGCTCACAATCAATCACCCGACGAATGTCATCGTCTACGCGCCTCTATGTCTATTAGGCGCGGCACTCGCAGCCCTCGGCATCCGCGACTTGACCCAGACGAAGCACTCGATCCTGCGTAACTATCCCATCGCCGCCCACCTCCGGTTTCTATTAGAAAACATCCGCCCGGAGATGCGCCAATATTTCTTCGAAGCCGACAAGGATGGAGCACCCTTCCCGCGCGACAAGCGCGCCATTGTCTACCAGCGCGCCAAGCGCGAACTCGACAAGCGCCCATTCGGCACCCAGTACGACGTCTATGATTCCAAGTTTGAATGGCTGCAGCATTCGTTGGCACCGAAAGACCCTGCTAAAACACCCTTCAGGATCAAGATCGGCGGCGAGACGTGCGCCCAGCCCTATGAAGCATCGGTCTTCAACATCTCGGCGATGAGCTATGGCGCTCTATCCGCAAACGCGATCCGCGCTCTGAACCGGGGCGCCAAGATCGGCGGCTTCGCCCACGATACCGGCGAGGGCGGCATCAGTCCGTACCACAAGGAATTCGGCGGCGACCTGATTTGGGAAATCGGCTCTGGCTATTTCGGCTGCCGCAACCCCGACGGAACCTTCTCGCCCGAGCTCTTCGCAGCCGCGGCCGCCAGTCCGCAGATTAAAATGATCGAAGTGAAGTTATCCCAAGGTGCCAAGCCCGGACACGGCGGCGTCCTCCCAGGCGCGAAAGTCACCGCGGAAATCGCTGCGATCCGTGGAGTCATGGTCGGCGAGGATTGCATTTCTCCAGCCGCCCATTCCGCGTTCTCAACGCCGATGGAACTCATCAGTTTCTTAAGCGAATTGCGCCGCCTGTCGGGCGGCAAGCCGGTCGGCTTCAAGCTCTGCATTGGTCACCCCTGGGAATTCATGGCCATCGCAAAGGCCATGCTGGAAACCGGCGAAACACCCGATTTCATCGTCGTCGATGGCAAGGAAGGCGGCACTGGCGCCGCTCCGCTTGAGTTCATGGATCACGTTGGCATGCCGTTGCGCGACGGCTTGAATGTCGTGCACTCTGCGTTGACAGGCGCCGGACTGCGCCACCGTATCCGCATTGGTGCATCCGGCCGCATCGTCTCGGCCTTCGACATGATCCGCTTCATGGCCCTCGGCGCCGATTGGTGCAATGCCGCCCGCGGTTTCATGTTTGCGGTCGGCTGCATTCAAGCTCAAAGCTGCCACACTGGGCATTGCCCAACCGGCGTTGCAACGCAGGATCCGATGCGCGCCCGCGCCGTTGTCGTTCCAACAAAGTCCGAGCGGGTGGCAAGCTTTCATACCCAGACAATCAAGGCCCTTGCCGAACTGATTGCCGCTGCGGGCCTAACGCATCCAAACCAACTCAAGCCACATCACATCATGCACCGCATCTCATCGGATCGTGCTGTGTCATTTGCCGAACTCTACCCGACGCTCGCAACCGGTGCGCTGTTGTCCGGCATGGGCGAGGCGCGGCTTCAGTCGGCGTGGGATATCGCATCGGCGGCGAGTTTCAATCCAGCCCAAACAGCACCACTTTTGACCCCGGTCGAGGCCGCTGTCTGACCACTGATGATTAGGCCTTCACGCCAGCCCCGATTGCCGCCGGTGCGGTGGCATCCAGCGGCCAGCGCGGCCGCGCCGCCGCAGACAAGTCATCCACGTGCCCCAGCGTCAAACGTTCCGCCCCCGCCCACGCGATCATCGCCGCGTTATCCGTGCAAAGTCCGGCGGGCGGCACATGAAGAGAATATCCGCGCAGTGTAACGAGCCGGTCGAGCCGCGCCCGCAGCGTCTTGTTCGCAGCCACGCCGCCCGCCACCACCAAGCGCCGCGGCGAATCCGGCCCGAGCCGCGCCTCGGCAATTTCCATCGCCCGCCCAACGCGATCCGCCACCGCGTCCATTGCCGCCACTTGAAACGAAGCGCACAAATCGGCGATATCGCCATCCGTCAAAGGCACCAGCTCCATGGCCCGCCGCCGCACCGCCGTCTTCAGTCCGGCGAATGAAAAATGCGCCTCCGCCCGCCCCGCGAGCGGGCGCGGAAAATCAAACCGGGCAGCATTCCCGCCGGCCGCCATCCGCTCCACGGCCGGTCCCCCCGGTTGCCCGAGCCCCAACAGCTTCGCGGTCTTGTCGAAAGCCTCGCCCAGCGCATCGTCGATGGTCGTTCCCAGTCGCTCATACTGGCCCACCCCACGGACCAACAGAAGTTGCGTATGCCCCCCAGATACGAGCAACAGCAGGTAGGGTGGCCTCAAGTCCTCGGTCAGTCCGACGGTCAGCGCATGCGCCTCCAGATGGTTGATCGCGAGAAACGGCCGACCCGCCGCCATGGCCAGCGCCTTGCCTGTGACCATCCCAACGACTAGCCCACCAACCAATCCCGGCCCCGCCGTCGCCGCCACTGCCGACAGGTCCGAAAGGCGCGTCCCACTCTCAGTCAGCGCCTGCGAAATCAGCGCATCCAGGCAGGAAACATGCGCGCGGGCTGCAATTTCCGGCACCACGCCGCCAAACAGCCGGTGCTCATCCCACTGCGACCGCACCACGTTCGACAGCATCCGCCCAGACCCATCCGCCCTCCGCTCTACGACAGCCGCCGCTGTCTCGTCGCAGCTCGACTCAATACCGAGCACGACCACTGGCGAACCCGGAGGCGGAGCATCGGACATCACGGGAACAACCACAGCTTGAGGTGAACCCCTCGGCGGGTTTGCAAAGGAGGTAAGGCCGGGGCTAGAAAGGCGGCCACGACAAGAAACGTCTGCCTCGCCTACCACCCGGAGAAACAGCAGTGCAAGAGCGCCTCATTCGCATTGGAACCCGCGGTTCCGCCCTGGCGCTCGCCCAGGCCCACGAAGTCAAAGGCCGCCTGATGGCCGCCCACGGCCTCCCCGACGCGGCCTTCGACATCGTCATCATCAAGACCACCGGCGACATGATCCTCGACCGCCCGCTCTCGGAAGTCGGCGGCAAAGGACTATTCACCAAAGAAATCGAGGAAGCGCTTTTCGAAAAGCGCATCGATCTCGCCGTCCATTCGATGAAAGACATGCAGACCGCCCTCCCGGACGGCCTCACCATCGGCGCCACGCTGCCCCGCGAAGATGTCCGCGATGCATTCATCAGCCTGAAGCACAAGAGCTTCGATAGCTTGCCCCAAGGCGCCGTTGTCGGCACGTCGTCGCTGCGCCGTCAGGCCCAGATCAAGCGCATCCGCCCCGACCTGCAAATCGTCGGCTTCCGCGGCAACGTGCAAACGCGCCTGACCAAGTTGCGCGATGAAGTCGCCGAAGCCACCTTCCTCGCTTGCGCCGGTCTCCGTCGCCTCGGCCTTGCCGATCACATCACGGACGCCATTCCCGTGGAGCGGATGCTCCCCGCCGTCGCCCAAGGCGCCATCGGCATCGAGATCCGCGTCGACGACGAAGACACAGCGAAAATGATTGCTCGGCTCAACGATCAGACCACCTCGCTCTGCATCACCGCCGAACGCGCCTTCCTCGGCACACTCGAAGGCTCTTGCCGCACGCCAATCGCCGGCCTCGCCCGTCTCGACGGCGCCACACTCACCTTCAAGGGCGAAACACTCTCGCCTGATGGCAGCCGTCACGTGATCAGCACAAAGTCCGGCCCCGCGAGTTCCGCCGCCGATCTCGGCGTCACGGTGGCCGACGACATCCTCAGCCGCGGCGGCCGGGAGGTCTTGCAGGGCTAGGCGCGATGCACATTCTCGTCACCAGACCGGAGGCGGAAGCGGCCAGAACCACGCGCCAGCTCGAAGCGATGGGGCACCGCGTCACGAGCGCGCCCCTCCTCGACATCGTGACGGAGATGCCGCCGCTCGATACCACCGGCGTCCAAGCCCTCATCCTGACGAGCCGTAACGCCGTCCACGCACTGAATGAACACCCCCAAAAGAAAGGCCTCACAGCGCTGCCTGTCATCGCAGTCGGCCGCAGCACGGCCGCTGCCGCGCGCGAGTCTGGCTTCACGATCGCACGCGAAGGCGATGCCGGCGGCTCCGAATTGGCCGCCCTCATCAGCGCGCGCTGCGATCCTCAGACTGGAACATTTCTGCACATCAGCGGCGAAGCCATCGCCTTCGATTTGGAAGAGGCTCTGGCTCCGGCAGGCTTCACCATCCGCCGCACCGTCATCTATCGCAGCACACCCGCCACACAGCTTCCAGCCAATGTCAGCCTCGGCCTTCAGCACGGTGAATTCGACGCCGTTCTTTTAATGTCGCCGCGCACAGCGCACGCGTGGTCCGCGCTCACCGCCGCCGCCGGTCTCGGCGCACCCGCCCAACGCCTCGTCCATATCTGCCTATCACCGAGCGTCGCAGCCGCCCTGCAACCCCTCGATCCCGCGCGCATCGAGATCGCCGTTAAGCCGAACGAGGAACAAATGCTTGCCCTCGTCGCTCGCTTGTCGTCAAGTTCGGCCAAGAGCGCCTAAGCTTGAGCTTCCCGGTGCTTTTTTGAGATTTTGGCAACACAGCCGCAACCAGCCCCAGCTAACGTCCGCGCGCTTCCGCGCCCTGTCCCCCGAAGGCCGACCGCATGACCGACAACCCCGCCGACAAAAAAGACCCTGGGCCCACAGACCCCAAGCGCCCGCACGCCACACTCGACCTCAAGGCGACCGAAATGAAATCGGGCGCGGCCCAAAATTCGAGCACGGCATCAGCAGCAGCGTCCAGCGCGTCGTCTTCGGGTAAATCCGCCGCCTCCGGCACATCCGATCCGCAAAAGCCAGCCGCACCGTTTCCGCGCTCACCCTCAGCATTTACGCGCCTCGTCACCCACCTCACCGCCGGCGTCGTCGGCGGGGGCATCGTCCTGTTCGGCGGCGACCGCGTCGCGCAATTGATCGGCGCCCCGACACCCAACGCGCGCGTCGAACAAGTCGCAACCGATCTCGACCGGCGCCTCGCCGCACTCGAAGCCGCGCCGAAATCCGATGCCTACGATCTTATGCAGTCAGCCGAGGAACGCCTCGCCAAAATCGATACGCTTGCAGCCGATCTCGAAACCTTGCGCACCGGCCAGACGAAACTCGCCGAAAAGGCCGATGGCCTGTCCGCCACCGTCGGCGGCAGCCAAGGCCTTGCCGTCATCGACACGCGCATCGCTGCACTCGAAGATCAACTAAAAACGATCACCTCTGCGGCCGCGTCCGACACCGGTGGCAATCGCATCTCTGACATTGCCGCCGTCACCTCACGCATCGCTGAATCCGAATCCCGCTTCTCCAGCGAAGTCTCCAAACTCCGCGACGGCATCGCCCGCGAGATCGACGACCGCCTCGCCGTCCGCGAAGACACCGCCAAAACGGATCTCGCCCGCCTCACCCAGTCCGTCGAAAAACTCAAAGCCGATCAGACGCGCCTCGACAAATCCATCCAAGCCGCTCAAGAGGAATCTGGCCGCGTCGCCAGCAATCTCGGTGACATTAAATCTACCCTCGACAACCAAGCCAAAACCTTCGCCAAAACCGCCGACGTGGCCGCAGCCGTCGGCCCGGTCACCGGCCTCATCACCAAGATTGAAGGCAGCCTCGACGGCGTTCTGCAGAAGGAAAAAGAGCGCCAGTCGCACACCGAGCGGATCGTCACCGCGCTTGAACTCGGCAACCTGAAGCGCGCCATCGAAAGCGGCGAAGCCTTCGCCAGCGAACTCGATGCCGTCAATGCCGCCTCAGGCAGCCGCCTTGACCTGACACCGCTCGAGCCTTTCAAAACCACTGGCGTTCCCTCGCTCACGCAGTTGAAGGAAGAGGCGCGCCCCGCCCTCCTCGCAGCCCTCGATGCCACCACCATCAACCCGAATGCCTCCGTCTGGGATCGCCTGATGACCAGCGCGACCTCCGTCGTCCGCATCCGCAAAATCGACGCCGCCGACGGCGATGAGAGTGTCGAAGCCTCCATCGCCCGTATCGAGAAATCCCTGAACGATAATCGCCTCGCCGAAGTCCTCGCTGGTGCCCGCAAGCTGCCGCCCGAAGCGTCCGCCAAGCTCGCCCCGTGGATCGAGAAGATCACAGCCCGCCACAGCGTCGATGAGGCGATCGCCACCGTCGAGAACGAACTCAAAGCCGCGCTTGCAGCCCCGGTCGCGGCCTCGCCCGCTAGCCCCAAAGAATAGGAGCGCGAGCGGTATGGTGCGTCTCGTTCTGTTTCTCCTCGCCGTGGTGATGATCGCGTCAGGCCTCGCATGGCTCGCCGACCGGCCGGGCAACCTGCTGCTGACCTGGGAAGGCTACGAAGTCGAAACCAGCGTCTTCCGCGCTACCGTCATCCTGACACTCATCATCGGCGCCGCCATCTTCCTATGGTCGCTGCTCCGCCAGATCTGGTCGAGCCCCGCCCTGATCAGCCGCCAGTTGACCCGCCGCCGCCAGCAGCGCGGGCTTGATGCGCTCTCCAGCGGCATGATCGCCATCGGCGCCGGCGACCGCACATCCGCCACCCGCGCCGCCATCCAGGCCCGCCGCGCCATCCCCAACGAACCCCTTACCCATCTTCTCCGCGCCCAGGCTGCCCAACTCACCGGCGACCGCGCCACTGCCCGCCGCATTTTCGAAGCCATGCTCAGCTCACCTGACACCGAACAGTTGGGCCTTCGCGGCCTCTACCTCGAGGCCCGCCGCGAAAGCGAACCCGAGGCTGCCATGCAATTCGCTGACCGCGCCGCCCGCCTCAATCCGCGTCTGGGCTGGCCGCTGGACGCGCAATTCGAAATGCAGGTCAAAGCCGCCGACTGGGCCGCCGCTGCCGAAACAACCGCGCTGGCCAAGCGCAACGGCCATCTGGAACGCCCCACCGCCGACCGCCGCCGCGCCCTGATGCTCACAGCCCACGCACAAAAAATTGAGGAGTCGGAACCCGACAAGGCGCTGGCATGCGCCACTGAAGCCCACACTCTCGCACCTGACTTGATCCCCGCCGCCGCCGTCGCTGGCCGCATCCTCGCTTCGCGTGGCCAAACCGCCAAAGCCGCAAAGATCATTCAGCGCACGTGGGCGCAGTCCCCCCATCCCGATCTCGCCGCAACCTATGCCTACGCCCGCATCGGCGACAGCCCCAACGATCGCCTTGATCGCATCAAGCAGCTGGCCCTCCTCAAACCTCACGACGTCGAAAGCGGCGTCGCCTGGGCCACCGCCGCCGTCGAAGCACGCGAATTCGATGTCGCTCGTCATGCCTTGCAACCCTTCCTGAAGGAAAGGCTCACCCGCCGCGTCGCGCGTCTCATGGCCCGCATCGAGCTTGCTGAAAAGAATGACGCCGGCCGCGCCCGCGAGTGGATCGCCCGCGCCGCCACGGCCGCCCATGATCCGGTTTGGACCGCCGATGGCACGACGCTCGACGAATGGTCACCTGTGTCCCCCGTCACCGGCGCACTGGACGCCGTCGAATGGCGCGAACCGGTTCGCGGCACCGACACGCAGTCCGAAACCCTCGCCGCTGAAATCGCTGACCTGCTCGCCGTCGATCTCGATGACGCCAAACTGATCGAAGCGACCGCCAACAGTTCCGCCACGCCATCGCCACCTGATGGTCACATCGCCCCCGACGATCCAGGCGAAGCTGGCGAAGATCTTGTCAAAGAAGTCCGCACCTCACGCACGAACCCGCCCACACCGTAATCGCCGCGCGCCCAACACCGCCATTCTGAACAAATCGTCAGCCGTAAATCGGACGAATTGCAGCGCCAGATTCACATCTGTTCCTGCTCCGCGAGACGTCGTGCATCGCGCGCGGACAGCTCCCGCACATCGAACAGAAATGGCCATGTACAAATCCCTCGACGGCTCCGACGCAGCACCCCTCCATCCCGGCGAAATTCTCCGCGTCGACATTCTACCCTGCCTCGCCATGACGCCGACCGAGTTGGCCGCTCATCTCGGCGTGCCGCGCGCAACGCTCGACACCCTGTTGGCGGAGCGCACCAGCATCACACCTGACCTCGCCCAACGACTGGGTCTCGCGCTCGGCCACGGCGCCCACCATTGGCTTGCACTTCAAATGCAGTACGATCTCTGGAAAGCCGCCGAAATCTTTCCCGATGATATTCGTCCGATCGCGTGGTCGCGCCGGTCGCGCCCAATCCGCAGTGGACACGCAGCAGCGCCCGCCTAACCTGACAAACCAAACGGTTGTATCCCGCGCCCGCATCGGCACAATGCCGCTGCTATGATCGATATCCTTGAAAATGTCGCCACACGCTGGCTGAGCCGTCGCGCTGAACCACAGCCAACAGCAGTTGCCGCCGTCCGCGACCTCACGCCTGCCGTGGTCATCACGGGCGGTTCGAGCGGCATCGGCCTCGCACTTGCGCATCAATTCGCAAAATATGCCCAAGCGATTGTGCTCATCGCGCGCACCCAAAATCGCCTGGACCGTGCGGTGATCGCGCTCGCCACCGAATACCCCGGCATCCGCGTCGAACCTCTTCTTCTCGATATCGGTCGCCCCGACGCCGTCGAGATCATTGCAGCCTGGCTCACCGAGAAGCGCCTCTACTGCGACGTCCTCGTCAACAACGCAGGCGTCGGCCAATCCGGACCGTTCTCAGCCTCTGATCCAAGCGGATTAGATGCAGTCATCGCCACCAACATCGCAGCCGTCGCGCGCCTCACCCGTGCGATGCTCCCCGATATGCTCGCGCGCGGCCGCGGCGGTATTCTCTCGATTTCATCGCTCGGTGCGCTGATCCCCGGTCCGCATCAGGCCACCTACTACGCCAGCAAAGCATTCGTGGTTTCCTTGAGCGAAGCCATCCGTTCGGAAGTCGCAGGCCGCGGCGTGCGCATCGCCGTCGTGCTGCCCGGCCCCGTCGAAACGCGATTTCACGCACGGATGAACGCGGAGGGAGCGCTGTATCGCCACTTTCTCAAAGCCGCCAGCCCTGAACGTGTCGCCGCCCTCGCCATGCGCGGCTACCGGCTCGGCCGCGGCGTCATTGCCCCCGGTATGATCCCCACCCTCGCGATTCCGGTCCTGCGCATCCTGCCCCACGCGGTCACCGTTCCCGTCGTCCGGTGGCTCCTCGACACCGGCCGCCCGCTTCTTCCGGGCGACAGAGCCCGTTGAAGAACTTTCTTCGCCGCGTTTGCAGGTTCGAAACGTTTTTGCTGTTTACTCTATCCAGCGCCGGTTTCCTGTACCGCGTATCCGGTGGCCCTAGCGGCGGTGGACAATGGTCTTAACGACCACTGGCCATCGCCGCTTCGCATTTCAGCCGTTTGGTGACAAAAGGGCGCGTGGCTGCGGCGGATGACTGGCGCCTCGCCCGTAAAGAAAGTAGTCACGGCTGGCCGACTGGCTGCCCACGAGGTCCACGCATGCTCCCCATCGTCCCCGTTGTTCTTTCCGGCGGCTCCGGAACGCGCCTGTGGCCACTGTCGCGGTCGATGTTCCCCAAACAGTTCATTAACTTCTTCAACGGCAATGGCGCGACGCTTCTTGGCGCCACCCTGCGCCGCCTCACCCCCGCCGCCGGCTTCACGTCGCCGATCCTTCTCTGCAACAACGACCACCGCTTCCTTGTGCAAGAAGAACTTGATCGCGCCGGCCTCAAGGCCAAAGCGATCATTCTTGAACCAGTCGCGCGCAATACAGCCGCCGCGATCACCGTAGCAGCCCTTGCAGCCGTTCGCGAAACCCCCAACGCAGTCCTCGTTGTCATGCCGTCAGACCACGCGGTGAAGGACGAAGCCCGCTTCGTTGAAGCCGTGCGCAAGGCTGCCGAAATCGCTGCTACAGGTAAACTTGTGCTCTTCGGCATCACACCTGATAGCCCCCACACCGGCTACGGTTACATCAAGCGCGGCGCATCCCTTCAGCAGTCGAACGGCTCCGCCTTCAACGTCAAACAGTTCTGCGAAAAGCCCGATGCCAAAACCGCAGCTGGCTATCTCGCCGAAGGCGACTACTTCTGGAACAGCGGCATCTTCGTATTGAACGCCCAGACATTCCTCGACGAAATCGCCCACCTTGATCCCAAAATTTTGCAAGCGGCTCGCGGCGCGTTGGCCAACGCCACCACGGACCTCGGCTTCCTTCGCCTCGGCGCCGCCGAGTTTGCCGAAAGCCCAAATATTTCTGTCGACTACGCGGTCATGGAGAAAACCACCGCCGCCGCCATGCTCCCCATTGATGTCGGCTGGAACGATGTCGGCTCCTGGACGTCTCTCTGGGAGATCGCACCCAAAGATGCCAATGGCAACCACGCCCAGGGTGATTCCGTTCTCGAAGACACCACCGGCTGCTACGTCCACTCCGAACGCGGCCTCGTCGCCACCATCGGCGTTCAAGATCTCATCATCGTTGATACACCCGATGCGCTCCTCGTCGCCGACAAGGCGCGCGCTCAGGATGTCGGCCGGATCGTCGCCACGCTCAAACGCACCAATCGCAAGGAGCAGGAACAACACCTGCGCAACTACCGGCCCTGGGGCTACTTCGAAACGCTCAACATCGGCCCCCGCTTCCAGGTCAAGCTTCTGCACGTCAAGCCCGGCGGCAAGCTCTCCATGCAAATGCACCACCATCGCTCCGAGCACTGGATCGTCGTCCAGGGCACGGCAAATGTCGTCATTGGTGACACCGAGCAGCTCGTGCGCGAAAACGAAAGCGTCTACATCGTCGCCACCCAATGGCACCGTCTCGAAAACCCCGGCAAGGTCGATCTCGAATTGATCGAAGTGCAGATCGGCACCTACCTCGGCGAAGACGACATCATCCGCACCGACGACATCTACCGCCGCGCGCCGGATGAAACGAAGTAGCAACGAACACCAGCGTTGCCGCTGACGTTCTCGTTCGTCTTATTCAGAAATCCACTCGCTGCACTTTTGCGGCGGCGTTGTTTCACCCCACGGCGCGATCGGCACGCTGGAGGTCGAGTTCTCCGGGCTGCCCTCGATGATCTTGTCCGTGTAAACGAGATAGACGAGCACATTGCGCTTGAAATCGCAGCCGCGCACGATCTGCATCCGCTTGAACAAAATCGACCGGCGCTGACTGAAGGCTTCCTCGCCCTGTTCCAACTTGCGCTTGAACTTGATCGGCCCAACCTGCCGGCATGACAGCGACACGTTAGACAATTCTTCAGCGAGACCAGCCCAGCCAGCCCAGCCACCCTTCTCCGGCGCCGTGAAATAGCAGGTCACGCCCTCCACATCCGGATCGTCGACAGCAAACGTTGCCAACTTCGCGTCCGGCGCCAAAAGCTTCCAAACCGTCGTCTTTTTGAAAATGAGATCGGGCCCGTCCGCTAGCGCTGGATAGGACGTGGCCAGGACCAAAAGCGCCGACGCGACGGCGCCAACGAGCGAGCGAAGATACATCGTCGAATTCCTCCCCGAAACTCCGCCGCGCGTGTGAAAGCGCCCCCGGTGTCCCGGAGCGCCGATGGCGGGTCGGCCGAACAACAGATGGGGACGGCAATCAGTTCCGTCAACGATCGCTGCGGCCAGAGCCACGCGCGCCGCGCTTTGGCCCAAAAACAAAAAGGACGCTCGCACCCGTTGGTGAGCGTCCTTTCGGTCTATCGCGTCGAAATGTCCGGGCCTACTTCGGCGCGAGTACCATCACCATCTGCCGGCCTTCGAAACGCGGCTCGCTCTCGACCTTGGCCACCGATTCGGTCTCGGTCTTTACGCGGTTGAGCACGTCCATCCCGAGATGCTGATGCGCCATCTCACGCCCGCGGAACCGCAGTGTGATCTTGACCTTGTCGCCCTCTTCAAAGAAGCGCCGGATGGCCCGCATTTTCACATCGTAATCGTGATCATCGATGCCCGGACGCATCTTGATCTCTTTGATTTCGACGATCTTCTGGTTCTTGCGCGCTTCCGCTTGCTTCTTCTGTTCCTGGTACTTGAACTTGCCAAAATCCAGGATTTTGCAGACCGGCGGCTCCGCATCGGGAGAAATCTCGACAAGGTCGAGACCGGCCTCGGTCGCTCTCTGCATGGCGTCGATTTTGCTGACGACTCCGACGTTCTGTCCCGTCTCGTCGATCAGTCGCACTTCACGGGCCCGGATCTGGTCGTTGATCTTTGGCCCGGTTGCCTCGCGCGTCGGCGCGGCTCGCATAGGTTTGCGGATGGGTCGAACTCCTCTTGCTGTTTCAATGCCCGTTGTGGCGATCAGCGTCCTGCCGGTCTAGCAAATGGCCCGCGATCCGGCAATTAGACAGCAGAATCGGGAAGATTGGGTTCCAAGTCAAGCCAGATCGGGACCCTACAACCCGACTTAACCAACCATTTGTGGATGCGCGGCAACGTATTGCGCGGCCAGCCCCGTCTTTAGGAGCTCGTCATAGACCGCAAGCGTCTTTAGCCGCATCTGCCGGAGCGAAAACGCCCCCGTGGCATGCGCCCGCGCCCGCTCACCCAATTCGGTGCGAGCCTGCCCCTCGAGGCTCAACGCCCAGAGCAGAGCGTCGGCCAACGCCTGCGCATCCCCCGGCGGCACCAGCCAGCCGGTCATCGACCTGGGGCTGTGCACCGGCGGCGACAAAACGGTCTCTGGCGGCGCCCCGATACGGGTCGCGATCACAGGGCAACCCATTGCCTGGCTTTCGACCGCCGTGCGCCCAAACGCCTCCGGTTCGATTGACGCAACGATCGACACATCTGCCGCGAGAAACGCCGCCGGCATATCGTCCACATGCCCCACAAGCCGCACCCGGCCGTCGAGACCACCCGCCCGGATCGCCTCCTTCAAGCTTGCCACATAGGCATCCCGCCCCTGCGCATCGCCCGCCAGCGCCACAATCCCCTCAAGCCGCCGTTCTGCGTGCAGCCGCCGCGCCGCCTCCACGACAACATGCTGTCCCTTCCAATTCGTCAGCCGCGCCGCCTGCAGGATCACCCGCTCCCCCGGCGCCACGCCCCAGGCGGCCCGCAGGCGCTCCAGCCGCTCTCGTGCCACAGCGTCCGGATCGAACGACGCCACATCGACACCACGATGGATGACGCGGATTTTTGTTGCAGGCGTGCCATACCGTGCCCGGATCAGATCGCGCGTATACCCCGAATTCGCGATCACCACGTCGCCCCGCGCCATCACCCCGTTGTAGAACCGCTTCGGCGCTGAGTTTTCGTTGTAGGCCCCATGATAGGTTGTCACAAACGGCCGCTTGGTCTTGCGCGCCGCCCACAGCGCACTCCATGCCGGCGCCCGGCTGCGCGCATGCACCAGATCGACGCCGTCCGCTTCGATCATTTTCGCGATCGCCGCCGCATTCGCAACGAGCTTCGCCGGATTCTTCGTCGCCGCTGGAAAGATGCGCACGTCCGCGCCGGTAGCCGTGAGACGGTCCAGCATCCGGCCACCTTCGGTGAGCACAATGGCCCGCCCGCCAGCCGCGACAATCGCCTCCGCGATCTCAATCGTGGACAGTTCAGCACCGCCCGTATCGAGCTCAGGGATGATCTGCAGTATGGTCGTGGCGCGATCGGCCAAGGGCGGAAGCTCCGGTTGGAAAAGACACTCAAAAACAGTCAGGCACTCATAGGATGACCGAAGGCGAACCGCAATTCATCGACGTGGGCACCGGCGAGGCCCGCCGCCGCATTGCCTATCGCCGCGAGGCCCGCGCCAGCACCGGCAAACCCGGCCTATTCTGGTGCGCCGGCTTCAAGTCGGACATGGCCAGCACCAAGGCCACCGCACTCGCCGCCCACGCGGCCACCCGCGCCATCGATTGTGTCCGCTTCGACTATTCCGGTCACGGCCTCTCCGAAGGCCCCTTCGAAACGGGCACCATCGGCCGCTGGCTAGAAGAGGCCGAAACCGTCTTCCGGACCATCCCCCAAGGCCCGCAAATCATCATCGGTTCGAGCATGGGCGGGCATATCGCGTTGATGCTTCTCAAACGCCTCATCGAAAACGACCCCGCCGAGGCCGCGCGCATCGCAGCCCTCGTCCTGATCGCACCCGCCTGGGACATGACCGAAGAACTGATGTGGAAGCAATTTCCGCCCGAAGCCCGCCGCGCCATCGAAGCCGATGGCGTCTACTACGAGCCCTCAAACTACGGCGAGCCCTACACGATCACCCGCGCCCTCATCGAAGACGGCCGCAACCATCTTCTCGCGCGCCAACCGTTCGACCCCGGCCGCCCGATCCTAATCCTGCAAGGCCTGCACGACGCCGACGTCCCGGCAGTCCACGTCCGCGAACTGGAAACGTTCCTCACCGGCGGCCACATCCGCATCACCGAGGTCCCCGACGGCGAGCACCGCCTGTCGCGTCCACAGGACCTGGCCCTACTTTTCCAGCTCATCGACGAGGCTTCAAACTAGCCTCTACCGGCTCACTGCAGCCTCGCGCATCGGCGCCGCTACTAGCCCGCGCACAACCGCCGCGTCCAGCGCTTGCGGCCCAGCTTCTTCCGCCACCCGCTCCGGCACGATCCAGGCGCGATACCCGGCCGCCACCACGGTTCGCCCGCACGACAGCCGCCTCGCGATCACCCGGCACGATGCGTCGCCCGAAACGGCACGCGGCTCGCGCCGGTCATGGATCATAACCTTGAGATCGACAGGTTGGATGGTCGGCGCGGCCCCATCCAGCGTCACGCCACGAAAGACGCAACTGAGCTTATTGCGGCACGCCCCAGCCCTTTTGCCGAACGTGTTCCCAGGTCCCAACGCCTTGCGCATGGTCATCACACGCACCGGCTCAGCCGCACCGTTCGATACGAAGCACAACGCGCCCTCGCACAAAACAGGATCGGCCGTCTTGTTGAAGCGGCGAATGCCCTTCTTGCCGGGCTCCATCACCAGCAAGACAGTCACACGCGGATCAGCCGGCACGCGGGCCACCGGTGGCAACGGCGCCGGACGTCCTAACGCCATCGGCGGCGGCAAGACTTTTGCAGGCTCATCGGCAACAACCTTCGGCGGCTCAATCGTCGGAGCAACAGGTTGCACAGTTTGAACGGATGGTGACCCCGGCGGCGTGACAGGCTCTGCCTCGCGCGCAACATCGGCCGCATCATCCACCGGCGGCTTCACGATCACGGGCGCCTTTGCCGTATCCGTTAAGGGCTTCGCTGCCCTATCCGTGTTCGTCAACGCAGGCTTAAACGTCGTCTCGCCCACCGGTTCCTTGGCAACCGCACCCGCCGCCTTGGCCTTCCGCTGCTCTTCGGCGCGTTTCAATTTCTCGGCCAGTTCCTGGCCTTCCGCCTCGCGCTGCGCTTCCAATGTACGCTGCCGGCCGTCGGCTGCCCGCTCCGCAGCCTCCTGCCGCGCGCGCTCAAGCATCTCGGCTTCGTATGCTTTTTTATCCGCGTCATCGCGCGGTGCATTATCCTGCGCTGCCGGCTCAGAAAAACGATTGGCGATATCGTGCGCGGCGTTGTCCGCCATCACCGGCAGCGCCAAGCACACCGTGAGACCCACAACACCCAATCGCGCAGCCGATTGAAACCGCATCGCACATACCCGCCCTTTTACAACTCAGGCCACTGTCCTTCAGAATTCCGGCAGGAAAGCGGACGGCGCCTGAATGGCGGCTGAACGAAAACGGCCCTCGCTTACCCTGCCACTCCGGCAATTGCGGCAAGACCTTCGCGATACGTCGGAAAGGCGAACTGCATCCCCAAATCAGTCTTGATCCGGTCGTTGCGCACGCGCTTGTTTTCCGAATAAAAGCTGCGCCCCATCTCGCTGAGTTCAGCCGCGTCAAAGGGAATTTCCACCGGCGGAGGCACGCCCAACAGCTTTGCAGCATACGCATTCACGTCCTGCGGCGGCGCCGGCTCGTCGTCCGTCACGTTGTAGATCGCGTGCAGATGCGGCCGCGAGAAAGCCGCAATCAGCGTCCGCGCGATATCCTCCACATGGATGCGGTTGAACACTTGATCCCGCTTCACGATGGACCGCGTCGCCCCGCTCCGCACGCCATCGATCGCGCTGCTCCCCGGCCCATAAATCCCCGCCAGCCGGAAAATCTCCACCCGCTTGCCCGACGCTGCGCCGAAATCCAGCCACTGCTGCTCCGCCAATGCGCGCCGCCGCGAGCGCTCCGACGACGGCGTCGCCGGCGTGGTCTCATCCACCCACGCCCCGCCATGATCGCCATAGACTCCGATCGTCGACAGATACCCAATCCAAGCCGCGGTCGACTGCGCAATCTCCTCTGCGTGATGCCGCAAGACCGGATCACCCTGCGCATCGGGTGGGGCCGAAATGACGATATGCGAAGCCCGCCGCGCCGCCGCCCCCGCCCCCGTGGCCGGCTTCAATCCATCGAACACAGTGCCCATGTACCCAAGGTCCTGAATACGCGCCACGCCCTCAGCTGTGCGCGCGGTGCCCGCGATGTGCCAGCCATCATCTTCAAGCTTTGACGCCAGATGCCGCGCGCTATATCCCAGACCGAAACAGAACAACATCGGCATCACGTCGTCTCCATCCACTCGGCACGCACACTGCGGTCCGGCTCCACCGCCATCCGCAACGCTTGCTCATTTCTGAATTCGTCCCCCGGCACCAATCGCGCCAGTGCCCATACCGCCATCCCCCGCACCAGCGGTGAGGCATCATCAAGCAGCGCGCGCACATCCGCCGCCAGCGAGCGATCCCCGGAGTTTCCAGCCGCCACAAGCACGTTGCGGACAAACCGGTCCCGTCCTGTTCGCTTCACCGGCGTCCCCGCAAACCGTGCCCGAAAGGCCGCATCGTCGAGCGTCAGCAAATCGCGCAACGGCGGGTTGTCCGTTTCCGCCCGCGCGGCAAACCGCATCTCCCGCGCCACCGCCGCAAATTTGTTCCACGGACAAACTGCCAGACAATCATCGCACCCATAGATGCGGTTCCCCATCGGCACCCGAAACTCCCGCGCGATTTGCCCTTTGTGTTCGATGGTCAGATACGCCAGACACCGCCGCGCATCGAGCTGATACGGAGCCGGAAAAGCCGCCGTCGGGCAAACATCCAAACACCGCCGGCACGAGCCGCAATGATCCACCTCCGCCGCATCCGGTGACAGGTCCGCCGTAGTCAGCAACGCCCCAAGAAACAACCAGGACCCATGCACGCGCGAAACAAGATTGGTGTGTTTGCCCTGCCAACCCACACCCGCCAACGCCGCCAGCGGCTTTTCCATCAACGGCGCCGTATCGACGAACACTTTCACGTCCGCGCCCGTCGCCGCCACGACCTCAGCAGCCAGCTGCTTCAATTTCGGCTTTAGGATCTCGTGATAATCCTTGCCGTGCGCATAGACCGAAATCGCCCCCCGCCCCGCATCGTTGAGCGCCTCCAAAGGATCGACAGCTGGCGCATAGCTCATCGCCACCATCACCGCGCTTTTCGCCTCGGGCCAAAGAGCGCGGGGATCACCACGCCGGTCTGCGGTCGTCTCCATCCAGTCCATGTCGCCGTGCCGACCAGCTGCCAGAAACGCGGCCAGCCGTTCGGCATGAACCCCGCCGCCCCGCAATCGCGCGATCCCAACCGCATCGAACCCCAGCGCATCTGCACACGCGCGCAACCGCAGCTCCACACCATGCGGCAACGTCGATACAAACGTGTCTGTCTCCCGAGCCATCACACTAGAAATCGAGATCGACGTACGTCCGGTGCGGCGGCAGCCCCGGCAACCGGTCCGTCAACAAGCTGCGAAACGCCGGCCGCGACTTCAGCCGCACATACCAAGACTTGGCAGCAGGGTGCTGCTCCCAATCGATGTCACCCAGATAGTCGAGCACCGACAACTGCCCCGCCGCCGCCATATCGGCAAAGCTCAAGCGCGGCCCCGCCAGCCAATCGCGGCTTAGCGCGAGGTGATCGATATACCGCAGATGGTGACGCAAATTGTGCCGCACGGCCCGCATCGTCTCCGCGTCGGGTGGGCTGCCCTGCCCATGCGCAAGCAAGGCCGTGATCTTGGTATCGATCAGATCCCGCGAAACCTCGCGATCGAACTTATTCAAAAACCAATCGACCAGACGGCGCACCTCGGCCCGGTCCAACGCACTGCCTGGAAACAGCCCGCCCCGCCCAGCATCGCTCGTCTGCGCCAGACCCTGCTCGTCCAGATACTCGGTGATCGCATAAGCGCCCGCCACCGGCGTGTCGTTCGCCGGAACAAGGATCGGCAACTCCCCAGCCGGGTTCAATTCTAAAAGGTCTTCGCTCCACGCCCATGGCTGCTCCTCAACCAACTGGACGTCATGCCCAAGTTCGGCAAGCGCGATCCGCACCGCGCGGCTGCGTGGGCAGAAGGGGTAGTGAACAAGGACGGTCATCGCCGGTTGTTACCGAATTCTAAATTCCCTTGATGAACCCTCAGCATCTACGCGAATCCGCAACACTTGTCGTGTCTATTGGCGCGGCAAGCTGCAATCGCCGCATCCGCCCTGGCGGCGCCAAGATGATCATGGCATAGCCGCCCAAGGCAGGTGGGGTTATGTGCCGCTGCGATCGCGCGTGCTCGTACTAGGGGAGATCTGAGGCAAAAAATGGAATCGTGGCAGGCCATTCTGCTCGGCATCCTGGAAGGATTGACCGAATTCATCCCCGTCTCCTCGACGGGCCATGTTTTGCTGGCTGGCCACTTTCTCGGCGTCCACTCTCCAGGTCGCGCCTTCGAGGTCCTGATCCAGCTTGGCGCCATTCTTGCCATTCTCGCCGTCTATTTCGGCCGCCTATGGGGAACGGCTAAAGCGCTCCCGCACAGTCAACAGGCCCGCAGCTTCGTCCTCGCCGTGCTCTTGGCCTTCCTCCCCGCCGCGATTTTAGGCGCAACTCTGCACGGCTTCATTAAGGGTGTCCTTTTCGAAACGCCCGCCCTCATCTGCATCATGCTGATCCTCGGCGGCTTCGTATTGATCGCTGTCGACCGCATTGCCATCACGCCGCGCTATACCGAAGCCATGGATTTTCCGCCAAGTCTCGCGCTTAAGATTGGCCTATTCCAGACGCTGGCAATGATCCCCGGCGTCTCCCGCTCCGGCGCCACGATTGTCGGCGGCTTGCTCCTCGGTGCCGACAAGCGCGCAGCCGCCGAATTCAGCTTCTTTCTCGCCATCCCCACGATGGCCGGCGCGTTCGCCTTCGACCTCTACAAGAACTGGCCGACCATGGATATCTCCAACGCGACCCCGATTGTGATCGGCTTTATCACGGCTTTCTTCGCAGCGCTCGTCGTTGTCCGCGCGCTCTTGGAATTCGTCAGCCGGCATGGCTATGCGCCCTTCGGTTGGTGGCGCATTTTCGCTGGCACTGCGGGTCTCGCAGCCCTGCAATTGGGTTATTGAAATCGAAGTTTGAAGGTCGTCAGGCCGCGTGTGATGCCGCCGTCGAGGTCAGCAAATGGCGCAGCGTATCGGCGTCCTTGGCCGAACGGAGTTGTTCCAGCACTGCCGGCTCGCGCACCAGACGCGAAATCCGCGCCAGCGCTTTCAAGTGATCACCACTCGCGTGTTCCGGTGCCAGCAACAGGAAAATCAAATCGACATCCTGGTCATCCTGGCTATCAAACGGGATCGGTTTGGCCAGCCGGGCGAACATGCACACAATACCGGTCAACGCCTTGAACTTCACATGCGGGATCGCAATGCCCCGCCCGAGGCCGGTCGAGCCCAACCGTTCGCGCTGCAGCAAAGCGTCGAAAATATCGCGCTGTTCGAGCTTGGTGATTTCGGCCGCTTTGACTGCGAGTTCACTCAGCGCCTGCTTTTTGCAGGTGACATCAAGCAACGGAATAATTGCGTCAGCGGACAGGATATCTGCCAAATCCATGCGGTGGATCTTTCGATGTGGGTGCGGCCGCTTCTTCGTCGTCAGTGCCGGTCTTCCCGAAGCCTCGTTTTGTCCGCCCGGGGGATTGAACTCCCCGCGAGCACCCGATTGACGTCCCGGCGCCCATCGCCGGTTTTAGGGTCGTCTCGCACCCGGAACGCCCTTGGACTGTAGCAATGCCACGCAATCCGCAGACAACGGCTGCTCCTCTATATCAGTTCCGGCGGCCCGCCCTCAGCGTTTCGCCGCACCTGCGTAAACGGCATCCTCCGCAGCACCCCCTAGGGTGCCGCTATCACACCGTTCAATTTGTCTCTTATCTCTACGCCACCCACCCGGTTGCTCGCCTCGCTCCCCCGCGAAACCGCACGAACAGTAGCCTTTCCAATCGGTTACGCGAACGCCCGTCGCGATAATCCAACGCGGGTTGACGCTAGTCTGTGTCGCGGCATCTGTCAAACGCTTGTCGAGTGTACAACCTTGTGCACTGCAGCAATCGTTCGGAACGTACTCCTTTGCCTAATCCAACGGGCAACGCTCAGACCCGCATCGAGCGGTCGCCTGCCCGCTTGTCCCGGCGCCGTTGGACCGAAGATGGGATTCGCATCGCCTCCCGGTATTTGGCAACTGTCCGCCGCGCAATGTCGACGCCATCGCCCTTCAGTCGCTCGACAATCATGTCGTCCGACAAAATTCCATTGGGCACTTCCCCGTCGATCAATTGCCTGATCCGGTGCCGCACGGCTTCCGACGAGTGCGCCTCGCCGTCCCCCTCGGACGAATTGATCGACGATGTAAAGAAGTATTTGAGCTCCAGAATGCCGCGCGGCGTCGCGATGTATTTGTTCGACGTCACGCGCGATACGGTGGATTCATGCATGGAGATGGCGTCCGCCACCGTCTTCAAATTCATCGGCCGCAGATACTGCACACCATGCGTAAAAAACGCATCTTGCTGCCGCACGATCTCTTCGGCCACCCGCAAGATCGTCCTGGCCCGCTGATCGAGGCTCTTCACCAGCCAGTTCGCCGTCTGCAGGCACTCCAACAGATAGCCCTTGTCCTTCTCGTTCCGAGCCGTCTTCGAGACCTTGGTGTAGTAGATCCGATTGACCAGCACCCGCGGCAGCGTGTCGGAGTTAAGTTCGATCAGCCAGCTACCGTCGTTGCCCGGCCGCACGATGATATCCGGCACCACAGGCTGCATCTGCACCGATCCGAACTTCAAACCCGGCTTCGGGTTCAACGTCTTGATCTCCGCAATCATCTCGCACAGCTCGTCGGCATCGACGCCCACGGCCCGCTTCAACGCCGCCAAATTATGCGTCGCGATATGCCCCAAATTGTCCAGCAGCGCCGCAATCTGCGGATCATAACGGTTCTGGTCCTTGAGCTGCAGCGCAAGGCATTCCGCCAGCGTCCGCGCACACACACCCGCCGGGTCGAAACCCTGCAATACGCTCAGCACGCGCTCAACCATCCCATCGGGTGCCGCCAATTTGGCCTGAACGTCGCTGAGGTCCGCGTGCAGGTAACCTGCCTCGTCCACAGTATCGATCAGATACTGCGCGACCAGCCGCTCCGCCGGGACTGTGATTGCCAGAGCCACCTGTTCCGCCAGATGCTCGCGCAGCGTGATGTCCGCCGTCGCAAAGGCTTCCAGGTTCGCATCCTCGTCATCGAACGAAGATCCCCGTTGCTTCACTTGCGACCATTGCGAGCCGTTTGGATCAGGCCCCATCTCGGCCGGCGCAACATCCGGATAAACATTCTCGAATTCCGTATCGAAGCTGTCGGTCGCGTCCGCCGCGACTGGCTTGTCCAGATCCAGCCAATCGTCCGCGTCACCACTCTCGCCCGAGTTCGCAGCCTCGCTGGGCTCGGCCTCCTGCGGCGCGGCAGGTGCATCCGGCACGGCCTCTTCCAGCTCCAGAAGCGGATTTCGTTCCAGCTCACCTTCAATGAATTGGCTCAATTCCAGATTGGAATATTGAAGCAGCCGAATAGCCTGCTGCAGCTGGGGTGTCATCACCAGCTGCTGGCCTTGCCGCATCTCCAATTTGGTTGAGATCGCCATGATTTCTTCGGGGCACCACTACGAACGAGCGTCGTGATCCTTAATCAACGCCCGTTAACGAACATATCTCCCAGATAGACTTTACGGACGTCCTCGTTCTCTATGATTTCCGAAGGCTTACCGTGTGTCAGAACCTGACCATCGTAAATGATATAAGCCCTGTCGATAAGGCTCAGTGTCTCGCGCACGTTGTGATCGGTAATGAGGACGCCAATCCCCCGGTCCGTCAAGTGCCGCACCAACTCTTGAATATCGCCGACCGCGATCGGGTCGATGCCCGCGAACGGCTCGTCGAGCAGAATGAACGACGGCCGTGACGCCAACGCCCGGGCGATCTCGCACCGCCGCCGCTCACCACCGGAAAGTGCGATTGACGGCGACTTCCTGAGCCGCGTAATCCGGAATTCTTCCAACAAGCTGTCGAGTTGTTCCTTGCGCCGCCGCCGGTCCGGCTCGTGCAGTTCGAGCACGGCCATAATGTTGTCTTCCACCGACAGCCCGCGGAAAATCGACGCTTCTTGCGGCAGATATCCAATCCCCAACCGCGCCCGGCGATACATCGGCAGCCGCGTCACGTCACGCCCATCGATGGTAATGCGCCCTTCGTCCGCCGGCACCAGACCGGTGATCATGTAGAACACCGTCGTCTTACCGGCCCCGTTCGGCCCCAAAAGCCCGACAGATTCTCCGCGCCCCACGGCTAGGCTGACGCCTTTCACCACCTGCCGCTTGCGATAGGCTTTCTTCACGTCGACGATGGTCAGCCAGCCTTCCCCACCGATCGACGGGTCGACGGCCTCGGCATCCTCATCATGCCGCCCATAGGCTGTCGCCGCGTCCGAAAACGCCGTTTGGGCGCCCTTGGGCTGCCGCCCACGCACCTGCGGCTTCAGGAAACCTGTCAGCGACGTGATCTTCACAAACGGCATTCCTGCTGAAAAAAGCTCACCGTGCTCATGGCCGGTCCGGCGATACCGTTTCCGAACTCCACCCCCCCGGATCGGAGCCCGTCCCTGCGGGTGGCGTTTTTGGCTTGCTAGACTTGCCGGATTTCGCCTCGCCGCCGTCCTGCGCCTTCCGCAACTCGTCGGGGAAGAAGATAGCGCTCGGCCGCCCCCCGGTCGAGCGTCCCTGGACGTCGCTGGACCAGCCCTCTTGCGGCTTGGCCAAGATCTTCTGTGATGTCGTATCGATGGTAGCCTTGCCAGTCGCCATGTCGATAGCGAGTCGATTGCCCCGTACCACCGTGCCCGCCTGCGAAAGTTCCACATCGCCCGAAACCACGACGCTGTTGCTTTTGGCTTCGTAGCGCGCCGTATTCCCTGTCACCTTGCGCCCGTCTCCTGTGCTGACCACCACAGCGCCCGTCGCATCGATCTGGCTGAGTTGCGTGCTGCCTCCGCTACCGGCCTGGCCCGTCCCGGCCGTATCGGCAAGCCGTGCAGAGCCCGTGTAGCTGGCTCGGATCTCCGCCGACCGCATCGTCACATCGCCTTGCTTGGTCACCACATCGCCACGGAAAATCGCGATCCGCGCAGTATCATCAACATCGAGCGAATCCGCTTCGACCTCCAGCGGCTCCCCGGGCGACGTCTTGAACTGCGCAATACCAGCCGCGCCCGTTGTCGCCACGGCCGGCTCCGGCGTCTTACCACCGCCGGTCTTCTGCACGAACCGCGCGCTGATCCGCCCCGGCCCACTGCCAGCCATCGGTGGCGCGGTCAACGAGGTCCGCCCGGCCGCCCGATCGATCGCCAGCCGCCGGCCACGCAGCACCGTCTCGCCATTCACCACCACCACGTGTCCTGTCAGGACCGCACTGTCGCGGCCCTGGTCGAGGTCCACACGATCCGCCGTCACCCGCCGGTCCGGCACCGACGTCATCACGATATTCCCTTCGAGCACGCCGGTCTCCGCCACGGCATCGAAGGACGCGCCATCACCCGTCACCCGATCGCCCGTGGCCCGCGTCATCACGAACGGCCCTTTGGCAACAATGCGTGTCAGCTTGCCCGCAGCCGTCCCTTGTGCGGCCGCAGGTCCCGGTAACGCCGATCCACCATCATAAAACACCGTCATTTCCGGCGTTTCCAT
>JALHQM010000021.1:0-10092 GCA_022841965.1 Hyphomicrobium sp. | reverse complement strand
GTGCGCACGACCGCGCTCGTCAGATCGACCGAAAATCCATTGTCCGACCGAATTTCGATCTTCTCTTTGAGTTCGAGCACGTTCTCCTTGTGATTGAACACGCCACTCACCGCCGTCAACTTTGTTGCCGTCTTGTCCTTGGCCACCAAATCGCCGGTGATCGCCTCCAATTCGATGAAATCCGTGCGATCGAAATTCTGCCGCGCCCGCGCCGCCGCCACCCGATATGTGCCGCCATCGTCCATGACACCATCGTAGTTGGGGTTTTGCATCGCCAGATCTTGCGGCGTAATCCGCGGGATGGCCACCTCAGGCAATGCGCCAGTCAACCCGTCCGAACCGATCAACGCGCCGACATAGATGAGGCACATCACGGCGCCAGAAGCCGGCAGCACCAACCGCAGAAATTTCACGAACTGCGTATGCCGCCGCGCCTGACGAAAACTGTCGCTCCGGTCAGCAGCCAGCACGATCCCCGATCCGGCCGCACGCCCGCGCGCCCCCGTTTGGGGACCCTGAGCGCGCTCGGCATCGAAGGTCATCGCCATGGAGACTGTGCTATCCGCAAGGGAGTTGGAAATCAGCTGAGCAACACTCGTTGCTAATTTGGGTGAGAATGGGACTGCTCTCAAGTCGGCCCGGCGCCGCATGACGCCCGAAAGCAGTACGAATTTATAGCCATATCAGATGCTTATATGGCGAATTCGAGATGCCGTCCGCCTAGTGAGCGAACACGTCGTCCTCGGCGAACCCTGACAAGTCGAGGTGCGCGCGAACCGGCAGGAACCGAAACGCCGCTGCCGCAACCTCTGTTCGACCCTCGCGGGCAAGCATGGCGTCAAGCTTGTCTTTGATCGCATGCAGATGCAGCACATCGTGGGCGGCATAGGCGAGCTGCTGCTGTGTCAGGTCTGCGGCACCCCAATCCGAGCTCTGTTGCTGCTTGGAGAGTTCCAGACCTAAAACCTCGTGCGCGAGGTCCTTTAGCCCGTGCCGATCAGTGTAAGTCCGGGCCAACTTGGAAGCAATCTTGGTGCAGTACACGGGCGCCGTCATGACGCCGAGGTGCTTATAAAGCGCGGCAAGGTCGAAACGCGCGAAATGAAAGATCTTTAAAACCTTCTCATCCGCCAAAAGGGCCTTCAACCGCACCGGCTCCGGCCCATCCTTGAGAATTTGCACAATATGCGCTGTACCGTCTCCAGCCGAAAGCTGCACAACACAGAGCCGGTCGCGGTGGGGATTGAGCCCCATCGTCTCCGTATCAATCGCGACAGCGGGCCCAAAGCCAGTGTTCGCGGGCAAATCGCCTTTATGCAGCTTGATGACAGGAGCGCTCATCGGGGCCTCATTTTTCGGGCGGCGGTCCCCGCCGAGGGCAGCCAGCGACCGATCCGATGACAATACGCACCGTAAAGGAGAAGGAGTGGCGCGAAAACCAAAGTGGTGCCCAGAAGAGGACTCGAACCTCCACGCCTCGCGGCGCTAATACCTGAAACTAGTGCGTCTACCAATTCCGCCATCTGGGCAACATCAGGCAGGAGATCGGGGTTTAGTGGCAGCCGGTCACGTTGTCAATTGCGCCCACGGCGACTACACACCGTTCCAGCGGCCCGTCAATATCGACCCAACGGCGTCGCCAAAACAGGCAGGAAACGCAATGGCTGAGCGTCCGAGCACGTCTGGTCTGGTCACGATTTTCGGCGGCTCCGGTTTCGTTGGCCGGAACATCGTCCGCGCACTCGCGCGCGATGGCTGGCGCATCCGTTCAGCGACGCGCCGTCCCGATTTAGCCGGTTACCTCCAGCCGATGGGCGTCGTCGGCCAGATCCACGCCGTCCAGGCCAATCTCCGCTATCCCGCCTCCGTCGCCGAGGCCGTCAAAGGCGCCAGCGTCGTCATCAATTCGGTGGGCGTTTTAGCCTCCACAGGCAAGCAGACATTCGACAAAATCCACGATGAAGGCGCGCGCATCGTCGCCAAGGCCGCGAAAGCTGCTGGCGCAAAAACCTTCATCCATATCTCTGCTATCGGCGCCGACGCTCAGTCGAACGCGAACTACGCCCGCACCAAAGCCGAGGGCGAACGCGCCGTACTGGAGGAGTTCCCCGAAGCGGTCATTCTCCGCCCATCGATCGTCTTTGGACCGGAGGACGAATTCTTCAACCGCTTCGCCGCCATGGCGCAGATGTCGCCGTTCTTGCCCCTCATCGGCGGCGGCGAGACGAAGTTCCAACCTGTTTACGTCGGTGATGTCGCCGCCGCGGTGAAAGCCGCCGTCGATGGCAAGGCCAAACCCGGAACCATCTATGAACTGGGCGGGCCGGAAGTACTGTCGTTCCGCGAACTTCTCGACCGGACACTCACCTACGCCGGCCGCAAGCGTTTCTATCTCCCGCTCCCGTTCTGGGCCGCCAAACTCCAGGCCATCGCCACCTCGCCGCTGCCCAACGCGCTGCGCCCGGTGACCCTCGACCAGATCCGCCTGCTACAGCGCGATAACGTCGTCAGCCCGAAAGCCACGATCGACGCACGAACTCTGGCCGGTCTTGGCATCGCCAATCCGCATGCGGTGGCCTCCATCGTCCCCGCCTACCTCGAGCGCTTCAAGCCCAAAGGCCAATACGCCTCCTATCGCGGCTGAGGCGTCGAAAACCTAACAAGCCAAAAGGCCCCAGCACATGCCGGGGCCTTTCTATATTCATCAAGTTGCAAGCGGGATCAGTGGACGCTGGCGATCGCCAACTCACCGTCCATCGCATGGCTCAACGCCGCCTGCCGCGAGTCCGTCAACGCGATCGGCGTACCATCTGCGCCATGCAGCGCGAACAGTCGCACGCCCGCCGGTAGCCCCTCGATTGCAGGAAACATCTGGCGTGCTTCGTCGACACTGAGAACTTTGATGTAAGCGACCTCACCACCACCAAGACGCGCAAGTTCGATCTCGCTCATCACGGGCGGCGCAACAGTAGCTGACAGCCGCGACGAACGCGCCTTCGACTTCTTTTCCGGGGTACTGCTATTCATGACGCACAATCCTCCTTGAGGAGAGCTGGGTGGACGTCACGTGCTGGCGCGAACCAAAGACTGAGTGAGAACAACCCACAGAGCCATTTAAAGTTCGCGCTTAAAGTACGGTGATCGTCCTACGATTCAAACGGCTTGGCTGTAGCGGCGCGGCACCTACCGCCCCTTTTTCTCCGATCCGATCTCAATGTTGCGCACGAACCGCTCCGGCTCGTGCCGCACCAAATCGATGGAAAGCAGGCCGTTTTGCAGATCGGCCGCTTGCACCTCAATCCCGTCCGCAAGCAGGAACGTCTTGCTGAACTGCCGGGCCGCGATGCCGCGATAAAGAAAGTCGTGCTCTTTTTCGTCCTGCGCCTTGCCGCGAACGATGAGTTGCTTATCTTCCAAAGTCACAACGAGATCGTCGCGTGTGAACCCGGCAACCGCCAGCGTGATCCGCAGCACTTCCGGCCGCCGTCCATCCCCGGCGAGGCGCTCGATGTTGTAGGGCGGATACCCGCCGCCGGCGGTCTTGCCAGCCCGCTCGATCATCCGCTCGATTTCTTCAAACCCCAGCAGCAAGGGGTTTGAGAGCATGGTCATTCTGGTCATTCAGCTCTGGTCCTTGTGAGAAAGCGACCTGTCGACTGGCCGGCCCGAACAACTCGGCACCGACCGTCGAACCGATAAGTCAGATATGGGGTCAGATTGGGGACGTTCAAGCCGGGTTGCTAAGGCTTAACCTTGCCGGCCTCAGTTCGGCGCCACTTGCTCGCTAAGTGTCCTCAGTCCGCACAACAGGAAACCGCGTAACATGCTGAAAAACATATTAATTATCTGCGCTACCGTCGCCCTCATGCCTCTCCCGGCTATGGCCGCCGACACGCCCGCAAAGGAGACCGCGACACTGTCATCGTCCAAAGTCGACCTCACACCCGAGGAAGCCGCCGAGCGCGAAGGGCGCCGCGCCTGCAAGGCCGCCCTCTGTGCCGCCTTCCGCAACAACGACAACGGTCAAAACGTCGCCTGTTCCGTCAAAAAAAGCCTCCGCAAGGAGCAGCTCGAAAAGATCGTCTCCAAAGCAAAAGTCTCCTGGCCCTGGGGCCGCGTCGTCTGCAACGCCGATCTGAAAGCCGACCGCGCCGCACTCTCCTCGGCGCTCGCCTCCGAAAAACAAGTCGTCAAATTTGTCCCACACACCGTAACGTGTGACATCGAACACGACGGAGAAGCGCCCTCCAAAATCACAGCCGAAATGACCCCCGAAGTCACCTTTGAAAAAGGCAAAGCCACAAAGGCTGTGATGAATTGGGGCAAGGTCGAAGGGCCCACCCTCGTCAAAGGCTTGATGTGGACCGCCACCGCCACCGACAACACCGTCAACGTGCTCGGCAACATGGTGACCACCGACTTGAACGACTTCGTCACCGCCAAATGCGACGAAGTCAAAGCCGATTGGGACGGCAAATAGCCAGCCGCAGCCGCGCGGGCGTTCTTAGAGTTCGCGCGGCGCATTGGGATCGGCAGGCGCATCCGGCGGCGTTGGCGGCTGAGCACCATCCGGCGCGGGCGCACCGGACTTGCCCTCACTCCCCGCCGCGTCAAGCGCTTCCTCTGTCGCCTGCTTGGCTTTATCGAGCACCTCAGCTGTCGCCTTTTTCGCCTTCTCCAGAGCGTCGACGGTCGCTTCCTTGGCCTTGTCGATCGCCGGTCCAGCGTTTTCTTTCGCCGCACTCAGCGCCTTTGTAAACGCCTCGCGAGCCTTCTCAATCGCTTCGATCGCAGCCTTCTTCGCCTCGTCGATCGCCGCATTTGTTTCATCAACCGTCTTGTCCACAGTATCTGCCGGCGGCTCGACCGGAGCCTTGTCTTCGACGGCCGGCGGCGCAGGCGTATCCTGTGCGGCCAGCGGAGACGCAAGCAGCACAGCAGCGGCAAGAGCCAGAAGAGAGCGCATCATGGGACAATCTCCAACACGGCGCCGGTTGGCGCCTTCACCTGACAATATAGGTCGCGAACGCGACGGAACAAAGCCGGGTGGTACAATTGCGCCGGGCCGGGGCCGCACCCATATCATGGTCACAACCAGACCGAGGCCCTTCCATGACGAACACGGACCAAAAGTCATGCCGCGTGATCCGCGCTGAAGCCACCTACGACGGCAAGCAGGGCTTGACCTACGTCTGCGGGATCGCTGCGGAAACCGTTGGCGCGCACGCCATCTGCATGCACCTCCTGACCGTCCCTCCTGGCGGCCGCGCCAAGGTCCACCTCCACGAAAATCACGAGACCGCGATCTACGTTCTCGATGGCGAAGCCGTCACCCTTTATGGCGACCGGCTTCAACACCACATCCACACGCGAACAGGCGACCTCGTCTACATCCCCGCCGGCGTGCCCCATCTGCCCGTTAATATCAGCGAGCGGCCCACATCTGCGGTCATCGCCCGCACCGATCCGAACGAACAGGAAAGCGTCGTCCTGCGCCCAGATCTCGAAGCCATCGCCGAAGAACGGATAGCCGAACTGCGAAGTGAACAGATCGTCTCGGTGCCCGCCGGTTAGGCATCGGTGCGGGTCGAACCGCGGCGAGCAAGGTGCTAGACTTCGCCATGGCTGCTCAAGTCGCCGGAGGACACCATGCAATTCACCGTCGGCCTCAATCTCAACGGACGCGCCCGCCACGTCACCACTGACGGTGACGATGCGCTGGTCGCCGCTTTGCGGGTGAAAACGGAACATCCTCAAGCGCGCATCACATATGTCCGTCCAAAGAACCGCCGCGGCGATGCGCGCCACCCGACGCTATCCCTTGAGCGCACGGTGAGCTGACAAGCCTGGTGTAACGATGCTGACCCGCCGTTAACTCTCCCAACGCCTCCAACTGCGGGCCGATGCCGGCTTTTGCACGGGCCAATTCGCACCCAAACGCCGCACGCTGTCATCTGTCACACGCCTGAAACACAAATTCGTCTTTCTCCCTCGAATATGAAGGAAGCAACGAATCGAGGCGCCCCGTGACCGACGCCTGCGCCGAAATGAGTTACCGGACGGTATTCATTTCCGACGTTCACCTCGGCACCCGCGCGGCCCAGGCCCCGGCCCTCTTGGATTTTCTGAAGCGCGTCGATGCCGACACATATTATCTCGTGGGCGATATTGTGGATTTGTGGAAAGTCCGCCGCGGTCCCGTCTGGGCACAGTCTCACAATGACGTCATTCAGAAACTTTTGCGCAAGGCTCGCAAGGGGTCGCGCATCATTTACATTCCCGGCAACCACGATGAAGGCCTACGCGATTACTGTGGCCTGAACTTCGGGAGCATCGAAATTCGCCGCGACGCGATATTCGAATCTGCCGCCGGCAAAAAATACGTCGTCCTCCACGGCGACGAGTTCGACGTCATTGTTCGCTACGCCAAGTGGCTCGCATTTCTCGGCGACCGCGGTTACGAACTGGCGTTGTGGACAAACGCACCCTTGAACTGGCTGCGCAACAAATTCGGCCTCGGCTATTGGTCACTCTCAAGTTACCTAAAAAGCCGCGTTAAATCAGCCGTCAACTTCATCGGCGAATTCGAAGCCGCACTGTCGAGTGTTGCGCGCAAATACGAGACCGATGGCGTCATCTGCGGCCACATCCATCACGCCGCCGACCGCATGATCGATGAGATCCACTATTTGAATTGCGGTGATTGGGTCGAGAGCGCCACTGCACTCGTCGAAACCCATTCCGGCGAGATCAAAGTCATTCATTGGCAAATTCCAGCAGCCCGCAAGGATCTCGTCGCCTCGCGTGACGATGCCCTGTCCGAAGCGGCATAAGAAAGTCCACCATGAATCCCGCCGACATTGACACGACTGAACTGCCGCGCCGCAAGAGCAGCGCGCTCGTCGGCGCCGCCGTCCAGCAGAACAGTCTCTTTTCGATTGCAGGCCTCAACGAACGCGCCTTCACGTTCGCCTTTTCCAGCCTCGTCTATCCTCAAATATGGGAAGATCCGGTCGTCGACCTTGAAGCCCTGCGCATCGAAAGCGGCCACCGGGTCATCACCATCGCATCCGGCGGCTGCAACGCGCTCTCCTACCTCGTCGCTGACCCGGCCGAGATTATCGCTGTCGACCTCAACGCATCCCACGCCGCTCTGAACCGCCTAAAAAACGCGGCCCTCCGCCATCTGCCGGACTATGAAACGTTCTACGACTTCTTCGGCGCCGCTGACAAAAAATCCAATGTCGAATTATTCGACCAGCACATCAGCGACCGCCTCGACGACGCAACGCGCACCTTCTGGAACAGCCGCGACGTCACCGGCCGCCGCAACATCGAGCGCTTCGCTCGCGGCTTTTATCGTCACGGTCTCCTCGGCCGCTTCATCGCCGCCGGCCACTTCGCCGCAAAACTTTACGGCCGTGACCCACGCATCATGCTGACCGCGACAAGCATCGAGCAACAGCGCGAAATCTACGAACGGGAATTAAAGCCCCTGTTCGAAAAGCGCGCCGTTCGAGCCATCCTGAACTTGCGCTCTTCCCTCTTCGGCCTCGGCATCCCGCCGGCCCAGTACGACGCGCTGTCCGGCGGCCGTCCCATGCACGAAGTCGTCGAGGAACGCTTAGCGCGCCTCGCCTGCGGCTTCGATCTCAAAGACAATTACTTCGCCTGGCAGGCCTTCAACCACGCCTACGAGCCGGGCGGCCAGGGCCCCCTCCCGATCTACCTCCAGCGCGAAAACTACGAGGCGATCCGGTCTCGCGCCTCGCGCATCCACATGCGCAACATCTCCTACACCGAGCAATTGCAGGCCCTGCCAGCCCAGCACCTCGACCGTTACGTTCTGCTCGACGCCCAAGATTGGATGAACGACGCCGTCCTCACCGAACTGTGGACGGAAATCACCCGAACAGCGCGCCCTGGCGCCCGCGTGATCTTCCGCACCGCCGGCGAGGAGAGCATCCTGCCCGGCCGCATCCCCGACACCATTCTCAACCGCTGGACCTATGAAGCCGAAGCATCAAAGGCCTGGGTCGCCCGTGATCGCTCGGCGATCTACGGCGGCTTCCACCTCTACATCTTGAAGGACACCGCCTGATGACGTCGACACGCCCATCCGACGCGGAGCGCATGGATCGGCACTACCGCTATCAGCGCTTCATCTACGATATGACGCGGACCCACTATCTCATCGGCCGCAAGCACCTGATCGCGGACCTCAAGCCCTCACCCGGCCAGACCGTCCTTGAAATCGGCTGCGGCACCGCATGGAACCTCATCCGCACAGCGCAACGCTATCCCGACGCGCGCATCTACGGCGTTGATGTTTCCAACGCGATGCTCGACACCGCCCGCGCATCGATCAACCGCAAGGGCCTTGCGAAGCGCATTCAAGTCGCCCAAGCCGACGCGACGGCGTTCTCCGCCGAGCAGGCTCTCGGCGTCCCCCAATTCGACCGCGTCGTTTTCTCCTACGCTTTGTCGATGATCCCGGCTTGGCAAGAAGCCCTCGAAATCGGCGCCGCCCACATCGCGCCAGGCGGCAGCCTGCACATCGTCGACTTTGGACAGTGCGGCCGCCTGCCCACCGCATTCAAGAGCGCCCTATTCGCTTTCCTTGACCACTACACCGTGACCCCGCGCCCCGATCTCGAAGACGCCTGCCGCCAAGTTGCGGCAACCAAAGACTTGGGCCTGACGTTCAATCGGATGCACCGCGGATACACCGACTACGCCGTGCTCACGCGCAAGACATAAACCGGGTCGTCGCGACGCCGGGTTCAGGACGCCGCCCCAATGGACGCAACTGCCCTCACCGCATTGATATTTGTAGCCACCGCTCTGCTATTCCACCTGCTGACAGTAGGCATCGCGATCGCGCGCACGCGCAAATCGAGCCCCGCCCCCACACGCGCTCTCTGGCGCGCCGACCCGGTGACAATCCTACGCCCCGTCTGCGGCATCGACCCCTTCGAAGAAGCAACTCTGCGCACCACGTTTCTTCTCGACCATCCCAACTATGAAATCATCTTTTGCTCGGCTCGCGAACACGACCCCGTCGTACCATTGGTGCGCGCACTCATGGCCGAGTACCCAGAAATTCCGTCTCGCCTTTTGTTCGGCGACGACCGCTCCACACCCAACCCCAAACTCAACAATCTGATCAAAGGCTGGAACGCCGCCACCACGCCGTGGGTGATCATGGCCGACAGCAATGTCCTAATGCCGCCAACCTACATCGGCGAAATGTTTGCAGCGTTCCGTCCAGGCACCGGTCTCGTCTGCTCTCCGCCCGTCGGCAGTCACCCCCACGGCACTTGGGCAGAACTGGAATGCGCTTTTCTCAACACGTATCAGGCCCGCTGGCAGCTCGCGGCCGACGCCGTTGGGTTCGGCTTCGCGCAAGGAAAGTCGATGCTGTGGAGAAAATCGGACCTCGATGAAGCCGGCGGCATCGGCGCACTCGCCCTGGAAATCGCCGAAGACGCCGCCGCCACCAAAATCGTCCGCCAGCGCGGCCAGCGCGTCCGCCTCGTCGATCGCCCATACACCCAGCCTCTGGGTCGCAAGACCGCCGCTCAAGTCTGGCAGCGTCAAGTCCGCTGGGCGCGCCTCCGCCGCTCGACGTTCATCCCCTACTACATGCTGGAAATATTGAGCGGTAGTGTCACGCCATCCATCGCCGCCGCCTACGCCGCCGCGAATCTCGGCCTGAACCCAGTCACCACTGTCGCTGCTCTCTGGACCGTCTGGTATGGCGCCGAAGCAGCCCTCGCCAAATCCGCCGGCTGGCATCTCAACCTGACGTCCCTCGCGGCCTGGCTCGCCCGCGACCTCGCCCTGCCCGTCCTGTGGGTCCAAGGCTTCATGGGTAACCGCTTTACCTGGCGCGGCAACGAAATGACCGTCGCCGCATCATCAGGCACCCCCTGAAGCACAAGCTTCAATCGAATTAAGGAGCCGAACGCAAAGCGTTCCAGCGCCCAAGGGGCGCCGGGCGAAAAGCCCGCCCCGCCGGAGCGCCACAGCGCGTGAGGCAAATATTGGCGCGCCCGAAAGGATTCGAACCTCTGACCCCCAGATTCGTAG
>JALHQM010000020.1:34059-37036 GCA_022841965.1 Hyphomicrobium sp. | reverse complement strand
GCCACTCAGATTTTCACGCACGCCCACGGCGTCTTGTCCGCCGCCGACGTCGCCATGAACCCGCTGCCGATGTTCCACTCTTTCGGCCTCACCGCCGGCACGCTCATGCCGCTTCTCAACGGTATGAAGGCCGTCCTCTATCCGAGCCCCCTGCACTACAAGCAGATCCCCAAACTCATCAAGGAAACCAAAGCCACACTCCTCCTCTCCACCGACACCTTCCTGCAAGGCTACGCGCGCGCCGCCGATGACGGCGATACCGATAGCTTGCGTTACATCGTGGCCGGCGCCGAGCGCGTGAAAGATCAAACCCGCGCGCTGTGGGCGCGCAGCGGCACCGAGATCCTCGAAGGATACGGCGCTACCGAATGCTCGCCCGTCATCTCCTGCAATCTCCCAGCGCAGAAGCAGGCCGGCAGCGTCGGACGCGCGCTCCCCGGCATCGACTGTCGTCTCACCCCCGTCGAAGGCATCGCGGAGGGCGGCCGCCTGCTCGTGCGCGGCCCCAACGTCATGGCGGGCTATATTCTGGCCAACGCGCCTGGCGTCATCGTCCCCCCGCCCGACGGCTGGCACGACACCGGCGACATCGTCACCATCGAAGACGGCTACATCCACATCCGCGGCCGCGCCAAACGCTTCGCCAAAATCGGCGGCGAGATGGTCTCGCTCGCCGCGATCGAGGCACTCGCCTCAGGGATCTGGCCAGACAACACCCACGTCTGCGTCTCGCTGCCAGACCCTCGCCGCGGCGAAAGCCTCGTCCTTGTCACCGACAAACCCGATGCCGATAAGGCAACTCTTGCCGACTACGCCCGCGACCAGGGCTTCGCCGAACTCTGGGTCCCCAAGGCCCTTCTCGTGACACAACAGATCCCCATTCTGGGCTCAGGCAAAGTCGACTACGCTGCGACCCTCGAAATGGCGCGCGAAGCCCGCCCCCTGCTCTAGCCCTTCCCCCAGCCCCGGCCCCCCCATCATCGGACCCTCATGACCGATACGACCCTGCCCAACTCCCTCGGCGACCGCGTGCGCGACCGTCTGACCCGCGCCCTCCTCGCGCCCATCCGCGCCTTTCGCCCGCAATACCTGCCGCTTCTGATGGTCTATTTCGCCTATGGCGCGCTCGGCATCATCGCGGTGGCCGACAGCTTCTGGGTCAAGAAGGAACTCACACTCTCGCCCGCAGCCCTGGCCCAACTCGGCGTCTGGCTGACGCTGCCTTGGGCCGTCAAAATGATCTTCGGCGAACTCGTCGATACCGTTCCCCTGCTGGGCTCCCGCCGCCGCGGATACGTCTTCCTCGGCGCCTCCCTCATCGCAACAGGCCTCCTCCTGCTCGCCGGTGCTGCTGGCAAGTGGCTCACCTTCGCCCCACCCGAACAGCTTTACATCATCGCCCAGATCGTCACCGTCATCGGCGTCGTCTTGCAAGATGTCGTGGCCGACGCCATGAGCACCGAAGTCGTCCCCCGCCTCGAACCCGACGGAACACCGCGCCCGCAATCCGAAATCGATCAAGACCTCGGCATGGTCCAGATCCTCGGCCGTCTCGCCCTGTCCTTCGGCGCCCTCTCAGTCGCGGGTCTCGCCGGCTATCTCGCCAACGTGCTCCCCTACGAAACCGTCTTCCTCATCGGTCTCGTGATCCCCGCAATCTCCGCCAGCGGTGCGCTATTCGTCCGCCTCGAAACCAGTGAAAGCCGCCCCACAGACTGGCGCATTCTCGGCGGCGGCCTTGCCTTTGGCGCGCTGATCGTTGTGATCGGCTACAACGAAATCCCCTACGCCCAGGAAATCACGTTCCTGCTGTCGCTCGCCGTCATTGTCACGATGCTCAGTCACGTCACCAGCGACATCGATCCCAACACGCGCCTGAAGATCCTTTACGCCGCCCTTATCATCTTTTTCTTCCGCGCCACCCCCGGCATCGGCGAAGGCTACCGCTGGTTCACCATCGATATGCTCGGCTTCGACGAAGCCTTCTACGGCATCCTCGGTCAAATTGGCGCCGCCATCGCCCTCATCGCTGCATGGCTCCTCTCCGATGCCATCACGCGCCTCCCCGTCGCCCGCGTTCTCCTCTGGCTGACAATCCTCGGCGGCATCCTGTCCATCCCAAATCTACTCCTCGTCTATCGCGCAGACCTTTGGACGCAGGAAACGTTCGGCTTCGGCGCCCGCACGATCGCCGTCATCGACGCAGCCGCCGCCTCTCCCCTGGCACAACTCAGCATGGTCCCCCTCCTCACCCTCATTGCCATCTACGCCCCACCCGCCAAGCGCGCCGTCTGGTTCGCGCTGATGGCCTCGTTCCTGAACTTGGCCCTTATCGCCGGCCAGCTCGCGACCAAATATCTGAACCAAGTCTTTGTCGTCGAACGCGGCAACTACGCCGAACTCCCGGCCCTGGTCGTCATCGCCGTCATCCTCGGCCTCGCCATCCCCCTCGCCGCCATTCTCGCCTTCGGCGGCCGTCTGAAACGCCAATCGTGAGGACAGAACCTCCCGCCAAACGTGGCCGCCGCACCACGCATTCCATTAGAAACAGTTATGCCCCCGGCGATCCCTTGACCCCCAAGGCTGGCTCTTCCAAAAGTACGCGATGGGGGCTTTCGGCTCCGCGGTGAGGCCTTGACGGGAGAAGGCCAGCCGCGGTGAACGCCTCGCAGTCACCCACGTTCGACATTTTCACAATCAAGACATTCGCCGGCGCGCAGCACAGCCAAGTCAGTTGGCGCGCGTGAAGGCACGAGGGGACCACGCGCAATCATGACCGAACTGAACAACCCCACCGCCGTCACGACGACCCCTCGTCTGCTCGATGCCAAATGGGCCCTCCGCCGCGCCTTGCTCGGATTGTTCATTCTAACGTTGGGTGTTGGCTCCATGGCCTGGTTGACCCACGCCTCGATTGACCCAGCCCTTGAAACCTCGGCGATCTCGCCCGCCCGTTGATCGCGAGAACGGGCCCGTC
>JALHQM010000020.1:0-33959 GCA_022841965.1 Hyphomicrobium sp. | reverse complement strand
CAGGCAACGAGCGCACGCCGCCGCGCCGGTCCTCGGCACCGCCGCCCGCAGCCGCCGGACTAATGAAGCGCGACGAATGACCATCGCGCAGCAACCGCCAATTAACACCGTATTCTGAAGGACATTCGAATTCGGCACATACACCTGTTGCCATGTTCGGCTTGAATGCCGCCCTGGCTCACGTATCATCCCATAGCCGAGACGACCCTCCCGGTTCGTGAGCAAGTTTGGACCAGAGCCGCCGGCCGGCATGACGTTAAGGACGGGCGATGAGCGAGCAGCGAAAGCATTTCCCCGAGTTCTATGTCACCGCAGCCCAACCTTGCCCCTATCTTCAGGGACGGCTGGAGCGCAAACTCTTCACCCATCTCACCGCCGACAAGCAGCCGGCCCTCGTCGACAATCTTCTGCGCGGCGGTTTCCGTCGCAGCCAGAACATCGCCTACATGCCCTACTGCGAAGGGTGCCACGCCTGCGTATCGGTGCGCGTCATTGTCGATGAATTCCGCCCAACAACCTCGATGCGCCGCGTGATCAGCGACAACATCGACATCGCGTCCCGCCGCGTCCCATCCCAGCCGTCGTCCGAACAATTCAGCCTCTTCCGCCGCTATATCGACGCCCGCCACGCCGACGGCGGCATGGCCGACATGAGCGCGCTCGACTATGCGCTGATGGTCGAAGAAAGCGTGATTGAAACCGCGATCACAGAGTACCGCATCAAGCCGGCTGACACGCCACACCTCACCGACCCGCAGCGCTGGCCCCTGGCTGCCTCCGCGCTCTGCGACCGCCTCTCAGACGGCATCTCAATGGTCTATTCGTTCTATGAACCGACCGAAGCCCGTCGCGGTCTCGGCACCTACATGATCCTTGAGACCATCGAATACGCCCGCAGCCTCGGCCTGCCCTACGTCTATCTCGGCTACTGGATCGATGGCTCACGCAAGATGGACTACAAAACCCGCTTCCTCCCCCAAGAACGCTTAGGCCCCAACGGCTGGGAACGGGTGTAGAGCGAAGTTACTCCCCCAACTCCGCGTCGATCTTCTGGAACATGTAGGCCCACTTGGCATTTTGCGTGTTGAGCAGCTGATCCATGTGTCCGCGCAGGACCTGATAAAGCCCACAGTCGGGCGTGGCCGACGCGCTGCCCTCGTCCCCCATGGATGCGATCTTGTTGAGGAGCTCGTTCGTCGTGCGATCGAACGAGTCGATCGCATTGTCTTTCACGTACGGCACAGCCTCTTTTAAGAACTGATCTTCGGTCCAGTTCTTTTTCGTTCGCAATGCGCGCAGCTTTTCCTGAAAACGCGGCCGGTTCTGAATATTCAGATCGCGTAAGGCGCCCGCCGACTGATCGACCACCGTTTCGAAATCCGCCTTCGTGCACGCAGCGGGTGTGGCGGCCTCAGAGGCGGCCGGCGGCGTGGAAACGGGTCCCTCGGGAACAACCTCCTGCGCGGGAGCGGCCGTGATAGCCGCCATCATCCCGGCGGCCGCGACCGCCGCGAGCAACCCACGCCCAATGAAGACATAACATCCCGTCCACGCACCCATGACAGTTTCGTAGCGAGCCCCCGTCAAACTGACAAGGGCAGCGCTCGGAAAACTCTCATCCTTTTCAGTGCGCAGACATCCCGGTCACAGCGGCAGCCCCGGTTAGAACGCCGGCCCGAATTTGTTCGACCGCGGGAACCCCTTCGGAACCATATGGCCAGATTGCGCCCGCTCGCCGGCCCACTCCTTGAGGTCGCTCCACGGCAGCGTGAACGTCCGCCCGGCGCTATCGAGCCATGTCAGGCCCGCCTTCTTATTGAACACCCGGATGTCCGACAGCCCGCCATCCTTAAAGCGCTGCAGGATCGTCCCCTTGCCACGCGCCATTTCGTTCACATCCTCAAGCTTGAAGATGAGCAGCTTGCGGTTCTCGCCCACCACAGCGACCATATCGCCGTCCGCCGGCACGACGACAGCGGCTTCCTCGTCATCCGCAACGTTGAGGATTTGTTTCCCCTTGCGCGTCGAGGCAATCACTTCTTCTTCCGCGACGAGGAAACCATAACCCCCGCTCGACGCCACAATCAGCTTGCGCGACGGATCATGCACGAACAGCTCAACGAAATCGTGGTTCTCTTCCAGATCAACCATCAGCCGCACAGGCTCGCCGTGCCCCCGCCCGCCCGGCAACTGGCCGGCATCCAGCGTATAGAACCGCCCATTCGTCGCAAACAGGATGAGCTTGTCGGTTGTCATCGCCTTGATCGACTGCTTCAACCCATCGCCCTGCTTGAACTCCAGTTTCGACAGATCGTCCTGGTGCCCCTTCATCGCGCGGATCCATCCCTTCTCGGATAGAATAACGGTGATCGGCTCCTTCTCCGTCAGCGCCTCCTCGAGATCGATGGCAATCTCGGGCGCGTCGGCGAACGACGACCGGCGCCGCCCCAACTCCGTCTTCTTCGAATAGCGCTCGCGCGTCGCCTTCACCTCGTCCGAAATGCGCTCCCACTGCAACTCATCCGATTTCAAGAGCTGCTGCAGCTGCCGCTTTTCCTTCGACAGCTTATCGTGCTCGGCCCTGATCTGGACCTCTTCAAGCTTCGACAAGCTCTTCAAGCGCAGGTTCAGGATCGCTTCGGCCTGCACGTCCGTCAGCTTAAAACGTGCAATGAGCGTCTTCTTCGGCTCATCCTCGAACCGGACGATTCGGATCACCTCGTCAATGTTCAAATACGCAATCAGATATCCGTCGAGCACTTCCAGCCGATGCTCGATTTTCTTGAGGCGATACTCCGACCGCCTGACGAGAACGTCGACGCGATGTTCGAGCCACTGCTTCAGAACATCCTTCAATCCCAGCACATTCGGGATCTGCCCGGCCGAAAGCACATTCATGTTGAGGCCGAAGCGCAATTCCAATTCCGTCGCCCGGAACATGCTTTCCATCAGCAGCATCGGATCGATCGTGCGCACCTTCGGTTCCAGAACGAGGCGCACTTCCTCCGCGCTCTCGTCCCGGACGTCGCCAAGAAGCGGCAGCTTCTTCTCCGTCATCAGCTCGGCGATCTTCTCGACAAGCTTGGCCTTCTGCACCTGATACGGGATCTCGGTCACAACGATCTGATAGCCACCGCGCCCCGTCTCTTCCTTCTCCCACTTCGCGCGCAACCGGAACCCGCCACGCCCCGTGCGATAGGCTTCCAAGATTTCCGCACGCGGCTCCACGATCACGCCACCCGTCGGAAAATCCGGCCCCGGAACAAACTCGACCAGTTTCTCCACCGTCGCGTTCGGGTGCTTGATGAGGTACAATAGCGCCGCGCACAATTCGTCCGCGTTGTGCGGCGGAATGTTCGTCGCCATGCCGACCGCGATCCCGGCCGATCCGTTCGCCAGCAGATTTGGGAACGCTGCCGGCAGGACCGACGGCTCCTGCTCGCGCCCATCGTAGTTCGGGCGGAACTCAACCGTGTCCTCGTCGATACCATCCAGAAGATCGGCTGCAACCGGCGTCAGCCGCGCTTCCGTGTAGCGATCGGCTGCCGGATTATCGCCGTCGATGTTGCCGAAGTTGCCCTGCCCGTCGACCAGCGGATAACGCACCGCAAAGTCCTGCGCCAACCGCGCCAATGCGTCATAGATCGCCTGGTTGCCGTGCGGATGGTAGTTGCCCATCGTCTCGCCGACGATCTTCGCGCACTTGCGATACCCGCCTTCGGGGTCAAGCCCCAGCTGCCGCATCGCGTAAAGAATACGCCGGTGCACCGGCTTCAACCCGTCGCGCACATCGGGCAACGCCCGGTGCATGATGGTCGAGAGCGCGTAGGCGAGATAGCGTTCCTCGAGCGCGTCCTTGAGATTGACGGGCTCGATGGGGCCTTCCCCGGACGACGGAATCGAATGTTTTGTCATGTGCCGTGGTTACTGGACTGAGCCCCGCCCCTCAAGTGCCGGGCCGCCACATGTCCCCAATGGTTGCGCCTTCAACAGCCGAATTTTGCCAACTTGTTCGCGTTTCGGTAGCCTTGCACCACAACCGGAGAGACCAAGCCAGCCATGCCGCTGCCCGACATTCCAGCCGTCGAACAGGTCGTGATCGACATGACCAACGCTTTTCGGCGCGAGAATAGGCTCGGGCAAGTGACGGCGAGCCCCGCGCTGTCCAAAACCGCCCGCGCCTACGCCACCTATCTGGCCAAGAACAACGCCTTCTCCCACACCGCCGACAACCGCGACGTCGGAACCCGCGCCTCCTCCTCCGGCTACCAGTGGTGCTCTATCGGCGAAAACCTCGCCATGAACCTCGACAGCCGCGGCTTCGAAACGAAGGCGTTAGCCCAACAAACGCTCGAAGGCTGGATCAATTCACCCGGGCACAAGGAGAACCTACTCGGACCCCATTACACAGAAATCGGCGTCGGCGTGGTCCAGGCACCCGACAAAAATCCCAAGTACATCACCGTGCAGGTCTTCGGCCGGCCCCAGTCGGAAAAATTCACCTTCCAGATCGCCAACGCCTCCGGCGTCCCCGTCGCCTATACCTTCAGCGGCGAAACACATGACTTGAGCCCCTCAATGAGCGTGACCCATACCGCCTGCACACCGGGCGCGCTCGATTTCATCAAAGCTGGCCCCAAAAAGGTCGCAGCCAGTTTCCAAGCCGCCGATCAGACCGTCTACACTCTCAAATCGGATACCAAAGCTGGGCTCAAGGTCGAACTCTCCAAGCGCGCCACGCTGGATTGAAAGTCTACGACCGCTCGATATGCGTCATGATCCGCGAGCGCGGCTCCGGCAACGTGTCGCCCTTGGGCGCCAACACGCGCTGCTCCAGAAAAAATCCCGTGAGCGCAAACCCCGCCTCGACGTCTTCGCGCGTTGCATGCCGATCGCGCGCCGAAGTCAGAAACTGCGGCAGCGCCAGCAAACGATCCTTATAAGGTTCACCCGCCGACGCCGACACCGCTCGCCCCGACTTCGGCGAGACATAGATCAGCTGATCGTTCCCCCCCGTCGCCGCGCACGCCGACAAATCCAGACCGAAACCCAATTCCTGCAACAGCGCCAATTCCCAGCGCACCATCAGCGCCGGCCAAACGGTGGGATCATCAAGAAAGCTCAAAACGAACAGGGTCACCTCGTAGAGCGCCGGATGCGGATCGCGCTCGGGCAACAGCCGCGCTAATGCACACATCGACGTCATCCCCGACAGCGCCGCCGCATCCTCCATCGCGGACGCGGCATACCCGCGCCGCAACTCAACCGTCATATGCCCCAGATGCTCAGACAACCGCGCCTTCCACGTTGCATCGACGTGGTTGCCCATTTGAAGCGTCGGGCGTGCCTTGCGCGAGCGTCCGCCATGCACCAACCCCGCGTGCCGCCCATGCGACCGCGTGAACAGATCGACCACAGCCGCCGTCTCACCGTGGGTCCGTACACTGAGGATGATTGCTTCGTCCGACCATTCCATAAGCGAGCCTTACCCGGCAGCGGACCGTGGATGCAAGCCGCGCTTACTCCTTCGGGAAGTCGAGGCCCATCTCGCGATACCGCTCCGGATCGCTGCCCCAGTTCTCGCGCACCTTCACGAACAGGAAGAGGTGCACATCATGTTCGAGGATCTTCGCCAGTTCGTTGCGCGATGAACTCGATATCCGCTTGATCGTCTGTCCCTTGTTGCCGAGCACGATTGCCTTCTGGCTATCCCGCTCGACGTAGATCGTCTGTTCGATCCTCACCGACCCGTTCTTGAACGCTTTCCAGTCGGTCGTCTCCACGGTCGTCGAATACGGCAGTTCTTCGTGCAAATACTCGTAGATCTTCTCCCGCGTCAGTTCCGAGGCCAGCATCCGCAGCGGCGCGTCTGAGATCTCATCTTCCGGATAGTGCCACGGCCCTAGCGGCATCCGCTCGGCCAGATAGCGTTTCAGATCCGCCACTCCGCTGCCATCCAGAGCCGAGATCAGAAAAACCCGGTCGAAAGTCTGCTTCTCCGACAGCCTCGCAATCAACGGCAACAAGCGATCCTTGTCGCTCACCCGGTCCACCTTGTTGAGCACCAGAATTTTTGGATGCGGCGCTTCCGAGAGCTTTGCCAGAATGCGCTCCAAATCCTCATCAACACCCTTCGCAGCGTCGACGAGCATCACCACGATGTCGGCATCGTGCGCCCCGCCCCACGCCGCCTGAACCATCGCCCGGTCAAGCCGCCGCTTTGGACTGAAGATTCCTGGTGTGTCGATGAAAACGAGCTGGCTTTTCCCCTCCAGCGCAATCCCGCGCAGCGGCACCCGCGTCGTCTGCACTTTATGAGAGACGATCGACACCTTGGCGCCCACCATCTGGTTGACGAGCGTCGACTTGCCCGCGTTCGGCACGCCAATCACAGCGACAAAACCGCAGCGCGTTGGCTCCGGTCCACCCTCGCCGCCCGGCTGACTGCCATCCTCAACCATGTCCGCTCCGTTCGATCACGCCTTCACGCTCCAACAAACTCGACGCCGCCGCTTGCTCTGCCAGCCGCTTCGAGGCCCCTTCGCCCCGCGACGGCTCAAGCGACTTGATCCGAACTTCCGCCGTGAACATCGGCGCATGATCCGGGCCCTCGCGCGAAACCACCGAATACTGCGGCAGGCTCAATCCGCGTCCCTGCGCCCACTCTTGCAGAGCCGTTTTGGGATCGGCCGCCACCATTTGCGGCTTCTGATCCGTCAACAGCGGCGACCACAACCGCAAAACCACATCCCGCGCCGTATCGAACCCGGCCTCGACATAGATCGCACCCAAAATGGCCTCGACCGCATCCGCCAGGATCGTATCCTTATCACGTCCACCGCTTGATGCTTCCGCATCCGACAAGACAAGCCGCGGACCGATCCCCAAATCACGCCCGATGCGGGCGCACGTCTCGCCGCGAACAAGGCTATTGTAGCGCCGCGCCAGCTCGCCCTCTTTCGCCAACGGAAACGTGGCGTTCAAGAACCCCGCGATCGCCAATCCCAGAACGCGATCCCCGACAAATTCCAGCCGCTCGTTGTCGGCCCGGACGGGCTTGCCTCCACGCACGCTCGCGTGCGTCAATGCGCACTCCAAAGACTGTTCGCGCTTGAACTTGTAACCGAGCCTCTGCTCGAGATCCTTGTATCTGCGGGCCTTGAACACCAGGGCCCCGTCAGCGCACGAGATTGAAGAACCGGCTCCAGCGCACATCGAACGGCCATGTCCACGGGCTTGTCCAGTTCAGCGCGTCGGGCTCATCCACGGCGGCCGAGAAGAAAATGATCTCTGCCCGCCCGACAAAATTTTCAAACGGCACGTAGCCCACCTGGCTCCGCGCCCGGCTGTCCGTCGAGTTGTCCCGGTTGTCGCCCATCATGAAATAGTGACCTGCCGGCACCTTGTAGGGTCCGACGGTATCGAACGGCCCGTTCTGTTGCGCGTCGAGCACGGTGTAGACCACACCATTCGGCAGCGTTTCTGTGAACGAGGGAATTTCAATCGGCATCCCGTCGTCGTCCACCGTCGCAGAGACACCCTTAGCCACTTTCGGCACTGGCGTTCCATTGATCACCAGTTGTCCGCCGCGCATTTCGATTTCATCACCTGGCAGTCCGATCACGCGCTTGATGTAATCGGTCGAGTTGTCCCGCGGCAGCTTGAACACCGCCACATCACCGCGCTCCGGCTCGGATGCAAAAAACCGGCCGGAAAAAAGGTTTGGCGAAAATGGGAAAGAGTATTTGCTGTAGCCGTAGGAGAGCTTTGACACGAAGAGGTAATCGCCAACCAGCAGCGTCTCTTTCATCGATCCCGACGGGATGTTGAACGGCTGGTAGAAAAACACGCGCACGAACAGTGCGATCGCCAAGGCCTGCAGGACCACCACAATGGTATCCCGCATCCCGTAGTAGCGCGACGACCGCGCATTCGAATTGGACGCCATGTTCTCTCCAATGCCGCCGGCCGATAAGCCCCCCCGTGAGCTCTCCGGTCCGGCCAAGCGCGTAAATCAGGGGCCCGCTATACCTTTTCGCTGTTCTCTGCGCAAATCGAGGCATTCTCCCGGCTGACCCGCCAGCATTAGCCTCGTTGCTCGACCTTGGTCGCAAGACAGGAAATGATTACAACGGCTTCCGCCAACGGATAATCATCTGTTATTGTCAAATCGATGCGTGCGTCGTAGCCATCCGGTGTCAGCAACGCCAAATGGGCCGCAGCTCCGCCCGTTAATTTTAAGGTTGGCCGTCCACTTGGCAGATTAACGACGCCCATGTCGCGCCAGTAAACACCCTGCCGCAACCCCGTCCCCAAGGCCTTCGCACACGCTTCCTTCGCAGCAAACCGCTTTGCATAGGAGGCGGCGCGCTGAGCCCGGCGGTCGGATTTTGCCCGCTCGATATCGGTAAACACCCGCGACACGAACCGGTCCCCGAACCGAGCCAGCGTCTTCTCGACCCGCCGGATGTCGATGATATCGTTTCCGATCCCAATGATCATTGCGCAGCCATTGGACGCTTCGGCTCGGCACGCGCCTGATCCATCAACGTCCGCATATGCCGGATGGCTGAATGCAGCCCCCCGAAGATCGCCTCTCCGATGAGGAAGTGGCCAATGTTGAGTTCCACAATTTGCGGCATACGCGCCACCGCCGCCACCGTATTGTAGGTCAACCCATGTCCCGCATGAACCTCGAGCCCGGCTTGGTCGGCAAGAGCCGCCGCCTTGCGCAACCGCTCGACTTCCTTGGCGATGCCCTTGGCGTCATCGTCCAACGCCCTTTCGCAATACTGACCCGTATGCAGTTCGACAATGTCGGCGCCGATCAGCGCGGACGCTTCAATCGCGCGCGCATCGGCTTCAATGAACAGCGACACGCGGATGCCCGCATCGCGCAGGCTTTGCACAATCTTCTTGAGCGGCTCCCCGGCACGAACGACATCGAGGCCACCTTCGGTCGTCCGCTCTTCGCGCCGCTCCGGCACCAGACAGCAGGCATTGGGAACATGCCGCAATGCGATCGCCAGCATCTCGTCCGTCGCCGCCATTTCTAGATTGAGCGGGCGCGTCAGTTCCGACTTCAGCCGCGCGATGTCGCGATCGGAAATATGCCGCCGGTCTTCCCGCAAATGCGCCGTGATCCCGTCAGCCCCCGCTTCCACGGCCAGATGCGCCGCTCGCAGCGGATCGGGATGCCGTCCACCACGCGCATTCCGGATCGTGGCCACATGGTCGATGTTGACGCCGAGGCGTAAAAAATTTGAACTGTCGTGCGGACTGCCCATGACGATCCCTGTCGTTCAATCACTCTTCCAGCGGCAACACCACCAGCCGGGCCTACTCGAAAACGCGGTCAACCGTGCTCACGATGTCGGTCTGCCGCAACCCCCCGATAATTCGATTGAGATGCGCCAAGTCGAACACCTCCAGCTCGATACGCAATTCCGTGAAATCGGACGCGCGCCGGATCATTTTAAGGTTGTCGATATTGCCGCCGGCCCCGCCGATCACATCCGCAATCGCAGCCAACGTGCCGGGCCGGTTCGGAGCGGTCACACTCAGCTTAGCCGGGAACCGCTCCTGCTTCTCCGCATCGATGTCCCAAGACATATCGATCCAGCGCTGGTGCTCGTAGGCTTGCAATCGCGGCGAATGGATCTGGAAAATCCGGATACCCGTGCCCGGCTCAAGCACGCCGACGATCCGGTCCCCCGGCACAGCCCCGCCCTCCTCGAAGATCACCGGCACATCGTCTTTCAAACCGCGCAGCGCAATGGCCGACGACGGCTGCCCCGTCGGCGCTCCAGGCGCGGGCGCCCTGACGCGCAACCCTGAGACCTTCGTCAGATCCAGCCAACCCTTGAGCGGGTTTTCCAGAACGCTCTGCGTCGCAGCCGCCTGCACAGCCTCCGGCGAAACCGCCTTCAAAACATCGCCAGCCGGCAACTCACCGCGTGCAACGGCCGCCAGCAACTCATCGATCGACTTCTGCGGAAACTTCGAAAGAACGCGCTTAACAGCATCGTCCGAATAAGCCACATGCGCGGCCTCAAACGCCGCCATGGCCAGCCGTCGTCCCAACTCCACGTACTGTCGCCGCACAGCCTCCCGCGCTGCCCGCCGGATCGCGCTTTGCGCCCGCCCTGTCACACACAAACTTTCCCAGGCCGCCGGCGGCACGTGCCCCTTCGACGTTCTAATTTCGACCTCATCACCATTCCGCAGCCGCGTGTCGATCGGCACATGGCGGCCGTTGACGTACGCCCCCACCGCCGCGTTTCCGACGTCTGTATGCACCGCATAAGCAAAGTCGAGCGGCGTCGCCCCACGCGGCAGAGCGATTAGACGGCCCTTCGGCGAGAAACAAAACACCTGATCCTGGAACAGCTCGAGCTTCGTGTGCTCCAAAAACTCTTCCGGATTCGATCCCTCCAGCAACGTCTCGACCATCCGCCTCAGCCACACGTACGGCCCATGCTCCTTGTCGTCGAGCGACGTCATGGAGCCGGCAGCAATCGCCCCTTTGGTCATATCTTTATACAGCGCGTGTGCGGCCACACCGTACTCGGCCACCTGATGCATGAGCTGCGTGCGAATCTGCAATTCCACGCGCTGATGACGCGGGCCCACCACGGTGGTGTGGATCGATTGGTAATTGTTCTGCTTCGGCGTCGAAATGTAGTCCTTGAACCGCCCCGGCACCGCCCGCCACGTCGTGTGCGCCACGCCCAGCACGCGATAGCAGTCCGCGATATCCTTCGTCGTCAGCCGGAACGCATAGATGTCCGACAGCTGCTCCAGCGAAATCTGCTTGTTCGTCATCTTCCGCCAGATCGAATACGGCTTCTTTTCCCGCCCCGACACACTGGCGTCTATCCCGGCTTCCACCAACTTGGCCGTCAGCGCGCCTTCGATGTCCTCGACCAGCCCTTCATTCTTCGCCCTCAATTCCACGAGCTTGTCGGTCACCGCCTTGTAGGCGTCCGGATGCAACCAACGAAACGCATGATCCTCAAGCTCGTCGCGGATCGCCTGCATGCCCATGCGCCCCGACAGAGGCGCATAAATATCGAGCGTCTCTTCCGAAATGCGCTGCCGGCTGCCCGGCTTCATGTGCTCCAGCGTGCGCATATTATGCAGCCGGTCGGCGAGCTTCACGAGCAGCACGCGAATATCGGTTGAAATGGCAATCAACAGTTTGCGAAAATTCTCCGCCTGCTCGGTCTGCTTGGAGACCAGATCGAGCCGCTTGATCTTGGTGAGCCCATCGACCAGCGCCCCGATTTCCGGCCCGAACAACTGATCGATCTCGGCCCGCGTCGCATCCGTATCCTCGATCACATCGTGCAGCAGCGCCGTCGCCACAGTCGCGTCGTCGAGCTTCAAGTCCGTCAGAATGGCCGCCACTTCGAGCGGATGCGAAAAATACGGGTCGCCCGATGCGCGCTTTTGATGCCCGTGCGCTTTCATGGCATAGACATAGGCGCGGTTTAGCAGCGCCTCGCTGGCTTTCGGATCGTACTTCTGAACTCGTTCAACGAGTTCGTATTGGCGCATCATGGCGGCGAATGGGTCCTCGGATAGCCGTGGGCAGGAGCTTAAACGAAAACGCCGCGGCAAACCTTTTATAAGGCGTGCGCGCGGCGATTATCATGAAAGAAGCCGGAGTTGTAGGGCCCCGGCGGAAGGTTTAACGGCCGCGCTCGCGCGGATTGGCCGGCCCCGTCCCAGCCGACGACGGCTCCGACGGCGTCATGCTTTCCAGTCCGCGCAACAACTGCTCTTCCGTCATGACGTCGACCTGCATATCGCTCGACGGATCGTCGCGACCGAGAATGGGAGAGCGCCGCTCAATGGCCAGAAGAGGCGCAGCGCCCGCTTCCGGCTCATCGACTTCCACGTTCTTCTGGATCGAGTGGATCAGGCTCTCACGCATGTCGTCTGGGGGAATGGCCTGCTCGGCGATCTCACGCAGCGCAATCACGGGATTTTTGTCGTTTTCCTGATCGATAGTCACCGGGCTGCCATTGGCAATGCTGCGCGCCCGATGCGCGGCCAGAAGCACGAGTTCGAACCGGTTCTGAACCTTATCGACACAATCTTCGACGGTAACGCGAGCCATCCTGAGTAAGTCCTCGAGGTTTGGGTTTCACGGAACAAAATCTGCGGCGGATCGTTGTCGCCCAGATCTTGCAGCCAGCAGAATACTTAGCCGGGTCGTCCAACGTAGTCATTTTGGAAACAGACAAAGGGCCGCGCGGATGCCCGCCAGCCACGTGCAAGGCTATTGCCACAGGCTGACCTCGCCCGCAAGTCAAAGGACGATTGCTCCGGGTAAATCGAGAGCGCTCATTCTGTGCCTATACGGAGTAAGTCATTAGGATTGATACAATTAATTCCTCACAGGAATAAAAGAAACTCGCCACGCCGGACTTGTTGGCCTATAGGGGTTAATGGTGAGACTGTGATCGGCTATGGATTTGGCGTCCGTTCAATCGGTCACTCAAACGGTGATGTCGGACATTAGAATGCCGCGGCAGCCCTATCGACGACAAACAAAAAAATAGCACAACAGCAAGTGCGCGCAACGCGCGCGAGAGGTACGGCGATAATGCATTTCTACCAGAACGAACGAGTTGCCTTGTTCATCGATGGCGCAAACCTGTACGCGACATCCAAGGCGCTTGGTTTTGACATCGACTATAAGCGTCTACTCACGCACTTCCGCGGCAAGTGCCAACTCATTCGGGCGCTCTATTATACCGCCCTCGTCGAAGACCAGGAATACTCCTCCATCCGCCCGCTCATCGATTGGCTCGACTACAACGGCTTCACGATGGTGACCAAGCCGGCGCGCGAATTCACCGATGCAAGCGGCCGCCGTAAAATCAAAGGCAACATGGACATCGATCTCGCCGTCGATGCGATGCGTTTGGCCGATAACCTTGATCACATCGTTCTATTCTCCGGCGACGGCGACTTCCGCCCTCTGGTCGTAGCCCTCCAGCAGCGCGGCAAGCGCGTCAGCGTCGTCTCTACCCTTCAAACCCAACAACCGATGGTCGCCGACGAACTCCGCCGCCAGTCCGATCAATTCATTGACCTTGCCGACTTGGAAACTGTTATCGGACGCGACCCCGCCGCCCGGCCGGCCCGCGAACCTCGCGCCTACAGTGGCAGCCGGCCCTCGAGCACGGCTCCGGCCAGCCCACGGACATCATTCCAAGACTACGATGTCTCTGAAGAAGAAGTGTAAGAGGGCGCTCGGCGTGGCATGACAGGTCATGCCACGCCGCCCCACCAGCATCGACGTCGCGCGCTCGCCGGCCGAGTCCCGGGGTTTTACACCCGAGGCACCCTGCGACTGCCGCCGGTGTCCACGCTTGGCGGCCTTCCTTGATCACCACCGCAAGGCAGAGCCGGTGTGGTTTAATGCGCCGGTTCCATCATTCGGACGCGACGACGCGCGCCTGCTCATCGTCGGCCTCGCCCCCGGTTTGAAAGGCGCCAATCGCACCGGCCGGCCCTTCACCGGCGATTACGCAGGCGAATTACTCTACAGCACGCTTCTCAGCTACGGCTTCGCCCAGGGAACCTACAGAGCCGATCCCGCCGATGGCCTGACCCTCGTTGACTGCATGATCACCAATGCCGTTCGCTGCGTCCCGCCCGAAAACAAACCCACACCCGAAGAGATCGCGACGTGCCGGCCCTACTTCGCGGCCCGCCTCGCCGCTCTACCCAACCTGCGCGCCATCCTCGCCCTCGGCCGCATCGCTCACGATCAGACGCTCTCGACGCTCAGCCTGAAAAAATCTGCTCACCCATTTGCGCATGGCGCGCGACATTCCATTGGCCCAGGCCTATCCCTTTTTGATAGCTTTCACTGCTCGCGCTACAACACCAACACCGGCCGCTTAACCGAAACCATGTTTCATTCGGTGTTCCACGCCATCCGGGCCAGCATTGGCCACACCTGAATTTTTGATCCACGCCACATCGTGTGCAGAACACATCCGGCATGTTAGCGTCTCAAAAGCGAGGTCGAGGAAGCGCCCATGAAACGCCACGAGTCATCGGAACCAGTTACAGATTTTGGCATTGCACCTGAAAAGGTCGGCCACGTGATCGTCAAGGCCCGCGAATACGGCGCCAAGGTCGGAGCCTGGAACGACACCACCGATGAGGGCGACGCCGAGGAAGACCCCGCCGCAATCCTCGAAGACTTCGCCGATGATCCAACAGCGGACGAACTGGCCGGTTTCATCGGCGCTCTCAACGATGACGAACAGGCAGCCCTCGTGGCCCTCGCATGGGTTGGTCGCGGCACCTTTGAGGCCGAAGAATTCACCGAAGCCATGGAGACCGCGCGCTCCGAGCGCGCCAACGCCACCTCCAAGTATCTGCTCGGCATGCCCCTACTCGCCGACTATCTCGAAGAAGGACTGGAGAAACTCGGCTACTCGGCCGAAGACGTCGTCGGCGACGTCATGTAGCCGGACGCGCGTTAGAGCATCGCCAAGAGATCAGCAGCGTGCCGGTCCGGCGGATGCACCGGATAAAACGTGCGCACGATTTGACCATCGGCGCACATCAGCGTCAGCCGTTTGAGGTAGGTCTCACCTCCGGCCTCGAACCGCGGCAGCCGCAGCGCGTCCGCCACCTTGAACTCCGCATCACTGAGCAGCGGATAGGTCAAGCCAATCCGCGACGCAAACTCCCGCTGCCAATCGCGCGACTGTGTGCTGAGCCCGAGGATCTGAATACCGCGCGCTTGAAAGTCCTCCGCAAGCATCTGGAAGCCCTGCGCCTCTGGCGTCGATCCATGCGCGCCGGGGATTCGATCCCAACCGGGGGGATTGGCCCCACCGGGCTTTCCGGTCCACGGATAGACAAACACGATGCTGAGCCCACTCACCCGCGCCAGCGACAGCCGGTCACCCGTTGTCGTAGGAAGTTCGAAATCAGGCAACGGCGCGCCCGAGACCAGATGTATTGCCCCTCCGTCATCCGCCGGAGCCGGGTACGGCCATTCGCTCATCGATCGTTATCCTTCAACCAGGCCAGGACGCCGGTTTCACGTCGCTTCAAACAGCATCCATCAGGTTCGGCGCCACCGCCGTCAACCCCAGCAATCAACCCTTGTCGCGCATAATCCGCGCCTTCTGCCGCTGCCAATCGCGCTTGGCCGCGTCCTGGCGCTTATCCGTCAGCTTCTTGCCTTCCGCCAGCGCCAACTTGAGTTTCGCAATTCCCCGCGCATTAAAATACATCTCAACAGGCACCACCGTCATGCCCTTGCGCTCGACGGCCTGGAAGATCTTGGCCATCTCCGCCTTGTGCAGCAAAAGACGCCGTTTGCGCCGCGGCTCATGCTGAAAGAAGCGGCCCGCCTTGTTGTATTCCGGGATGTAGGAGTTGACGAGGTAGAGCCCATCATCCTCGAAAGAGGCATAGCTCTCTCCGATGTTCGACTGCCCCTTGCGCAGAGATTTGACCTCCGTGCCGGTCAGCATAATGCCGGCTTCCCAGGTGTCGGTCAGGAAGAACTCGTGCCGTGCCTTCCGGTTTTCGGCGACAGTCTTACGCCCGTCATCCTTGGCAGCCGCCATATCGTTACAATCCTTGCCCGCTTCGTCGCGTCACGCGGCAGCCGCCGCCGTCAACAGACCAGCCTTCACCATGGCCTCGTCGACACAGTTGCGCGCACCCTCGGTCAGCGGAACCATCGGCAGCCGCATATCTGGCAAGCACAGACCCAGCCGCGACGCGGCATACTTCACCGGCCCCGGATTGGTCTCGCAGAACATCGCATCGTGCAGCGGCATCAAACGGTCTTGCAGCGCCAACGCCGCCTTGAAATCCCCGCGCAGACAGGCCGTCTGGAACTCTGCGCACAACCGCGGCGCAATATTCGAGACCACGGAAATGCAACCGTGTCCGCCATGCGCCATGAAGGCGAGAGCGGTGGCATCTTCACCCGATAGCTGAATGAAGTCCGGCCCCATGGCTGCGCGCTGTTGCGAAACGCGCGCCAGATTAGCCGTCGCATCCTTCACGCCGGCGATATTCTTCAACTCAAACAACCGGGCCATGGTCGCAACCGACATATCAACGATCGATCGCGGCGGAATATTGTAGATGAAGATCGGAATACCCACCGCATCGTTGATCGCCTTGTAATGCTGATACAGCCCCTCTTGCGTTGGCTTGTTGTAGTAGGGCGTCACGATCAAAAGCGCGGATGCCCCGGCCTTCTCCGCATGCGTCGAAAGTTCGATCGCCTCTTCCGTGGAGTTCGAACCCGTCCCCGCCATCACGGGCACCCGGCCGCGCGCCGCCGCGATAGTGATCTCAACGACCCGCTTGTGCTCGTCGTAGTCGAGCGTCGGGCTCTCCCCGGTCGTTCCGGTCGGCACCAGACCGTGCGTGCCTTCCGTGATCTGCCAGTCGACGAAACGCGCCAACGCGTCTTCGTCGAGTTGACCGTTCTTGAACGGTGTGATGAGCGCCGTCAGCGACCCCTTGAACATGCCTCTATCCTGTCGCGCGTCGAGTCCAAGTCTGAGCTTGGACGAGGTTTTCTGGAAATGACCCGTGGATCGGGGAACACCCGTGCCGGGCCGTCTTCGCCTTGAAGAGGGCCAACCCGGTTGTTACGTTACCTGACAACGAGAAACCGCGGCGCGCGTGGGTAGCTGCCGGGTCGAGTGCCGCGACATTAGGCGGTCGGATGGACGGCTGCAAGACGACAGCATCGGCGGACGGGACAGACCCGGCCACGGCGGGAAGGGACAATCATTGCTTAGATTTTTCAAGACATTCGTTCAGCTAACAGCGCTAGCTGGGGTTGCCACAGCCACTTTGTCTCATCTCAGTCAACCAGCCGCAGCGGAACCCGCCTCACCCGCATTGAAAGCCCAAGCCGAGCCCTCCCTACGTCCCGTCCTGCCCAGCCCCCACAGTCCCAGTACCGACGAGGCAGCCCACACCGCCCGGTTTGACAAAGCCATCGCGCCCTTGCTCGCCACCAAGATTTCTGACGCCGATGCCTCCGCTCTCCGCGAAGCCGTAAAGTCATACAGCGCCGCCAAACCTGAAGACGGCGACCAACACCGCGCCCGGATTGCGAATCCCGTCGCCGCCAAACTTGCCACCTGGCACCGCCTGCGCAGCGGCTATGGCTCCGCCGCCGACTACCGGACCTTTCTCGACAGCAACCCCGCATGGCCCGAACGCCGGCTCCTGACACAGCGCTACGAGGAGGCACTGTTTATCGGTGGCGGCAGCCCGAACAGCATTCGCTCGGCCTTTGCTGCTGGCGGCCCCGACCACGGAGCCGGATTTGCAAGCCTTGCGTCGTCCTATCTTGCGGAGGGCAAAACGGATGAAGCGCGCAAATACGCCGTCAAGGTGTGGCGAGAGATGTCTCTCGCCGCAAAATTCGAAAAGCCTTTTCTCGACCGTTTCGGATCCCTCCTCACACTCGCCGATCACAAAGCGCGCCTCGATCGCCTCATCATCGATGACGTCCGCTGGAAGGACGACCGCAACAGCCGCTCGGCGGTCGCCAAGCGTGTCATCGCTCTGCTGCCCGAAGCCGAACGCAAGCGCGCCGACGCCCGCCTCGCCGTGTTCATGCAGCAAAAGGGCGCTCTCGGCCTCATCCAAGCCGCCCCTGCCGGCGATGCCACCGATTGGGGCTTCACGTTCCACAAGATCCAGGCTCTACGCCGCGCCGAAAAAATCGACGAGGCCGCCAAAATCATGGCGACGGTCCCCACCCAACCCAGCGCCGTCAACAACAATGACGAATGGTGGATCGAACGCCGGACACTCGCTTATGCGTCTCTGCGCAAAGGTAATCCGAAGCTGGCTTACGACATCGTCCGCAACCCCGGCCCCCTCACCGTCAACCCGCTCAAAGACCAGTCCTTCATGGCCGGTTGGCTCGCACTGCGTTACCTGAAGGACCCATCAAAGGCGAAACCGCACTTCGAAACGATGCAAAAGGCAGCCGACGGGCCGCTGAGCCGCGCCAAAGCCCACTATTGGGTTGGCCGCACGGCGGAAGCGCTGAAAGATCAAACCTCCGCAATGGCGGCCTACAAAGAAGCAACCCGCGACCGGGACACCTTCCACGGCCTGCTCGCATTGCAAAAACTGGAACCCGGCCGCAAGAGCTTTCCCATCACGCCGCCCGCCGGCCCAACGCCCGATGAAACGGAAAAATTCAACACCATCGACGCCGCCCAAGCCGTCGTCATCGCGCACAAGGCCAAGCTCGACGTATCGATCAGCCGCGTCTTCCTCGTCCAGCTCCGCTTCTTCCTCAAGAGCGAGGCCGAACTCGCGATGATCGCCCATCTCGCCGAAGCAATCGGCGACACGCAGTCGGCCGTCCGCACAGGCAAAGCCGGCATCGCCGCCAACAAAAACCTGTTCTACTACGCCTATCCCGTGCATCCCTTCCCGGCCTATTCGCCGCTGCGCAAACCGCCCGAAACAGCGTTCCTTCTCGGCATCGCCCGCCAGGAAACCGAGTTCAACTCGCTCACCGTATCAGGGGCCGGCGCCAAAGGTCTGCTGCAGGTCATGACCATCACGGCCAAGCACGTTTGTCAGGACTACAAGATCAAATGCGATATCAAGCGCCTCCTCTCCGACCCCGCCTATAATACGATGATGGGCTCCGCCTACATCGGCGACCGCATGCAGGATTTCACCGGCTCCTACATTCTCACACTTGCGGGTTACAACGCTGGTCCCGGCCGCGCCCGTCAATGGATCCGCGAATTCGGCGACCCCCGCGACCCCAAAATCGACCCCATCGATTGGATCGAACGAATTCCGATCCAGGAAACACGCGAGTACGTTGCCAAGGTCCTCGCGAATGTGCAGGTGTATCGCGCACGTCTTGGCGAAGAAGACGTGGCTGTTCGCTTGGAAAAGGATCTGATGCGGGCCCGCGTCGCGGGTGGCACTGTCGCCCCGCCTAGCGCCAAACCGGACGAACGCGACGCCGCAGCATCAGACGGCTGATCAGGCGCAACACCTAAATGTCGGGGGACAAAACATGACAGCCGCGCCGCAGCGCTTCGACGAAATTTTTTTCACCCAGCGCAATGGCCTGAAGCTCTACGCCCGCCACTATCGCCCCCGTCATCCCTCGCCCGAATCTGCAAGCCAACGCCTGCGTCCCGTCTTTTGCCTCGCCGGCCTGACGCGCAACAGCCGGGACTTCCACGAAATCGCCAGTGACCTGTCGCAAGGCCAGCGCGCACGCGACGTCTTCACCCTCGACAGCCGTGGTCGTGGCCTATCGGAGCACGACAGCGATTGGCGCAACTATACCGTTCCATGCGAAATGCAGGATGCGCTCGACTTCATGATGGCGCGCGGCCTGGAAGGCGCAGCCATTCTCGGCACCTCTCGCGGCGGCCTCATCGCCATGGTCATGGCAGCAGCCCAACCCGGCTTCTTAGGTCCCGTCATCCTGAACGACATCGGCCCTGTCATTGAGCGCGACGGACTTTCTCGCATTGCATCTTATGTCGGCCGCACGCCGCTGCCGCGCGATTGGAAAGAGGCAGCCAGCATGGTTCGCGACATGAACGCCAGCGCGTTCACCGCAGTCGCGGAGACGGAATGGAAACCGATTGCCCGCCAGCTTTTCAATGAAAAAAACGGGCGGCCCGCCCCCGGTTACGACGCCAAATTGGGCCAAGCCTTTTCCGCGATCGATGGACCGATCCCGCCCTTGTGGGCACAGTTCGATGCATTGAAGCGGACCCCCATCATGGTCATCCGCGGACAAAATTCCGATCTCTTGTCGGCGGCCACAGCCGGCATGATGCGCCAACGCCACCCGGACCTCACGGAACTCACCATTCCCGGCCAAGGTCACGCGCCTTGGCTGCGCGACAAGTCCTCCATCGACGAGGTCCGCAGTTTTCTCGACCGAACTGACGCGGCGTAGTTTCAGCTATCCTTGCTGGACTCGACTTCACCCCGGTCGACGCGGCGCGAAAACTCCGTCTGCCCGCCCGACGCCAGAATGCGCGCCTGCTCAACCCAGTTCTCGCGCTCGATGCGACCCCGGAAATCAAGTTGGGAACTGATGCTATCGATATCGGTTTTCATCCAATTCGCGACCTGCTCGTAAGACGTAATGCCAAGGGCGTTGAGACGCTTCTCGATGAGCACGCCAATGCCGCGTATCCGCTTCAAATCGTCAACGCGATCACCCACCGCGCTCCCCTCGCCGCGCAAGGCCTGCGATCGAACAGACCGCAGGCCTGCCATATCGGTTCTAGCCGCAGCCGGTTCCGAAGGCTTGGACGCTTTGTTCTCGCGGATCGCATCCGCCAGACGCACGGGCCGCGCTTCAACGGTTTCGCCCGCATACCTTGCCAACACGCGGGACTGTTCAATCCAGTTATCCAACCCCACGCGACCCGGGCGCCCCAGTGCCGCCTCGACCCGCTCGACATCCGCCGCTGTCCACTGCGCAATGTCCGAATAATGCGAATATCCCAGACCGTAGAGGACCTTTTCAGTCTCGGGATCGATGCCGATGATCCGCGTGAACCGGTCCGGTCCCGCACTCATCTGCGCCGTGGCGTTGGCAGCCGCACTGGCAGCAGCAGCAGCCATACCCACGGCTGACGTCGTGGCGGCAACACTCTGCCGGCGCGAATAGTTGGTATCCGACCCCCGCGCCAGAATGTCGGCCTGTTCGATCCAGTTCTCCTGCTCGATACGTCCGACCAGGCCCAGCGACTGGTTCATGCGCGCAACGTCATCGGATGTCCAAGACGCAACATCTGAAAACCGCCGGACGCCGAACCCGTTCAAACGATCCTCCAGCGCCTGATCGATTCCACGAATGCGCTTCAGGTCATCAACAGACCCCGACACGACCACGTCGGCGACCGGAGCGATCACCTCGGACGACTCGGGCGTAGCTTCGGCTTCCGGTCCCAGTGGTTCCGTTGCCTCAACCGGAACAGTCTCCAAAGCGCCGTCGGGCAAAACCTCGGATATGGCCACAGGTTCAGACTGCGGCGCGCCAAGTGCCTCGTCTGCGACCTCAGCAACTGGCTCAGGCGCGATGACCTGTTCCAAGATCGGCTCAGGCTCAGGCTCAGGCTCACTCACCTGCTCCACGATAGCCTCAGGCTCAGTCGCCTGTTCCATGATCGGCTCAGGGTCAGGCTGGGGGTCGGCCTCAGGCGCCAACGCGGCAGCCTCGGCTTCCGCTGCGGCACGAGCCGCAGCAGCAGCAGCAGCCACGGCCGCATAGCTGGCCATTTGAGGCGCCCCCATCGGTTGGGGCACGGACGGCTGCGACGCGACATCGGGCGTCGCGTCCGGCACCACCACCGGCGCCACCGACTCAACTTGCGCGGCCTCGGCCCGTAAGTCTGGCTCAACGCTCGGCTGCGGCGTTGGCGACTTGATGATTTCAATTTCTGCCGTCCCTGCCCCGCGCCCGGTCCGCTCGGTCTGCGGTGCCGGAACCAGACGCGGACGAACTTCCACGACCGGCTCGCCGGGAGGCGCAACAGCGGGCGGTGAGGCCGGCTTTCCAGTCAGCGCTGTTTCAAAACGCGCGGCTTCGGCGGGCAATGCCCGCCGCGCCGGTGGCGCAGCAACGGGCACCTCGACGGGAACAGCCAGCGCCGGCTGCGGCGTATAGAGCGCACGGCGCAAGATGCAGCCGACCATGCAGCCGGCAAGATAGGCCGACAACAAAAGCAGGAAAATCTGCAGGGCAAGCATAATCATCAGGACGAACTCCCTTAAGCCTCGGCGACCATCGGCAAAACCGGCGTCATTCCTCAGGCTCCCCACACGAGACCCACCCGGCAAAAATTCCGAACGCGAATGCGCCAGCCACATACCAGATCAGCTTGATCAGCAGATAATCCATGTCCGCTCCCCGGCGATGGCCCGTTTTTCGGGCGCACCGCGTCCCTATTCCGCGACGACCTTGAACTCAATGCGCCGGTTCTTCGCCCGTCCCGCCGCAGTCGCATTGTCAGCAATCGGCCGTTCGGCACCATAACCGACAGTCGAAAGCCGCGACGCTTGAATACCCGCAGCGATCAGATAATCGGCAACCGCCCGCGCCCGCCGCTCCGACAGAGGATTGTTACGTTCCGGAATACCCTCAGAGTCAGTGTGGCCTTCGATGACGATCTCGAAAACCTGACACTCGTTGGCAATTTTCACGAGTTGATCGAGCGTCGGCTTGCTCGAATCTTCGAGCACCCAGTCAGCACGCTTAAAGTTGATCACACCCCGTCCAACGGCAGCACCCAGGAGTTTTTCACACTTGTCCGCTTCGGCCAGCGCCGCTGCATAACGCGCATCTTCTTCGGCTTTCTGGGCAGCGGATTTAGCGTCTTCCGCCGCTTTCGCCGCGGCCTCCTGATCAGCCTTGCGCTTCGCTTCAAGTTCGGCTGCGAGCCTCTGCTGCTCCTCGTCCTTGCGCCGCGCCTCCTCCTGGAGCCGCGCCTCTTCTTCCGCCCGGCGCCGCGCTTGGGCCTGCTTCTCGCCCGTGCTCGTCACCTCAACCGTCGTCGCACAATTCGAACTTGCCGAAGCCCGCACGTCACTGGCTAAAACCTTCGCCACGTCGTCGTCGTCCGTGCTGCCCTTCACTGCCACAGCGAGATCGCTCAACGTCAAGTCGCCCGTGGTCAGCTGCCCGAGCCCATTGATCCCCGCCAACAGACACGCACGCCAACCATCGTTCGCGCCCGCGCGGATGTCCAAACTGTCCTTCACCGACAAGTCCGGGAACCGTCCCCGCGTCGCCGCCACCAAGGCGATGCGCTCATCTTCGTTCGGCACACTCCCCATCAACTCGATCTGCCCGCGCTCGATCCGAGCCGTCGTAACGTAGGCAGACGGATCTGGAGGGGTTGCAGGAGCCGCCTCTGCCACAGGTGCAGGTGGCGCAGGCGCAGGTTCGGGCGCGGCGGCTGGCGGCGGCGGTTCAGGTGCCGAAATCTTGGCCTGAGCCTGGAACGGCGCCTTAATCGACGACACGAATGACCGCGTCACCGTATCGGCTGTCGCCTTGTCATCGGCCTCGCCTTTGAGCGTCGCGGCCTTGTTCGACAACGAGACTTCGCCGGCCCGCAATTGATAGAGCTGTTCGAGCCCCGCCACAGCCGCCGCGACGAAACCATCCGGCGCCCCGTCGGCAACCTCGATCCGGTCCACGACCGCCCGGTTCGGAAAAAGCGTCTTGGCCTTCTGGAACAGTTGGTCCCGCACGTCCTTTGACGGCACATAGCCCGACAAGGCAATCTGGCTTGATGTGGCAACAGCACCCCAAACGTAGGTCTCAATCTTCGGCCCAGTCACCGCATCGCGGGCCAACGTGATCCCTGTCGGCAGCGACTTCAGGCGCGACCGCACAGCCTTGAGGCTCGACTGATCCGGCGCTGTTCCGGAAATCGAAAACGTCGTGTCGGCAAGATCGACGCGGCCTTCGCGCAGCGCCGCCAGTTGCTTCAGTCCAAATCCAGCACCCGAGACGAAGACATCACGCGCCGGCCCGCCCCGCGCCACAGTCATCTCGTCCACAACCCGCGCATTGGGTAGCGCTGCCCGTACCGCCTGCAAAACGGCTTTCCGTGAGGGCTCCCCGGGCACGAAACCTGAGAGGCGCAAGGTGCCGCTCGCGTCCCGTTCCGCCGACCACACAAATTTTTCGACAATCTTGACCAGATCCGTTCGCGGATCCACGACCCGCACGCCCCAGACCCGCCGCACGAGATCCGTTGCCTTCGTCGGCTGGCTTTCGTCCGATGCAAGTCCATTCAAAACCGCATCGCGGCCCGAGAACGTGGTCGATGCCCAGCCGAGCCCCGCACGCTCCAACGCCTCAGTGGCGCGAACACGAAGATCGTTTTCAATCTCGGCTTGATGTAGATGCAGAACGATCCAGCTCAGCGGAGCGATCAGCAGGAGGCCCCACAGCCACCGCCACGGATTACATCTCATGAAACTGCTGCTCCCCAACTCTCGCCATCGGCCAGCGCGCGCCTAAGAGGTCGTGACCGCGCGCATGAGCACACCACTAGGATGCTACTGTTACACAGCAACATCGATAGGGCGCGTTCAGGCGGTTCCCCCCGCCGCACCTTATACTATAGAGGACCCCCATGCGCATTCCAAGCGGCCTGCACGTACACGAGTGGTCGCAACCGATTGAACAATCGCCCGAATTGGGGTCACCTGCGATTGCGGTTAACGCCAGCCGCCGCCAAACGGCCCCCGGGCACCCACCCCGATCGCGAGTTGACCGAATCATTACATTGAGCCGTGCAACTTTTTTGACACAGGCCGCTGGCTCACGTAGAGGTCGAACAGCCAAGAAGCCGCTTGGTAGTGGAGCGGACGCACGTCCTGGGAATTGGAAACAATGGAACAAAGCTTCCTGGTGGTGGACGACCACCCGCTGTTCCGTGACGCCCTCACGCTGGCGATCAAAACAAATCATCCCAATGCGGTGATCAAGGAAGCGTCCTCAATCGAGGCGGCAAAAGATCTACTGGCTGGCGGCGACCGCTTTGATCTCGTTCTTCTGGACTTATCGATGCCCGGCATCTCTGGTTTCGAGGGCTTTCTCGAACTGCGCAGTCTTGATCCCAAACAGCCAATCGTCATTGTTTCGGCGCTCGACGATAGCCGCATCGTGCATGAAGCAGTGAGCCTCGGAGCAGCGGGATTCATTCCAAAATCTGCCCGCAAGCCCGAATTGGCCGAAGCGATCGAAAACGTCATGCAGGGCAATTTGACCTTGCCGAAATCCTATCAGCCGCCCCCGCGTGACACGTCCGGGGCGTCCGACATCGGGTCACGTCTGTCGTCCCTCACGCCGCAGCAGCTGCGCGTGCTGAACATGCTCCGCCAAGGACTTCTCAATAAGCAAATCGCGCATGAGCTTGGCGTCGGTGAAACAACCGTCAAGGCTCACGTCTCAGAGATTCTCCGCAAACTTGATGTCGCTTCCCGCACCCAGGCCGTGATTGAAGTCAGCCGCATCGATTTTGACAAGTTGGCGCGCAGCAACGGGTGAACCGTCCGGGTCGCGCGCCGTCATCCGCCGTTGGCCAGCACATGGTGCATCAGAGCCCTCAGTTCGGCGGGCTTCACAGGCTTGCGCAGCAATTCAAACGCCCCTGACGCGGATAACGTGGCCTGCGTCAACGTTCGGTCGGCGGAAATGACAATCGCAGGAACCTCCAGACCGAGCCTGCGTCTTAAATCACCGACGACCGCTACGCCCGTCTGCCCCCGGTTGAGATGATAATCCGCCAGCACAATGTCGGGCGCGTAGTCGGGCGTCTCGTTGAAAAGACCGTCCACGTCCTCTGCCGACGACGCCACCCGCACGGTGCAACCCCACCGGGTGAGAAGCGCGCGCATGGCCTCCACCACCGTTGGTTCGTTGTCGATGACGAGCACATGCGATGCGGGCAAACCATAACCCGGCGCCACCGCAGGCTCGTGCGCTCTCTGCGGCTCTCGCATCGTAGAAAAAGGCGTTGTAACGGTGAAGCACGATCCCCGGCCAACGTGCGAACATAAGTTCAGTTCGTGATCGAGCGCTTCCGACATGCGCTGCACGATGGACAATCCCAGCCCAAACCCACCGATCCGTGACGTCTCCGAAACGGTGCCGCGCTGAAACTCTTCGAAAATGCGTTCCCTTTCGGCCGGCGGAATCCCTGGCCCGGTATCCCAAATTTCTAATCGAACGCGCAAGTGCCGGCGGCGCGCGAGCAACCGAATGCGCCCTTTGTCGGTGTAGTGGACAGCGTTGGCGACCAAGTTTTGCACGATCCGCCTCAGCATCAACGGATCAGATCGCACCATCAGCCGGGTCGGCCGGTGTGAAAGCCTCAATCCCTTGGCCCGCGCAATCGGAATGAGATCCGATACAACGTCCTCGAAGAGCTGATCCACATCGATCAGCCGTATCTGCGGCTCCGTCACCCCTGCTTCGAGTTTCGACAAATCAAGGATGGTCTTGAGCAGCTCCTCGATGCTCGACAGCGCATGATCGACCTGCCCGCCCAGACGCTGTTGCTCCCGGTCGCGCTCACCATCAAGCATCGCCGACAGCGTGAGCCGGGCGGCATGCAGCGGTTGCAAAAGGTCATGACCGACGGCGGTGAAGAAGCGGGTTTTAAAACGGTTGGCGCGTTCAGCAGCATCGCGGGCAGAAGTCAATTCACTGTTCACCTGCTCAAGACGGTCCAGCGCCGTCTTCAGCTGGTCCGTGCGAACGCGAATCTGCCCTTCGAGACCGATCGCCGTTTGAAACAGAGAATACGCATTCGCTTGCTGGTCCATCGAGCGCTCGACTCGATGCATCAACGCCGCGTTGATGCGCGCCATCTTCTCAAGCCGCCGCTCGATCTCCGAGCCAGGACCATCGTGGCGAGGCGGTATGGGGTAGGTGACCTCGTCGCTTTTCATCTCGCGCCGTCCGCAGCCTTCCCGAATGCAATCCCGGTCAACGTCTGATTCAAATGCATCGCGTTGAACTGTTCGCCGTAAGAGTGAAAGCCCACAACACCGAACCGGCGGTAGAGTTCATCCATTTGATGACGGATTTGCCGATTTTCCGCATCGAGGCGGCGCAACACGCAATCGAACCCGATCACAATGTCGATACCGCCCATGTCCTGAGCGATTTCCTCCAGCGTCTCCTGCGTCCCGCGCAACATGTCCTGAGGACGTGCTACCGTGAACACGAGCCCTTCGTCGATGGCACAAAAGAACGAGAGCGATCCGTCACTATTCATATTCCGGATGGACCGGCAGTAATAATTGCCTCCCACCTTCACAACCAGGGGGTAAGACGCAAAACTGAACGGACCAAGATCGTCAGGCAAAAGGCCAATCGCGGATGCGTACTCCCGCGCGGCCGGCTCCGCGTTGAGCTCTCTCACGATCCGCCGTTCCGCATCGGCGGCCGTCACCACGAGCTTGATCGGGGTCGGCTCGAAATTCTGCGTCTTGAAAATCCGGAACGGGACACTTGTTTCCACCAACAAGAGCACGGCCGCGTCCGCCAGCACCCGCCCTTCGTGAACCACAAGCGCGCCACGGAACGTCAACCCGTCTCCCGCCGATCCGCCAATCAAAGGAACAGACTCGATCGCCCAATGCACGGCCGCGACGATCGATTCCTCCGTATTAGACGTGCCGTCGACAAGGATCATCGCAAATGAAGAGGAGCGCCGCGCAAGATCATTGACGCTCAGCCGGTTTTTCAAACGCCGCGCCAAATCTGTCGCCCGTTCGACACCAAACTCCGAGATATTTTCAACGACACCGCAGTGGACCGCAAACCCGCTTTCCGGGAAAGCAATCAAAAGGACACCGTCGTCAATCAAGCCACCGGGCGTAATGGCTCCCGCCGTCGAGCAACCCGAAATCGGCACGCCGGGAAAAGCGGCCATCAACGCTGCAACAAGGGCCTCGGCGTCATAGTCCGTCGAGAAATAGGCAATGATGTGCTGGAACGATCCCGGCCCTAGTCCCGCCTTCACGTGCACGACCAATTCGGCCAGATTTCCACTCGTGCTTGATGCGCAGCGCACGCCGCTGGCACTCGAAGCCGAAGATGTCTTTGCCAAACCTTTCCTCCCAGCACGGGCCGTTTTAAAGGAACGTACACCGTCCCGTGTGTTGCCACAGTCTGTAAGCCGCCGCAAACAAAGGGTCGTGTTAAGTTCCAGCCTTCAATCTGCCCGCATCATCTGGGCTTCGCCAACCAACGAGATAAATGAGATTGATCGAAAGCATATGATTTTTAAGAAGTAAACGTGAACGCCTCACAAACCAGCCTTTGGAACGTCGCATTAACGACTTAACGCTAGCCTTTGTGCATGTGAACGTCGCGTCTGTTGTTGTAGTGGAATTTGCGTCATGCGTTTCGATCGTCGATTGGCAGCCATTCTCCTCACCGCCCTCGCAGTGGGATCGACCACAATCAGCGCCAAAGAGCCCGCGTCCCCGTCTGAACAGTATTGCACCCTGTTCTCCAAGGTCCGCGAAAACCTCTCCAGAAACTTCGGCAGCAAGGTCGATCCGCTGACCCGCTTCTCCGGAGTCGAAGTCATCTGCGACCACAAGGCGATGGTCTTCCGCCAGGATGTGGCCCTCAGCAAACGCGAAATCGATCAGGACTGGGTTGCCCGCCGGACCGCGCACTGGTCGAAAACCTACTGCGAACGCCATGCCTCTTTCGCCGGCGCCATCCGCGACGGCTGGACGATCTCAACCGTGATGTCCCTCGCCGACGGCAGCGCGCTGCGCATTGACGCCGCCTGCCACGACGCCGAAGCCTGAGCCGGGCCGCCCGGGCCGCAGCAGCTGCCGAATCAGAAACCGGTCGCACCCACCTGCCCAAAAACTGCGTGTCCGCATCAGGCAGACACCGATGTGTGATCGCAAAGCGCGCACGTCAGTCTCATTTGCTAGGGCTGTGGAAAATATGAAACCTCACCTAAGCCGTAGCAGACAGCCCCCTCATCATCTACTACGGTACTCCTGTCGCACTTGCGTGGGGATGCAATGCTGCACATCGAGAACATCAACAGGAATGGCGAACACGGACCACTCGCGTCCGATGTTCAAAGGCTCATTCGGCTCGTCGGAACTTGGGCCGCAGAACGGCCCCTGCTCCTCGACGTCTCTTTGTTCGGCCAGCGCATCCGCCCGAACCACAAAGGCGCGCACCCTGTCCAGATCGCTGTTCGCTTCGATGACGCTCGCTTGACCGACGGGTTCGACGACTGGATTGAGCAACTGCGCACAAACTTCGCCCACTTGGCCACATCTCTTGGCGAGCCGGTGTCTGTCACCACACCCGACATGCGAACGGCGTGGCTGAACATCATCCATGGCACGGAGCTCCAAGCCCTCGCGGCCGGCAAAGTCCGCGTGATCACGGCGAGCAGTCGCCAATCCATAGAACCCGTCCTAACCCAAACGCACACTCATCTTCCGGTTTGGCCAAGCTGGACAGCACTGTGGAACACAGTTGCCGCCGCAACAATAAGACGCCAGCCCGCCGTTTGATCTGCGAGCACCTCAGACCAACAACTCTTGGCCGTCTTCGGTACCTTTTTTGTCACTGCCCTTATACTTTCGTACAATGCGAATGCGTGTCGAACTGTCTACGGCCGTTGCGTCCACAATGCCGCAGCGGCCATATTTTCTATTGACTCGTCGAGTGACCATTCAGAGCAGGCGCACACTGAAATGTCTTAACCCGATGAAATTGATTGACGGATCTGCGAAGGCATTCGGCAAAATTCTAGAGCCCACGACGAGCGCCGCTGATCGAGCATCATCAAAAACGCATTTCAGCTGATCCCACATTGGCATCTTTGCCACAATCGACGTTTCACTGCCCTCCAGTCATCCACGCCAATCGACCGACCTCTACATTTCTTGGTTTCGCTGAGCCGTTTCGCCAGCGATAGTGAGGAGGTTACGGTGGTCCGGGGGAAGCGTTTCATGGCCAATAACGGATTGCCTGCACATCACTTGCAGCAGCGGGACAGTTTGGTGGGACGCAGATCGTCGCGTGATGATGAAGGATCTGAACCGACCTGCACGCCGGCCACGAAACCGGCGGGCAAATCTCGGGCACTCGCCCAGCTGATTGAAGCCGATATCATACCGCGTCTCGTTGACAGCCATAGCGCCGCACAAGCCGAGGCCTCCGCACTCAGCGGCGAAGTGCTCGCATTTACCGATGCAATTCTCGAAGACGATGCCACCGCCTCCCTCGCCTCTTTCGCCAATATGCTTGAGCGCGGCGTACCGCTCGACACACTGTTCCAGCACCTCCTCGTTCCAGCCGCCATTCGAATGGGCGAAATGTGGGAAAAAGATGCGCGCGACTTTCTCGACGTCGCGCGCGGCATGGACCACATCCATCAAATCATTCTCGCCCATTCCGCGGCCTTCTGTAGCGACGGCCGCGTGTCAGATCGACAACGTCGCATCCTTCTCGTCGCTCTCCCGCAGGAACGTCACCGCCTCGGCCTCTGCCTCGTCCGTGCCGACTTCTGGCGCGAGGGATGGGACGTCTGCTGCCACGAACTCCAATTCCTGGGCGAATTGGAAATGCTCGTCGAAGACACCTCCTACGACGCCGTCGGTATCTCCGCAGGTCGCGTCGGCGACGTCCCCATGCTTGCCCAAAATCTGGCCCGCGCCCGCAAGTCGTCGCGGAACAAATCGCTGCTCGTCGCTGGCGGTGGTTTAGCTTTTCAGCGCGATCCCAGCCTTGCAAACGCAATAGGCTGCAACGTGACAGCCAACAGTGGCCGCGAAGCAGTGGCCCTTCTGCGCAGCCTGCTCGATGAGCGAGAGGAAGCGGCTAGAGGCAGCTAAGAATTGGCCGTGTTACACGGCTAATCATGCAGCCCCGGCGCTTCGTGTCCTGTCCGCGCAACATACTCTGTATAGCCACCCTCATACCGGTGATGTCCCTGAGGCGTGAGCTCCAGCACGCGGTTCGACAGCGCCGCCAGAAACCGCCGATCATGTGAAACAAACAGCATCGCGCCATCATACTCCGCCAACGCTGAAATCAGCATCTCCTTGGTCGCCAGATCAAGATGGTTCGTTGGCTCGTCAAGCACCAGAAAGTTCGGCGGATCAAACAGAATTTGCGCCATCACCAGCCGCGCCTTCTCACCGCCAGAAAGCACGCGGCACTTCTTTTCCACATCGTCACCGGAAAATCCGAAACACCCGGCCACCGTTCGGAGCGACCCCTGATTGGCCAGTGGAAATCGATCTTCGAGCGATTGAAACACCGTCCGCTCTCCATCGAGAACTTCCATGGCATGTTGCGCGAAATACCCCATCTTCACGCTCGCACCCAGTGCAACAGCCCCCTCATCCGGCTCCGTCGACCGCGTCACCAGCTTCAGGAGCGTCGATTTCCCCGCCCCATTCACGCCCATGACACACCACCGCTCCCGCCGCCGGATCTTGAAATCGAGCGCCTCGTAAATCGTGCGCGAGCCATATCGCTTTGACACCGCTTTCAGCGTCGCCACATCCTCCCCCGATCGCGGGGCCTGCGGGATGTCAAAGACGACCGTCTGGCGCCGCTTCGGTGGCTCCACCCGTTCGATCTTCTCCAGACTTTTCACCCGGCTCTGCACCTGCGCGGCGTGCGAGGCGCGTGCCTTAAACCGCTCGATGAACTTCATCTCCTTGGCCAGCATCGCCTGCTGGCGCTCGAACTGCGCCTGTTGCTGCCGTTCGGAAATTGCCCGCTGCGCCACATAGAATTCGTAGTTTCCCGAAAAGGTCGTCAACCCGCCACCATCGATCTCGATGATTTTCTTCACGATACGATCCATGAACTCGCGATCGTGCGAGGTCATGAGCAACGCGCCCTCATAGCCTCGAAGAAACTGTTCCAGCCAGATAAGGCTCTCCAGATCGAGATGGTTGCTTGGCTCGTCGAGCAGCATGACATCGGGCCGCATCAACAAAATGCGCGCCAACGCAACGCGCATTTTCCAACCACCCGACAGCGCCCCCACATCGCCATCCATCATCTCAGGCGAAAAACTCAACCCCGACAAAACTTCGCGCGCTTTCCCGTCGAGCGCATACCCATCGAGGTCCTCGAACTGCGCCTGCAGTTCTCCGTAACGCGCGATGATGGCCTCCATCTCGTCCGCACGATCCGGATCGGCCATCGAAGCTTCGAGTTCCGCCAGTTCCGCCGCGACCGCACTCACCGGCCCCGCCCCGTCCATCACCTCTTGCACAGCGCTGCGTCCGGCCATCTCGCCAACGTCCTGGCTGAAATACCCAATCGTCACCCCGCGATCGACCGACACTTGGCCTTCATCCGCTTGATCCTCGCCAATGATCAGCCGGAAGAGCGTCGTCTTGCCGGCACCATTGGGCCCAACAAGCCCAACCTTTTCACCCCGGTTGAGCACCGCCGACGCCTCGATGAAGACGATCTGCTGGCCGTTCTGCTTGCTGATGTTGTCGAGGCGGATCATGGAGGGACGAATCCTGTGACGGAGAGCGCCCTTATGCCCTCAGCCGCCCTCGCCGGAAAGCCCCGCGACCCCAAGCAGGGCCGCGACAAGTGAGGCCAGAACAGTGACTTGAGGGCCCGCCCCAAACCGCCCGGCCCGCGCCTGGAGCAAACTTGCCCACCCGCAACGCACCTGCTATACGGCCCCCTCCCGTGGCGCCCTCCGCGCCGCGGCCCGGCGGTCTTGGGGGATCGTCTAATGGTAGGACTGCAGACTCTGACTCTGCCTGTCTAGGTTCGAATCCTAGTCCCCCAGCCAATCAGCCAACCCAGTCAAATGCCGCACCCCAACGCAGGATTGCCGTCCTCCGGACCGACCCAGGTGCCGCGAAGCAGTGCAAGCCGGCGCTGACCTGGAACCACACCAACATCGGCCTGCCGAATGTTGGCCGGTAACACACCAACATCGGCCTACCGAATGTTGGCTGGTAAAACACCCGGGGAACCGCGCGTTGAGCGTCGCCGTATCGGTGTTGGACTGCGCAACGCCCCATCCTGCGAAACGCGGGACAATCGACATGCTGCCAGCCGACGGTCCACACCACAATCTTGTCTGTTCCTGCCCGCCGATGGATACCTATATAAAGGCAGCCGCGTAAACCCGGCCGCCTACGAAGGATCAACGCATGGTGTCAATTCTGGATACGCGCGAGCCTGGCGCGCTCCGCCATCCCGAGAAGGCCAACCGGCCCGATACGCCGCGGCTGCCCAGGCCGCCGTGGCTGCGCGTGCGCCTGTCCAACGGCGGCGAACTCGCGGGCACAAATGACGTCGTGCGCAGCCACGGCCTCACCACCGTTTGCGAAGAGGCCGCCTGCCCGAATTTAAGCGAATGCTGGTCCAAGCGCCACGCCACCATGATGATCATGGGCGACACGTGCACCCGCGCCTGCGGCTTTTGCAACGTGCGCACCGGCCGCCCCGCTCCGCTCGATCCCAGCGAACCTGAAAGGGTCGCTGGCGCCGTTGCGGAATTGGGTCTGCGCCATGTCGTCATCACGTCCGTCGACCGTGACGACCTCGACGACGGTGGCGCGGAACACTTCCACCGGACCATTCAGGCGATCCGCGCCCGCTGCCCGGAAACGACCATCGAAATCCTGACACCCGACTTCCTGCGCAAGGACGGCGCACTTGAGCACGTCGCCGCTGCCCGCCCGGATGTCTTCAATCACAACCTCGAAACTGTACCCTCGCTCTATCTGAAGATCCGCCCAGGCGCCCGCTACTTCCATTCCCTTCGCGTACTTCAGCGGGTCAAGGAACTGGACACCACCGTCTTCACCAAATCCGGCATCATGCTCGGCCTCGGCGAAACCTACGACGAAGTACTCCAGGTCATGGACGACATGCGCTCGGCGAACGTCGATTTCCTAACCATCGGCCAGTATCTCCAACCGACACCAAAGCACGCAGCAATCGCGCGCTACGTGACGCCGGAGGAATTCGAAAGTTTCCGCCGCATCGGCCTCTCGAAAGGCTTCCTGCTCGTCGCCTCCAGCCCGCTGACGCGCTCCTCCTACCACGCCGACGAAGACTTCGCCCGCCTCCGCGCCGCGCGCGTCCAGCACGAATAGACCCAACGGCCTGTCATGCGCTGACATCAGCTTGGGATAAATACCCCGCCAAAGGCATCCCGGCATCGCACCGATCCACCGCCCCGGTGTAAAACAGACCCTGATCTTCCAGGGGCACACCGCGAATGAAACTTCTTCACACGGCCGATTGGCATCTGGGCCGCCAATTCGAGGGCCATTCCCTCGATGGCGACCACGCCCTCGTGCTCGATCAGATCTTTGCAGCCCTGCAAACACACAAGCCTGATGCGCTG
>JALHQM010000019.1:10613-37713 GCA_022841965.1 Hyphomicrobium sp. | reverse complement strand
CTGGAGCGGGCCGGGCGGCGCTCGACCCGGTCGTTGAGGGCCCGATCGTATGTGGCGTGGGGTGCGCCGCTCGAGCAGGCACGGTTCGGCGCGGTGGCGGTGCTGACGCGGGGGAGCGATCCGGCGCTGGGGCATGTGGGTTTTGTCGTCGGCGAGACGGATGATGGGCTTTTGTTGCTCGGTGGCAATCAGAGCAATGCGGTGACGGTGCAGGCATTCGCGCGGTCGCGTTTGCTGGCGTTGCGGTGGCCGGACGCGGCTGCGAGCGCTGAGGTTGTTCCGGTCGATGTGACCGCTCTGAGCGACGCGCGGTTTGATGCGGCGCTGGCGCATGTCTTGAAGATGGAAGGCGGGTTCAGCGACGATCCCTACGATCCGGGCGGACCGACACACTTCGGCATCACTTTGCAGACGTATGCAACGCACCTGGGACGTACGTTGGATGCGTCGTCGCGCGCGGGGCTTGTGGACGAGTTGCGCGCGATCCGGCCGGAGACGGTGCGGACGATTTATCACAAGCGGTATTGGCGGCCGGCATCATGCGCGGAGTTACCCGCGGGTCTTGATTTGATGCACTTCGATGCTGCTGTGAACCACGGTGTCGGCGGGGCGATCCGGTTTTTGCAGCGCACGGTGCATGTCGAGGCGGACGGCGAAATTGGGCCGTTGACGCAGCTTGCGATCCAACGCGCGGACATCAGGACTGCGGTCACACGCTACGCGGCACTGCGCGAGGAGCGCTATCGCGCGCTGCATCATTTTTGGCGGTTCGGGCGTGGGTGGCTCAATCGCGTGGCTTCGACGAAGGCGGCGGCGCTGGCGGCGCACGAAGCGGCACGGCGAGACGCTGAGACCAACTCTTATTCAAAATCTAGCAATGGAGATAACAGCATGACGACGCAAACAGAGGCGACGGGTACAAAGTGGTGGGGACATTCGCTGACGGTGTGGGGCGCGTTCGTGACGGCGGCTGCCGCCATTCTGCCAACACTGGGACCGCTGATCGGGATCGACCTCACGAGTGAGGCGGTCCGGCAAATTGGCAGCGACGTCGGCTCCATCGTGCAGGCGATCATGGGTGTCCTTGGAACGTTGATGACGCTGTATGGGCGTGCGCGTGCGACGGCGCCGCTGGTGCGCCGTGAGATGAATGTGCTGGTCTAGACCTGCATTTCACCATTCATGCCTGGTTCAGGTCGATGCTATAGGGTCAGGGCCGTCTCTTCTCTAGCAGCGATCCTGACCCATGCTTCGTTTGCTCCACGCTTTTGGTCTATCGGCACTGGTTCTAGGGGGCGCTGTTCGTCCCGTGGGCGCGGCTGAACTTTGTATCGAGGATTGGTCGACGGCGCTGCCGGTGGTCAAGGAAGAGCGGTTGGCCACGGTCGAGACTGTCACTGGCCTCGCCAAAGGTAAGATTCGCGGCGATGTCGTGAAGGTAACGCTGTGCCAACAGGGGCAGCGGTGGGTGTACCGGCTGCTGGTGCGTGGACCGGCGGGAAAGCATGCGCCGATCTATGTCGATGCCAAAGAGCCTTTCGCCCGCTAGTGCAGCGCATCTGACGTTTTGTCCCCGCTCGCGGCTGAGTTCAAAACCGAACGTCATATGCATTAGCTGCACTAGAAACAGTGACTGGCTCGTGTTCCTCATGGCTCCGGCATTTGCTCTCCATAGTGACGGAACGGAAGGCAAATGCCGGAGCCGGAACACTATGAAACGCCGTATTCCTCTCTATAATCGCGCACGGGCTCTTCAGGCGGCCCTGCAACTCTAGAGACGTGAGAGACGGGCCCATCGTGCGCATACTCGTGGTCGAAGATGACAAGGACCTCAACCGGCAACTCGTCAGGGCGCTGGGGGACGCGGGTTATGCGGTCGATACCGCGTTTGATGGCGAGGAGGGGCATTTCCTCGGCGACACGGAACCCTATGATCTGGTGATCCTGGATATCGGGCTGCCTAAGAAAGACGGGATCTCAGTTCTGGAGCAGTGGCGGCGCTCCAACCGTGTGATGCCGGTGATCATCCTGACGGCGCGTGATCGTTGGAGCGATAAGGTCTCCGGCATGGATGCGGGTGCTGACGACTATATGGCCAAGCCGTTCCACATGGAGGAGTTACTGGCGCGGGTGCGGGCGCAAGTTCGCCGGGCCACAGGTCATGCCAAGAGTGAGATCGAGTGCGGCCCGGTGCGGCTCGATACGAAGTCGTCGCGCGTGACGTGCAACGGTCAGCAGGTGAAGCTGACCTCGCACGAGTACCGGCTGCTCGCCTATCTCATGCATCATAGCGGGCGCGTTGTGTCGCGGACCGAACTCGTCGAACATCTCTACGATCAGGATTTTGACCGCGATAGCAACACGATTGAAGTGTTTGTCGGGCGGTTGCGGAAAAAGTTGCCGACGGATGTGATCGAGACCGTGCGCGGGCTCGGCTATCGCATGGGTCCGGGCAGCGATGCGGTTTGATTCGCTTGCGTTCCGGCTGATTGCCACATCGGCGGCCTGGCTTGCGGTCGTGCTCCCCATTGCTGGCACCATTATTTTTAAGCTCTACAGCGAGGACGTGCAGGCAAGCTTCGATCAGAGGCTCGAAAAGCTCGTCAATTCCATTGCAGTCGACGCGCTGTTGAGTGGCGGTTCCGATCCGGTGGCGCCGCTCAACCGGTATGAGCCGCTGTTTGAGGAAACGCAGTCGGGATGGTACTGGCAGATCAAGCCGCTCGATGAGGGCAATTCCCTGCAACTCGTGTCCGCATCTTTGGCGACCGCGATGCTGCCGTCCCCCTATGAAGCCAAAATTGCTCCGGATCGTTTGGGGCAGCGTTGGATGAATACTAAGGGGCCGCTGGGCGAGCCGATCCGGGTGATCGAAATCGTCGACACGAAGGGGCATCAGGAGAACGCGCCGAGGTATGCGGTGAGTGTGGCGGGGCCGATCGCGTGGCTCGAAACCCGCAATCGGAATTTCCGCACGCGGCTCTCGATTGCGCTCGCTTTGACCGGGCTCGGGCTCGTCACGGCCACGCTGTTTCAGGTTCGCTTCGGGCTGCTGCCGTTGCAGCGGATCGAAAAGGGGCTGGCTGCGATCCGTTCGGGGGATGCGTCGCGATTGGACGGGACGCTGCCTGCTGAAATCGAGCCGCTGCAAAGCGAACTCAATGCGCTCATCCAATCCAATCAGGACATTGTCGACCGGGCGCGGACGCAGGTCGGCAATCTCGCGCATGCCTTGAAGACGCCGCTGGCCGTCATCACCAACGAGGCGCGCGATGATAAGGGACCGATGGGGTCCAAGGTCGTCGAGCAGGCCCAACTGATGCGGGATCAGATCAACCTGTATTTGGAGCGTGCGCGGATGGCGGCGCGGGCCGGGGTGATAGGGCGGGCGACTGAGGTTCGTCCGGTCATTGAGCCGATCGTGCGGGCGCTGGAACGGATCAATCGCGAGCGAGAGATAAAAATCGATCTTCAGTGTCCGGTCGACGTCAAATTCCAGGGCGAGAAGCAGGACCTGGAAGAGATGGCCGGAAATCTTCTCGACAATGCCTGCAAGTGGGCGCGGACGACGGTTCGGCTGGTGATCACGGTGGAGCCCGGAGAGGAGCCGCGGGCTGGCCGGCGGCTGGTTTTGACGGTGGGTGACGATGGTCCGGGATTGTCAGCTGAACAGCGGGCCAAACTGGGCAAGCGGGGCTTGAGGCTTGATGAAACCAAGCCAGGATCTGGACTTGGCCTGTCGATCGTGACCGACCTGGCGGGGCAGTACCGGGGTCGATTGGTGCTAGGGGGCAGCGATCTCGGGGGGCTGGAAGCCCGTCTTGACCTGCCGGCCGCAAGTTGACGGACTTCTTTGATCGCGGGCCACAGGAGTCGAACTTTCGCCCGAATCCCTGTGGTAATCCTCTGGATTAGACTTGGCTGCGTCTTGCCCGGGGGGCGGGGTTGTCGTACCTCCCCGCCCGAGGGACTGGTTTAAAAGGGGATTCTCGATGCGCCTCTCGCGCTATCTGGCTCTGGCTCTTGTTCCTGCACTCGTTGCAGGTTGCAGTGGAGAAGGGCCGAACAAGGCCGACACGGGGTTGGCCGTGGGCGCTCTCGCGGGCGGTATTCTGGGCAATCAGGTCGGCAAAGGTTCTGGGCGGGTCGCTGCGACGGCGATCGGCGCAGTGATCGGCGGTATTGTCGGTAGCGAAATTGGCCGGGGGATGGACCAGCAAGATCGCATGCTGGCGCAGCAGGCGGAGTTCGACGCCTTGGAGCGGGGACAGTCCGGCGTGGCCAAGCAGTGGCGCAATCCCGATAACGGCCGCTACGGCGAAGTGGTGCCGAGCCGTCCCTACAAGCGGGCGAGCGCGGATTGCCGCGATTATACGCATAAGATTTACATTGATGGTCGTCCGCAGGCCATGAACGGCACGGCCTGCCGCAATGCGGATGGAACCTGGACGAACGTCACGTAGGCCATTCGCCGAGCAATCAGACGAAATCAATTATCCGCTGCCGGAGCCGAAGGGCTCCGGCGGTTTTTTCTTTTTTGGTGCGCCGTTAAGGACATTGTTCGGATACCTTTCCGCGACAGAACGGCTTAATTGGGTTTGGCCCTTGTCTCCCGCCGGGGGGGCACCTATTCCCAAGTATCTTCTCTCTGGCCCTGGATACCGCATGCTTCTCTGGGTGGTCTTGTCTGTTCTCACCGCGGGGGTCGTCGGTCTGCTGCTGCGTGGCTACCGGAGTGCGGACGCGGACGCGGCCGGTGCAGCGAGAGCGGACGTTGCCGTTTATGCCGATCAGCTACAGCAAATTGATTCGGACCTGGGGCGAGGGCTTCTGTCTGCGGTGGAGGCTGAGTCTGCGCGAGCGGAAGTCGGCCGGCGTTTGCTCAACCGGGCGGCAGCGGCAGACGGGCCCGTCGTGAGCGGTGGGCCCGGGACTGGCTCGGAGCAGCTCGTTGGTGCGGCGGCCGTTATTATACCGGTGCTCGCTTTAGCTCTCTATGTGGCTCTGGGTTCTCCGGGATTGCCGAACCTGCCGCATGAAGGGCGGACGCGAGACGAGGCGGCGCGCAACCAAGTCGACGCCATGGTGGCACGTGTCGAAGAGCGGCTCCGCGCTGCGCCCGAAGACGGCAATGGCTGGGATGTGATTGCGCCGATCTACTTGCGCATGGAGCGGTATGGTCAGGCGGCGGAAGCCTTCGCGAATGCGAACCGGCTGCTGGGTGAGACGCCGAAGAGATTGGCAGGGTTCGCGCAGGCAGAGATCTTAGCGAACAATGGGATTGTGAATGCGAATGCCAAGCTGGCTGCTGAACGGTTGCTTTCGGCGGAACCGGGTCGGGTGGATGCCAGGATGTGGCTGGCGCTGGCGAATGAACAAGATGGTCAATTCGACAAGGCGCTGAGCGACTATCGCGGGTTGCTGAATGCGCCGCAGATGTCGCCGGCCATGAAGGAAGCGATCGAGGTTCGTATTTCTGCCGTAGAAAGATTGGCACGTGGAGACGTTGTGCCGGCGCCGGGGCCGCGTTTAGGACCGGGGATGGCACCGCCGGGTGGAGCGGCAGAGGTTCCGGCGTCGCCGGCCGACCAGCAGGCGATGATCGAGGGCATGGTGGCGCGGTTGGCAGCGCGCTTACAAGGCGATGGTAAAGATCCGGCGGGTTGGGTTCAGCTGATGCGGTCGTATATGGTGTTGGGGCGGATGTCTGATGCGGCGAAGGTGCTGGCTGATGCACGGCAGGCCTTGAGCGGAGATGCTGGGGCGCTGGAGCAGGTCAATAAGGCCGCGACTGAGATGGGCGTCGATGGCGCGGCGAAGGACGTATCCAAGAAATGACACGCAAGCAGCGGCGCGGAATTCTGATCGGCTCGGGCGTTGTGATCCTATCCATCGCCGCGGTGCTGGTGATGTTCGCATTCCGGGAGAGCATCGTGTTCTTCCATACGCCGAGTGATATTGCGGAGAAGAAGGTCGAAGCGGGCAAGCGCTTTCGTCTTGGCGGGCTCGTCGCGGACGGGTCGGTGAAACGCGCGCAAGGCACGACGGTGCAATTTGCGGTGACCGACACGCTGGCCACAGTGAATGTTTCTTACACAGGCATTCTGCCGGATCTGTTTCGCGAGGGTCAGGGTGTCGTGACAGAAGGCAAGCTGGAGCCTGATGGTTCCTTTATTGCTGACACAGTGCTGGCCAAACATGATGAAAACTACATGCCCCCGGAAGTCGCCAAGTCTCTGGAAGAGAAGGGCGTGAAGCTCGGTCCAGGCGCGCAGCATAAGAGCGGCACGGGTTACTGAAACAGCCCAAGAGGCTGGCCAAGGGGAGAGACGCATGATCGCTGAGATCGGGCACTTTACGCTAATTCTCGCGCTGGCTGTGGCGTTAGCGCAGATGACGGTGCCGATGTGGGGCGCGCACATTCGCGATGCGCGGCTGATGTCGTTCGGCGATAGCGCGGCAGTCGCGCAGTTCGGGCTGCTCATCATCTCGTTTCTGGCGCTGACGCATGCGTTTGTGACGTCGGATTTCTCCGTCTTGAATGTCGTCCAGAATTCGCATTCGGAAAAGCCACTGATCTACCGGATCTCCGGTGTGTGGGGGAACCACGAGGGCTCGATGCTCTTGTGGGTTTTGATCCTGGGGTTGTTTGGGTCGGCGGTGGCAGTCTTTGGGCGCAATTTGCCGGCAACGCTGAGAGCCAATGTGCTTGGTGTTCAGGCGTCGATCGCCGTCGCTTTTCTTCTGTTCATGCTGTTCACGTCGAACCCGTTCGAGCGTGTCGACCCGGCACCGTTCGACGGGCAAGGGCTCAATCCGATCCTGCAGGACCCGGCGTTGGCCTTCCATCCGCCGTTTCTCTATGCGGGATATGTCGGGTTTTCGATGGCGTTTTCTTTTGCGGTGGCCGCGCTGATCGAGGGGCGCATTGATGCGGCCTGGGCGCGTTGGGTGCGGCCCTGGACGCTGGCTGCTTGGATGTGCCTGACGCTCGGCATCGCGATGGGATCGTGGTGGGCCTATTATGAGCTCGGCTGGGGCGGCTGGTGGTTCTGGGATCCGGTGGAAAACGCATCCTTCATGCCATGGTTGGCGGGAACGGCATTGCTGCACTCCGCGCTCGTCATGGAGAAGCGGGAGGCTTTAAAGGTCTGGACGATCCTGCTGGCAATCTTGACGTTCTCGTTGTCGCTGATGGGTGCGTTCCTCGTTCGGTCTGGCGTGCTGACGTCGGTGCATGCGTTCGCAGTCGATCCAGATCGCGGTATCGTGATCTTGGGCATCATGATGTTTTTTACCGGCGGTGCGCTGGCTTTGTTCGCATGGCGCGCTGGTACGTTGCGGCAGGGCGGACTGTTTGCGCCGCTCAGCCGCGAGGGCGGCCTCGTGCTCAACAACGTGCTGCTGTCGGTCGCGTGCGCAACGGTGCTGGTTGGCACGTTGTACCCGCTGGCGCTGGAAGGCGTGACCGGAGAGAAGATCTCGGTAGGTCCGCCGTTCTTCAACATGACCTTCATTCCGCTGATGCTGCCATTGCTGCTGGCCATGCCGTTTGGTCCGCTCATGGCTTGGAAGCGTGGTGATCTGCGCGGCGTGGCACAGCGCTTGGCGTTTGCAGCCGGCTTTGCCGTTCTGTTTACGGTCATCGTCGCGGCGATGACGGGGCCGGGCCCGTGGTTGGCACCAATTTGCGCTGCGCTGGGGTTGTTCGTCTTGTTTGGGGCGATCACCGACCTCTTGAGCCGGGCGCGCTTTGGAGACGTGTCGCGGGGCGAGTTTCTGCGCCGCGTTGTGAGCTTGCCGCGGTCTGCCTACGGGACGGCACTCGCGCATGCGGGCATCGGCATCATGGTGCTCGGGATCGTTGGGACGAGTGCATACCAGAGCGAAAAAATCGTTGCTTTGAAGCCCGGTGAGACGGCCGAAGTTGCGGGCTATCAACTTTTGTTCAAGGGCATTCAGCCGACCAAGGGGCCGAATTACTCTGAGCAGATCGCCACCTTTGAGGTGACGCGAGACGGTGCAGCGGTGACGACGTTGCTGCCGTCTAAGCGGCTGTATAACGCCCCTCCGCAGCCGACGACGGAGGCTGGGATCTATGCCGCGTGGACGGGTGATCTTTATGTGGCACTGGGTGATGAACAGCCGAGCGGCGCGGTTTCAATGCGGCTGTACTTCCACCCGCTGGTCCGTTTGATCTGGCTCGGCGCCGTGATCATGTTTGTTGGCGGCGCGATTTCACTGAGCGACCGGCGCTTGCGGGTCGGTGCGCCGCAGAGGGCACGGTCGCGGCCGGCGGCTGTGCCAGCGGAGTAGCGGATATGCCTCATCTTTGGCGGTCTGTGTTTTTTGGGCTTGTGATTGCAACCGTGTCTGTTGGGGCGGGAGCACCTCACGCGTGGGCCGTGCAGCCGGATGAGATTTTGTCCGATGCGGCATTGGAAAAGCGGGCCCGTGGTCTTTCAACGGGCTTGCGGTGTCTCGTCTGCCAAAACCAGTCGATTGACGACAGTGATGCGCCGCTGGCCAAGGACTTGCGGGTTCTGGTGCGCGAACGGCTTGTTGCCGGTGATAGCGATGCGCAAGTCATCGACTATGTGGTGGCCCGTTACGGAGACTTTGTTCTGCTGAAGCCGCCCATGAATATGCACACGATGCTTCTGTGGTTGGCGCCGCTGCTGGTACTGATCGGTGCTCTGGCCGTCGTGACGCGGAACATGCGGGCGCGGCCGGTGGTTGTCGATGGACCGGGGTCCGCCCTCAGCGCGCATGAGAAAAAAGCGCTCGATGAGATCTTGAAGGCACGTCATAGCGAGAAGCCGCCGGTTTAAGGGCGCGCTGGCTGAGGACGGGGCACGCTCCCGGTTTCCAGGCGGTCGGACGTCGGCGCATAGCCAGGAGCGCTGCCGCGTTCGGCGATAACGGCTTCAAGGCGGCGGAGTATCTCAGTGCTGGCGAGGCCGGTACGCGGACGTCGCTCAGCGGCTTCGAAATTTTCGATTGCCGTTCGCAAGGCTGGCCCATAGCGACCATCGACCCGGCCCTCATAATGTCCCGCAGCCCTGAGGCCACGCTGCATACGGCGGATGTCATCGCGTGACGTAACGACGTCTGCGACTGCGAAGCGGTCCTTCTGCTCCATGAACGCGAGGGTGCTGACGCCGGTGTTGGCCACCGTATCGGATCGGTAGCGATGCAGCACTTCGCCATCCTGCGTTAGGACATGGGATTGCAGATAGGTGCCGACGTTGATGCCAGCGACTTCGGGGCCGCGTGGTCCATCGACCAGGAGGGGAGAGCCGGACGAAGCGCCGCCGGTATCGCATGTGTGGAGAATGAGTGCGCTGGCATCGGCAAAGTCGCCAGCGATGTTGCGGCCGTGCTCCGCGCGACCCAATCGGCGGACCGTGCAGGGCGGGCTTAACGTCAGCCGCCATTTGCCGAAATCGCCGTGGTAGCCGACCTGATAGAGCGGGCGCTCACCTTCGACGGCGGAGAGTTCGGCTGGGCTGCGGCGAACCAGGGGCAAGCCGCCCTTCCGGCAAACCGGAGACGCCAAGCGGACCAAGGCCCAGTCTCGCGTGGCATCGATGGGTGGTTTGGTCGAAAGGCTCGTCGTGCCGGTGATGACGTTTTGCCCTGCTGCCCCGTGGGCTGCGCCAGCAATGCGAACGCCAGCGCCGCGGCGGCCGCCCATTGAGGACAGCCGGAATGTCACATTCGCGAGTGGCAGGGGGCGTTCGCCGCGCGTGCGAAACAGGCAGTGAGCCGCGGTCGCGACGGTCGTTTCGTCGATGCAGAAGGCGGTGCAGACCGAGCGGCTGGCCGGTTCGTAGAGCATACCGATTTTATCTTCCAGCGCTTTCAGTCGAGCCGGAAGCAGTGTGCGATCGTCCGTACCGAAGACCGCGACGTGGTGCACCAAGCCCGCGTGTGTGTCCCGATATGGAGCGCCGGTTGCAGGGCTGATGGGACTGGCTGCAAGGGCTGGGGACAAGGCGGTGAGGAGTGCAGTTAGAACGATAAAAATTCCCGGCCCCGAGCCGGGCATCCGATTCAAGCCGAGCTGGAGATCTCCGGTCGTTTTCACGATGTTCTACCGATCTTCATGGGTGAACCGGGCTCCCGAGGCCGGGCAGCCCAGCTCCTTCATTAACAACTCTTAAGGCGGCCGAAAGGCAGCCGTAAGGCCCTACGCCATAAGTCAATCTGGACGCCCTTAGTGGCTCGTTCGATGGAGGCTTCCCCAATGACCACGCCTAACCCTGCCAGTCCGTCTGGTGCCCGCTCAGCAAATCCTGCGCCAGCCGCTGTGTCGCGCCGCCGCCGGGTTGCGATTGCCGGTGCCGTGGCAGGCCTCGGTTTCATCACCGCGCTGCCGGCTCTGAGCCCGGCCATCGCGCAGTTGAAGCCCGAAGCGCAGACGATTGAGACACCCTTCGGCCGCGCGCCGCTCACGTTTGCCGACCTGATCGAAAAGGTGAAGCCGTCGGTGGTTTCCATTTCCGTGGTGTCAGGTGGCGGCGAGAAGGTGGCGGAGAAAACGGACCCTCGAGGCCTGCCGGAAGGCTTCCCCGACATTCCGGAGGACAGCCCGTTCTACGAATTCTTCAAACGTTTGCCGAAGGACAACCGCGGTCCGCAAGCGCCGCGCCCGCCGGCTCAGGCGCAGGGTTCGGGGTTCGTTATTTCGGCCGATGGCTTCGTGGTGACAAACAACCACGTCATCGACGGAGCGTCGAAAATCCAAGTCAGCTTCGATGATCAGGAAAAGATGGATGCTGAGTTGATCGGCACGGACGCACGAACTGACCTCGCGCTCTTGAAGATCAAATCGACGAAGACGTTCCCGCACGTCAAGTTTGCAGAGAAGCAGGTTCGTGTTGGCGACTGGGCCATCGCGGTTGGCAATCCGTTTGGGCTTGGCGGTACCGTGACGGCGGGTATCGTTTCGGCTCTCGGCCGTGACATCGGATCGGGTCCGTATGACTACCTGCAGATTGACGCTGCTGTGAATCGCGGCAACTCAGGCGGTCCCACCTTTAGCCTCGATGGTGAGGTGATTGGCGTCAACACTGCCATTTTTAGCCCGTCTGGCGGGAACGTCGGCATCGCGTTCGCCGTGCCTGCGAAGACGGCGATCGAGGTGATCGAGCAGTTGAAGTCCAGCGGAAAGGTTAGCCGCGGGTGGCTCGGCGTGAAGATTCAGAACGTGGATGACGACACGGCTTCGGCGCTTGGTCTTCCGGGGCCGAAGGGTGCGCTCGTTAGCGAGATCACGCCCAACGGTCCGGCTTCCGGTTCGGGCCTGAAGGTTCAGGATACGATCCTAGAGGTGAACGAGGCTGCGATTGCCGACAGCCGCGATCTGGCTCGTAAGATTGCTGACTACGCTCCCGATACCACGGTCGACGTGAAGGTCTGGCGCAACAACAAGGCTGAGAACGTCAAGGTGAAGCTGGGGATGTTCCCGGGATCGCCCGAGGAGATCGCAAAGCTGGAAGAAGGCAAGCCGATCGAGAAGAAGAGCGAAAATACAGCGCTCGAACTTCTTGGACTGACGGTTGGCCCGATCACAGGTGACGGGGTGGAAGGCGTAGCGATCACGGAAGTCGAGCCGTCATCAGATGCGGCAGAGAAGGGTTTGCGGCCGGGCGATGTGATCGTTCAGGTTCAGGGTGAGACGGTTGGCAAGCCCGCTGATGTCGCCAGGGAGATTGCCAAGGTTCAGGAACTGGGCCGATCTGCCGTGATGCTCAGCGTCAAGTCACAGGACCGGACGCGCTTCGTGGCCGTGCAGCTGAAGAAGGATGCCGGCAAGGAAAAGGCGAAGGATAAAGGCTAACGCGAACGGACCCTTGTCCTTAATCCGGGTAGCAACCGAGGCGGCGGGGCTCCAAAAGGGCTTTGCCGCCTCGACCTTTTGAGGCGGATCATGCAAAACTATATCGCTGACGAGGGCCGCGATCTGACGGTGGCCGGGAGATCCAAGAGCATGCGCGTGTTAGTGATAGAGGACGACCGGGAGACGGCGCAGTTCCTCCAGAAATCCTTGAAAGAAAGTGGCCATGCTGCGGATTTGGCCGGGGACGGCGAGACGGGGTTGTCGCTGGCGGAGACGGGAGTTTACGACGTACTGATCGTTGACCGGATGTTGCCAAAGCTCGATGGGTTGGCGGTGGTGAAGTCGCTACGCACGGGCGGACTGCGGACCCCGGTGCTGATCCTGTCGGCGCTGGGCGAGGTGGACGACCGTGTGAAGGGGCTGCGGGCGGGTGGTGACGACTATCTCACGAAGCCCTATGCCTACACCGAATTGCTGGCGCGGATCGAGGCGCTGTCGCGGCGCGCAGCGCCCGAAGAACAGGTGACGAAGTATGTCGTGGGTGATCTGGTTCTCGACCGGTTGTCGCACCGCGTGTCGCGAGGCGGCGAAGCCATCGTGTTGCAGCCGCGTGAGTACCGGTTGCTCGAATATCTGATGAAGAACGCAGGCCAAGTCGTGACCCGCACGATGCTTCTTGAAAATGTCTGGGACTATCACTTCGATCCACAGACCAATGTGATCGATGTGCATGTTTCGCGGTTGCGCTCGAAAATTGACAAGAGCTTCGACAAACCGTTGCTGCATACGGTGCGCGGTGCCGGATACATGGTCCGTGACGGTGCTGGATAAGTTCGGCGCGTCCGTCTGGACGTCCACTCCGTTTCGCCTAGCTGCGCTCAGTATAGCAGCGTTTCTCGTGACGGCGGCGGGGATAGCCGGCTTTATGTTCTGGCAGACGAACGATCTCCTGACGGAGCAGGTTTTGGCGGGCTTGCGCGCGGAGGTGCAGGAAATGCGCCACATGGAGGCGGCCGCAGGGTCTGCGTCGGTCGCGGCGGCCATCAAGGCGCGGGCGCGTCCGGAAGGTCCGGGTCTCTATTTCTTTGCCGACAAATCGGGGCGCAAACAGGCGGGAAATTTGAGCCGGCAGCCGCCGGAATTGAGCAGTGAAGGTGGGGGCACGTTTCGCTACGAGCGCGAACCAGGGGATGAGCGGTTGGCGGTGGCGCTGCCCATTTCGTTTTCCGATGGGACGCGGTTGCTCGTTGGGCGGGACATAGAAGAACAGCGCGTTTTTGCCAACCACATGCGAACGGTGTTCCTGCTCGGGTTCGGGCTCTTGTCGGCAGCAGGATTGGCGGGCGGTCTGGGGGCGGGGCGGTTGCTTCTCAATCGTATCGATCAAATCAATGCAGCGAGCCGGTCGATCATGGCGGGTGATCTTTCGCGGCGGGTTCCGGTTGCTGGGAGCCAGGACGAACTCGACGGACTGGCGGGGAACCTCAATGCCATGCTCGATCGCATCGAGCAACTGATGGGCGGGATGCGCGAGGTTTCAGACAATATCGCACATGATCTCAAGACGCCGCTGAGCCGGCTGCGCAATCGGGCGGAAGCAACGTTGCGAGATGGCGGCGGGGATTGCGATGCCTATCGCGCCGGTCTTGAACGCATCATTGAGGAAGCCGACGAACTCATCAAAACATTTAATGCCATGCTTTTGGTTGCACGGCTGGAGGCGGGTGCGCTCGATGGTCAGGCGGAAGCCTTTGACATCGGTGGTCTCGTTCGCGATGTGGCAGAATTCTATGAGCCGCTGGCGGACGAGCAGGGTCTTGATTTGACGGTTGAGGCGGACGACGGTGCGCGGGTTGTGGCCAATCGCCATCTGGTCAATCAGGCGGTGGCGAACTTGATCGACAATGCGATCAAATATGGCCGGCCGGAAACTCCCGATGCCGTGGGCAGTATTCGCGTCACCTTGCGGATTTTGACCGAGACGGTTGAGATTGCTGTAGAGGACCTGGGTCCCGGCATTAGTGCGGATGACAGGGAGCGTGCCCTGAAACGCTTTGTCCGTCTGGAGGCTAGCCGCACAAAGCCAGGGACGGGACTCGGCCTCAGTCTTGTCGCGGCGGTTGCGCGGCTGCACCATGGCACGGTACGTCTCGAAGACAACGCGCCGGGATTGCGAGCGGTCCTCGTATTGCCCCGCGCGCGTCAGGGGATCAGCGCATAAGACGCCGCCCCTTGGGAGAAAAGGGGAGACGGCTTGGTGTGTATTGGCGCGCAGAGTGGGGCTTTGGCGGATTGCCTCAACTCGGGTCCTTTGGACGACGAGCGGTGCAGCGGTCTGGCGGATGTTGCGGCGCTGGCCGAAGAGATCGGCGCAGATGCGGCTTTAAGTGCTTTATCAGCCGGGCTCCGCGATTCGCGTGTGGCACACGTTCTTGCGGGGGTGATGGCGGGGTCGCCCTATCTCAAGGCGCTCATCCGGCGCGATCCGGCCCGCTTGCAGCGTGTTCTCGGCGCCGATCCTGCCGCGCATTTTGCCGATCTCTCGTCTCAGCTTTATCGCGATATGGCCGCGACCGCCGACATGGCGACTGCGATGAGACTTGTGCGTGTGTATAAGTCGAACGTGGCTTTGATTGTCGCGCTCGCGGATCTTGGTCAGGTCTGGCCCGTGATGACGGTGACGGAAACCTTGACCAAATGCGCGGATGCGGCCGTGCAGTCGTCGGTGGACTTTTTGTTCCGCGTCGCGGGCGCGCGGGGGGATATCGCGGTCGAGGCGACTTGTGCGGGAGCGAACACCGGCTACATCGTGCTGGGAATGGGGAAGTATGGGGCGGGCGAACTTAATTATTCGAGCGATATTGATCTCATCGTCTTCTACGATCTCGAGCGCGCGCGGCTGAAGCCGGGATTGGAACCATCGCCGTTCTTTGTGCGCATAACGCGCGATCTCGTCCGGCTTCTTGATGAGCGCACGGCAGATGGCTATGTGTTCCGGACTGATCTGCGGCTCCGGCCCGATGCGGGGGCGACGCAGGTGGCACTCTCCATCGATGCGGCGATGAATTACTATGAAAGCTTTGGGCAGAACTGGGAGCGGGCGGCGCTGATCAAGGCGCGGCCGGTGGCGGGCGATATGGAGGCGGGCGACCTGCTTCTCTCCGAACTGGCACCGTTCGTGTGGCGGCGCTATCTCGACTACGCGGCCATTGCCGATGTTCATGCGATGAAGCGGCAGATCCATGCGTTTCGCGGTTTCGGCAGCATTGGCGTGGCGGGTCACAACGTAAAACTCGGTCCGGGTGGTATCCGCGAGATTGAGTTTTTTGCGCAGACCCAGCAGCTCATCGCCGGTGGGCGGCAAAAGGATTTGCGCGTTCGGCGGACGCTGGATGCCTTGCTGTGCTTGGAGGCGCGCAATTGGATACTGCCGCAAGTGCGGGCCGATCTCTCTGCTGCGTATCTGGAGCTGCGGCGTATCGAGCACCGGGTGCAGATGGTCGCCGATGAGCAGACGCACGAATTACCGTCCGACGAGGCGGCGCTGGCGCGGTTCGCGCGGTTTTGCGGATTTGAGACGTTTGCGGATTTCGCGCGGCACTACACGGCGACGCTTGAGGGCGTGCAGCAGCACTATCGCGAACTCTTCGAGAATGCGCCGGAGTTGACGGGCGGCGGCGCGAATATGGTGTTTGCGGGTGAAAAGGATGATCCTGAAACGGTTGCGCAGCTGAAGAAGCTTGGATTCACGCAACCCTCCGAAGTTCTGGCAACTGTGCGCGGGTGGCATCATGGACGATATCCAGCGGTGCGCTCGCCGCGCGCGCGCGAGCTTTTGACCGAAGTGCAGGTGTCGCTTGTTACGGCGCTAGCAGAGACGGCTGATCCTGATCGTGCCTTTGTAGGGTTCGATCGTTTTCTCGCCGCGCTGCCCGGCAGCGTGCAGCTTTTCTCTTTGTTACGGGCAAATACAGGTCTGTTGAGGCTCGTTGCCGACATTATGGGGACAGCGCCGCGGCTGGCGCGCGTGTTGGCGAAGCGACCGCGCCTGCTCGATGCGGTCATCGATCCGCGCGCGCTGGCGGTTCTGCCATCGGCCGCCGAGATCGATGCGGCCATTACCGCTGAGGTGGCAAATGCGCCCGACCAGCAAGACGTTCTCGACCGCACCCGCGTGGTCGGAAGCGAGCAGTCTTTTCTCATCGGTGTGCGTGTGCTGTCGGGTAGTATCAACGCCAGCCAAGCGGGCGAAGCTTATGCGCTGCTCGCCGACCGGCTGATCGCAGCTCTGCACAGGGTCGTGGCGCTCGATCTTCACCGCGCGCATGGTGATGTGCCGGGTGGCGGGGCGGCGGTGATCGCGATGGGCAAACTCGGCGGGCGCGAGATGACGGCCACGTCCGATCTTGATCTGATCGTAATCTATGATTTCGATGCGGCAGTCAGCCAATCCGATGGCGAGCGTCCGCTGGCTCCCAGCCAATATTACTCGCGATTGACGCAGCGGTTGGTGACGGCGTTAACCGCGCCGACGGCGGAAGGGACCTTGTATGAGGTGGACTTGCGGCTCCGGCCTTCGGGTCAGAAGGGGCCCGTTGCAACGCAGTTGTCGGGCTTCGTCGATTATCAGATCCGTGAGGCGTGGACGTGGGAACACCTGGCGCTGACACGGGCGCGGGTGGTGAGCAGCGATCCGAAGTTAAAGGCCAAGGTTGAGGCGGCAATCCACGCGACGCTGATTCATGCCCGCGACCGGTCGAAAATTGCTGCCGACGTGCGCGAAATGCGGGCGCGGATCGCTGCCGACAAGGGCACTGATAACATCTGGAATTTGAAGCAGGTGCGGGGCGGCCTCGTGGATCTGGAGTTCATTGCCCAGTACCTGCAACTGGTGAGTGCGTCGGCGCATCCCGAGGTGCTTGATCCGAATACGTGCGTGGCGTTTCAGAAGTTGGGTGATGCGGGGTGTCTCGACGTCAGGGACGCGGAGGCGCTGATCGCATCAACGCGGCTGATCCACGATCTGACGCAGGTGATGCGGCTGTGCCAGGACGGGATCTTTGACCCCGGGGCTGCGCCGAAGGGTCTGAAGGAACTTGCCGCGCGGGCGGGGGACTGCCCATCGTTTGAGGCTTTGGAATTGAAACTGAAGGATATTTTGGCGGAGAACCATGCCCGATTTGAGCGGCTGGTGGTGTGACAGCAAAAAAGTGCGCTGATTCGCGAAGGATCAACGCGGTTCTTTCGTTGACGTCATTGAAAGCGGGGCGCTGGGCTCCGTGGTCAGCCGACGGAGGACGGGTATGGGTAAAGCGGCAGGCATTTTTATTGCGGGTATTTTGGCGGCGGGTGGGGCAGCCGGTGCGCTGGCAGCGGTCGAAGACCAGGACGGCAAGCCGGGTGTGAAGGTTCAGCAGCCGCGCGGGCCGGCCGGGTTGAAGCAGTTTGATGCCAACGACGATCAGGCTGTGACCGTTGAAGAATTTTTGAAGCGGCGTGTCGAAGGGTTCACGAAGCGGGACAAGAACGGCGACGGCACCTTGGACGCGGCGGAACTAGGTCAAGCGCCGCTCGGCTTTCGTCAGCAACGGCAGGAGCGACGTGTAGAGCGGCTCCTCGTCCGACTTGATGCGAACTCGGATGGCAAATTGACCAAACAAGAATTCGATGCTGAGCCCGTGCGCGCGGATGGCCGTGGGGCGGCACGCACAGCCGAGCGCCGGCAATTGCTGTTTACGTTCTTTGATCGGAATGGCGATGGCACCGTCGAGAAGGCCGAATTTGAAGCCGGACGGGCGGAAGAGGCCGAGTTCAAAAAGCGGCGGCGCATGCATGCTCTTGACCGCGATGGCGATGGCAAGGTGACGTTGGAGGAGTTTACAGCCGATGCGCGTTTCCGCTTCCTGCGTCTCGACCTCGACCGGGATGGACGTATTACAGCAGCGGATTTGCCGCCGGTGGAGCGGCAACGGTGGTCGCAGCGCTGATGTTGTGGAGGTGTTTGCTCAGGTGAAGGCTGGCGCCAGCCCCCTGAAGAATGCAAGACTTGTGCAGACTTCAGTGGGCGGCGGGCGCAAGTCGGAGATCGCAGTGGCAGCAGGGGATGCGACGCCGGGCCGACAGCCCGGCACCGGATGGCGTGGCGCGGATCGGGAGGATGAAGCTCTCCTGATGCGCGTCATCGCGCGTGATCCGGCTGCGTTCCGGCTGATCGTCGACCGGCATATGCCGCGGCTGATCCTTTTGGCCCGGCGATTGTTGCGAGATGAGGCTGAGGCTGAAGATGTGGCGCAGGAAGCATTGCTGAGGCTGTGGCGGCAAGGGCAGGGCCTGGATGTCGGACCAGCCGGTGTTGGGCCTTGGCTGAAGCGTGTCGTGTCGAACCTAGCGATCGATAGGCTTCGGGTGCGTGGCCGGTATGATGTGACGGACGAGCCGCCCGAGCAACCGCAGGCCGCCGATCAGTTGCGCAGGCTTGAGCAGCGCGAATTGGCGGACCGCGTGGAGGAGGCGTTGCGGCAGCTACCCGACCGGCAGCGGCTGGCTTTGACGATGTTTCACTACGAAGGCCTCAGTATGCAGGAGGTCGGCGGACTGATGGGGGTCTCGGCGGAGGCGGTGGAATCGCTGCTCGCCCGGGCCCGGCGGAGTATGAAGGTGGCTCTGGCGGCAGAATGGCAGGAGCTGCGCACTGAGAGCGGCCCCGATTGAAGATGTTGGCCGCTGCCGCTAGCGCAGATGTTGAGACTGTGAAGACAAGGATACGAACGATGACGACGGTTGATCACATGCAGAGGCTTCGTGCCGTTCTCAGCGCATTTGGCGCCGACATGGGACGCTGGCCCGAAGCGGACCGGGCGGTGCTTGTTCCTTTCGTGGCGCAGAGCGCCGCAGCGCGGGCGCTGATTGCTGAGGAGGCGGCGTTCGATGCCCTGTTGTCGTCGGCACCGCATGAGCTGCCGGCGGCGGCGGCCGAGCGTGCGCGTGCGGCGTTGTTTGCTCGTTTTGATGCCAAGGAGGATGCCGCAGTCGCATCCCCCGGAGTCGTCGTGCCGTTCGCTCGCAAGCCGGTGCGATCCCCGGCGCCGGCGGTTTCGCGCGGTTGGTGGAAGGAGGCGTCCGTGATGGCCGCCTCGCTGCTTGTTGGTTTCTTTACGGTGTCGCAGGGGTTACTGGACGGCAGTGGGTTTGATCCCGCGCAGTTGACCGTTAGCAGTGGCGAAGAGGCCGATGACGTCACAGCGATTGCGCTTGGACACGTGGATGCAGAACCTTCCGAGGAGGACCTGCTTTGAGCGATCTTTCCACGCCGACCGTTACCCCTCGCGGGGCTGGAAAAACGCGTTGGTTGCTGATCGGTTCGTTGGCGCTGAATCTCGTTTTCGTCGGTGGTTTTGCCGCGCTCTGGTTTAAAGGGCCACCGGGACATGGCCGGGGCGGCGCGTCGCAAACGGCGTTTGGGTTGATGAAGTTTTCGCGCGATCTGCCGCCAGAGCGGCGGGACGCAGTACGGAAGCATCTGAAGGACGCGCGCCCGGCTCTCAAAGCCGGTCAGGCAGACCTACGGCTGGCGCGTGCCAAGGCTGCTGAGGTTCTGGGATCGGCGACTTATACAGCCGAGGCCATGCGGTCTGCTTTGGATGCTGTGGCCGCGACCGACAACCAGCTGCGCAACATGGGCACTGACGCGCTGATGAAGGCGATCGGTGAACTGACGCCGGAAGATCGTCAGACGTTGGCCCAGTCTTGGACGCGCCGGTTGGAGCGGGAGCAGAAGCGCAAAGGCAAACGCGACAGAGACGATGGGCCGCCGGATGGTCCAGCTGATGCGCCCTAGGTTGGCGCGTTGGATGTTGGCCGCACGCGCCGTTGAGCGGCGCGTTTAGGCGATAGTGAAAAAGTCAGGCTGGGCCGGCCGGTCGAAGATGGTCGTGACCTGCCAGCTGTCGTGATCATCCGTTTCAATAAGGCCTGAGCCTTGCTGTTCGAGAAGCACACGCGCGATGCACAGGGTGAGCGGGGCTTGGCCTTCATCGGCGCGAGGTTGGGCCTTATCAACCCGGATGGTCAATGAAACGGTGTCGGTATCGTCGGCAATCGTGATCGCAATTTTGCCGGCCCGGCGCGTGCGTTCAGCGGCTTCTGCCATCAGGTTGATGAGGATCTGCCGGACAGGCCGGGCTTCGCCGATGATGTCGAGACCCGAGGTTTGTGGCAGGTCGAACGTCAGGCCGCGGACGTTTACTTCGGATGCGTGGAATTCGGCGGCATCGCGCAATAGATCGTCCAGGCGAAGGGTGCGGGCGTGGTCCGTGGCGTCAGACTTGGCGAGAGACGAGGTCAGCGCCAACGTGTCTTCAGTGCTTTTGAGGAGCGAGCGGCTGCATTCGCGGATGTGGCGGGTGTAGTCGCGGTAGCGGTCGTGGCCGAGGGGACCGAAGAGTTCGGCGCCCATGAGGTCGGAAAAGCCGATGACTGCATTCAATGGGGTGCGCAATTCGTGGCTCATGCGGGCGGTGAGTTCGACCCACAGCTGGTTGCGCATCTCCGATTCGCGGCGGGCGCGGCTGGCGGCGTCGGCGACTTCTACGAGGCGTTGCGACTGGCGTTCCAGATCGAAGGCGCGCAGGTCGCAGGGGGATGGCGATACGTCTTTTGCGGCGTCTTGCGACCGCGTCAAGGCTAAGACCACGAGGGCTAGACCCGTCAGGGTTAGGAAGATCGGAAGCGGCGGGCTCGACGGCCCGATGACAGCGGCGGCGATCGCAGTGAGATGCAACCCCGCTGCCAGCTGAAGCCATCGGTCAGAGGCAAAAGCCTCCTTGAGCGACGTTTGGTTTAGCCACGTGCCCATCACGGTGAACGATGCCTGCGCGGACGCAGACCTCTCCCGTGGATGGGCGGACCCTATCCGCGCCATCCTATCCCCCTCGCCCGATGTCTTTTAGTTCTGCCCAGTCCGTTCAGCCGGTACTCACGACTGATTCGCTGAACTCAAATTCACTGATTCGCGACTCGCATGTCGAGGGAGAATAATTCGGGTCAAGGTCTTGGATTCGTTATGTTCACGTATCGAGCATTTTGGACACGATCTCGAAAACGTCGCGGGAAATGGTCTCGGATTTGGCCACCTTTTGCAGAGCCTTGCGGGCGTGGGCCCGACGGCCGGGTTCGAGTGATTTCCATGAACGGAAGCAGCCTAACATGCGGGCGGCGATTTGGGGATTGAGAGCATCGATTTTCAGGACCTCGCTGGCGACGAATTGGTAGCCGGCACCGTCGGGACGGTTGAACTGGAGCGGGTTCTGGAGCGCGAAATTGCCGATCAACGCGCGCACCTTGTTTGGCATGGCGTAGCTGAAGAGCGGGTGGGTGGTGAGGTCGCGCACGCGGGCGAGTGTGGTGGGCAGCGCCGATTGTGCTTGGGCTGCGAACCAGGTGTCGATGACGAGGTGGTCGGATTGCCACTGATCATGGAAGGCGTCGAAGGCGAGGGCACGTTCAGGGATGTCGAGGCTGGAGATTAGGACAAGCGCATGGGCTTGATCGGTCATCGAGGTTGCCTTGCGAGCGTGATCCCAGACCCGTTTCAGGTCGCGGGGTTCGCCGCGGGCTGCAAGCAAGGTGAGGGCCGCGTTGCGCAGGGCGCGCTTGCCGGCGCTGCGGGCGTCTGGTGAGAAAGCGCCGCGTGGGGCCGAGGACGCATAGATCGCTTCGAGGTCATCGCCGAGGGTGTTGGCAACAAGTTTGGAGAGGTGCGTGTGGGCGCGATAGACCAGTTCAGGATCGACATTGCGGCCGATCTCGCGGGCGATGTCGGCTTGGCTGGGCAGGCGCAGGAGTTCGGCGCGGTAGGCGGGATTGAGGGTCTTGTCGGCGATGGCAAGGCCGAGGGCTTTGGCGAAGGCTGTGCCGCGAGCCGGGCGCTTGCCGTCCTTCAGAAGGGCGACGTTGGCGATGAGCGTGCGGGTCGCATAGACGTTGGCGGACTGCCAGCGATTGAAGAGGTCGGCGTCGTTGGCAATCAGAAATTCGAGATCGCGGTCAGCGATGTCGAGCGTCATGCGAACGGGCGCGGAAAAGCCCTGCAAGAGCGATGGGACCGGCCGAGAGGGGACGTCGAGGAAGTGGAACGTCTCGTTGCGCTTGGTGATTTCGAGGACGCCATTCGTGACCGGTTTGCCGCTGTCGAGTTTGAGATCTATGGGTTGGCCGTTGGCTCCAAGCAGGGACAGGCGCAGGGGGATGTGCAGGGGTTGCTTTTTGGGCTGGCCCGCTGTGGGCTGCTGCATTTGCTCAACCTTGAGCGCCGCCGTCTTCGTGGTGCGATCCCAGGTGAGGGATGTCACGAGTTGGGGTGTTCCGGACTGGAGATACCAGAGTTTGAATTGAGACAAGTCGCGGCCGGAGGCGTCCTCAAAGCATTTGAGAAAGTCTTCGATTGTGGCGGCATCGCCGTCGTGGCGCTCGAAGTAGAGGTCCATGCCTGCGCGGAAGCCATCTTGGCCTAGAAGCGTTGCGATCATGCGGACGAGTTCGGCACCTTTTTCGTAGATGGTGGGGGTGTAAAAGTTATTGATCTCGATGTAGGTGCCGGGGCGGACGGGATGGGCGAGCGGGCCGTTATCTTCGGGAAATTGCATTGCTTTCAGCTGCCGGACATCGTGGATGCGCTGGACGGCCGGGTCACGCTCGTCGGAGGAAAACTCTTGGTCGCGATAGACGGTGAGGCCTTCCTTTAGACAAAGCTGGAACCAGTCGCGGCAGGTGATGCGGTTGCCGGTCCAGTTGTGGAAATACTCATGCGCGACGACGCTTTCGATGGCCTCGAACATGGCGTCAGACGCCGTTTCTGGCGAGGCTAAGATCAGGCGGTCGTTGAAGATATTGAGACCCTTGTTCTCCATCGCGCCCATATTGAAATCGGACACCGCGACAATGTTGAAGACATCGAGATCGTATTCGCGGCCGAAGCGCTTTTCGTCCCAGATCATGGAGCGCTTTAGGGCATCCATTGCCCATTCGGCGCGGGGCTCCTTGCCGTGCTCGACGTAGATGGCGAGATCAACCTTGCGGCCTGACATGGTTTTGAAGGGTGAGCGGACGGCTGCCAGATCACCTCCGACCAGGGCGAACAGGTAGCAAGGCTTGGGGTGGGGATCGTGCCAAACGGCGAAGTGGCGTTTGCCGCGGTCGAGTTTGCCGGTTTTGACGGGGTTGCCGTTGCCGAGGAGCACTGGGGCCAAGGCTGCCTCGGCTTCGATGTGGGTCGTGTAGACCGAGAGCACGTCGGGGCGGTCGAGAAAGAACGTGATGCGGCGGAAGCCTTCGGCTTCGCACTGGGTGCAGAAAACGCCGCGGGATCGATAGAGCCCTTGCAGGGCGGTATTGGCTTCCGGGTTGATCGTGACGACGGTTTCGAGGGTGAAGGGAGACGCTGGCACCTTCGCAAGTGTGAGGTGTGTGGCGGACTGGCGGTATTGCCCTTGATCAAGCGGTTTGCCGTTGAGCTTGATGCGTTCGAGTTTCAGATTCTCGCCGTCGAGTTTGAGGGCGCCCGGCTTGCCCATGTGGGCTGGATTGGGACGGATCGCCAGTTTGGAGCGGACCTTGGTGGACGTGGGGTGGAGTGCGAACTCCAACTCGACGGTGTCGATGAGGTAAGCCGAAGGACGATAGTCTTCGAGGCGGATCGGGCTGGGTGTATCGGTTTTCATGGGTCTCGTTGTGAAATTGGATGGGCTCGCTCAATAATTGCGCGCAGACATTATGGGGCAAATCGCGTTCCGTCACGACCGAAGGCGAACGTGCCAACGAGGATCGCCGCATCGGGCCTGTAGGAACAGCAGGACTACGGGTCAGGTGCGATCCGAATGGCGCATGTGAGACTGGCGCTTGGCGGTCTGGGAGGGATGTTCGCCGAACATGACCTTGTAGTCGTGCGCAAAGCGGCCAAAATGCCAAAAGCCCCATGCGGTTGCCGCTTCAGTGACACTGCCGCAGTCTTTGAGTGTCCGGCGGGCGGCGTTTAGGCGGACGGCGCGCAAGTAACTTGCCGGGCGAATGCCTAAGGACCGCTGGAAACATGTTTGCAGCGTGCGTCGCGAGATCGCCAGCGTTTGGCAGATATCCTCGATGGACACATTTTGGTTCCCGGTACTTAAAACCAGCGCCTGGGCATCCCGCACAACCGTGTGACACCGCGTTTCAGTGAGCGATGGTGTGTGGTCCCATTCATCAGGGCTCAAGCAGTCGATCACGGCGCGGGCGGCGTCGGCCGCGAAGGCGTCAGATAAAGCTGGCGCCGAAGCGTAGCCATCGTTTGCTTGAAGCGTTTCGATGGCGCCTATTAGCAGCTGACGCAACTTGTCTCGCGTTGCCGTTTCAATGTGCTTCAGTCTTGCCGATCGGATCTGGACCGACAGCGTATCCCATTCGTCATCCAACATGACGGTTTGTAGAATGGTGATTGGGATCACAATGCCGGCCATGTCCAGGCCGTTGGGGGTTTGAAATTCGAAGCCGTTGGACCCAGAGAAGATGTGGGCTTGGCCACCATCGCACGCCTGCCCGCAAAACTTCGCGGCACCGGAGATGGCCAGGGGAACGCCGATCGCAACGCGGTCCGGGGGCAGTTCGCCGACCTGATGCAGGGACTGGCTGGTCTTTTCACGAAAGACATAGAGGCCGCCGAGTTCGGCCTCGCTCAGTTCTCCGGTAAACGAGCCGCCAGACAATTGATTGTAGGTCTGGTTCCAGCCGTGGAGCAGGGCCGCCTGCTCATCGATGTCACGGGTTTGGACTGTCCGCAGCACGGCTGACCGCTCGCTTTGCATGGGTTCTGGCATGCGGCTCTGCCCCTTCGCCGAAGGATATTCAGCTTAGACACAAATTCTGGGGCTGGACAAGAACGCAGAGCACCGGGTGGGGTTGGCGGGGTGCCGTTGCCGAAACTGGATAGCGGCCGGCTTGGCCTTGCGCTCTACATAGTATGCGAAGTCTCGCGGCCGGGCGCACGGGCTTGGGCGATCAGACTGCGGATCAGTTTTTGATTTGCATCCTGTATCGAGCCAAGTGGCATCCGGAACAAGAGGGGCTCAAAACACTGGGGAGATTACAAATGGAACCACATGGCGTCGGCGGCGTGGAATACGAGAAGGTCGACCGGGATTACTTCGAAAACCGGCAATTGAAGCGCGGGGCGGCGGGCTGGGTTTTGCTCGTCGGGCTCGGCGTCGCATACGTGATCTCCGGCGATTACGCTGGTTGGAACTTCGGATTGGAACAGGGTGGCTGGGGCGGTCTCATGATCGCTTGTTTGCTGATGGCCCTGATGTACGTGTGCATGTGTTTTGCTTTGGCGGAACTGGCGACAATCGCGCCCACCGCCGGCGGCGGCTACGGTTTTGCACGCCGTGCCTTCGGTCCTTGGGGCGGTTTCCTCACCGGCACGGCCATCCTTATCGAGTATGCCATTGCGCCGGCGGCCATCGCTGTGTTTATCGGCGGCTACATGAAATCCCTGTTCGAGATCGACATCTCGCAGTGGGTTATCTCCGCCGGCTTTTTCGCGGTGTTTCTTGGTATCCATATCTATGGTGCGGGCGAGGCGCTCCGATTGATCTTCGCGATCACGGCGCTCGCGGTCATTGCGCTCGTGGTGTGGGTCTTTGCCATGGTGCCGTTCTTCGATAGCGCCAAGCTGTTCGATATCGCGGTCAATCCCGAGGCGGTCGGAGCTTCACCGTTCCTGCCGTTCGGCTACTTGGGTATCTGGGCGGCAATCCCGTTCGCCATGTGGTTCTTCCTGGCGATCGAGGGCGTTCCCCTTGCGGCGGAGGAGACACAGGATCCCAAGCGCGATCTGCCGCGCGGGCTCATCGTGGGCATGTTCATCCTGCTTACCTTTTGCGTGCTGATCATGCTGCTTGGCCCTGGTGCTGTCGGTTCGGAAGCCCTGAAGACCAATCTCAATCCTCTGGTGGCCGCACTTGAACATCCGTCGACCTACGGTGGTCCGACGTGGGTTTCGAAGTTCGTGAACTTTGTCGGCCTTGCCGGCTTGATCGCCAGCTTCTTCTCGATCATCTACGCGTATTCACGTCTGGTTTTTGCTATGTCGCGCGCCGGTTATCTGCCGCGCGGCTTGTCGCTCACCAACTCACGGCAATCGCCTTGGGTGGCGCTGATCGTCCCGGGCATTGTGGGCTTCCTGCTGTCGCTGACTGAGCAGGGTGATCAGTTGATCCTGATGGCTGTGTTCGGCGCGACGATTTCCTACATCCTCATGATGGCATCGCACATCAAGCTCAGGCTTTCCGAGCCCGATCTGCCGCGGCCTTACTCGACGCCTGGTGGAATTGTGACCTCGGGAATTGCGTTGGTGCTCGCTTGCATCGCATTGGTTGCCGTCTTCCTCAGCGACAAGAAAATGGCAGTCGCTGGAACGGAAATCAGCGTGGCGGGGCTGTCGGCGATCGCATACGTTGTATTTCTGGCGTACTTCGCACTTTATAGCCGGCATCATCTGGTCGCGTCCGCACCGGGTGAAGAGGGAGCTGTCTAACGTCGCGGTTGGGAAAGACGTGTCTGCTATTGCGCCGGCCGCATCGTGCGGCCGGCGAGGAAGGATGAGACATGGCCGGTTTTGCACACGTGAGCGCTGGCGAACGCTATGTGTTTCGCGATATCAAAGACTTGATGGCGAAGGCGACGCCGCTGCGGTCCGGCGATCTTCTGGCGGGAGTAGCCGCAGCCGATGATACGGAGCGCGCGGCTGCACAGCTTGCGCTGGCGGACGTGCCGCTCGGGGTTTTTTTGCAGGAAGTGGTTGTGCCGTATGAGACCGACGAGGTCACGCGGCTGATTATCGATACGCATGACATGGCGGCTTTCAGGGCCGTCTCGCATTTGACGGTTGGCGGGTTTCGGGATTGGCTGCTTTCGGACCATGCGACCACCGAGGCGCTGACCAAGCTGGCGCCGGGGTTGACGCCGGAGATGGTGGCGGCCGTCTCTAAGATCATGCGGGTGCAGGATCTCGTGATCGTGGCGAAGAAGTGCCGCGTGGTGTCGAAGTTCCGCAATACGCTCGGGCTTGAGGGCCGCATGGCGACGCGGTTGCAGCCCAACCATCCCACTGACGATGCGGCCGGGATCGCCGCCAGCATCGTCGATGGGTTGCTCTATGGGAACGGCGATGCTGTGATCGGCATCAATCCGGCGACCGATAGTATCGGGCAGGTCACAACGCTC
>JALHQM010000019.1:2730-10513 GCA_022841965.1 Hyphomicrobium sp. | reverse complement strand
CGTCGCGCGATTGCAGCGGAGTGAGGCGCTATGGCTGAGAGGGACCCAACCGACACGGGCTCAACCGACACGGATCGAGGCGTCACGATTGCCAATCCCTGGACGCATCTTCGGCGGCATACGCCGGCACGGATCGCGCTTGGGCGGACGGGGATCAGTCTGCCGACGTCGGAGCACTTGTCATTTCAGATGGCGCACGCGCGGGCGCGCAGTGCCGTGCATCATGCGCTTGAACTCTCCAAACTGGGGCAGGACTTGACCCGGTTCGGTCCGACGATTGAGGTGCATAGCGCGGCGGCGGATCGGCCTATGTATTTGCAGCGGCCGGATCTCGGGCGGCGGCTTGCGCGCGAGTCGGCGGCGAAATTGGCTGCTGAGGTGAAGGGGCCGTTCGATGTGGCTTATGTGATCGCGGATGGGCTGTCCGCGTTCGCTATTGAGAAGAACATCGTGCCGTTCCTAGAGGCGATGCTGCCGGTGTCGGACAAGGCGGGGTGGTCGCGGGGGCCGCTGATCGTTGCGGGGCAGGGGCGTGTGGCGCTGGGGGATGAGATCGGCGCGATTGTTGGCGCGCGAATGGTGGTGATGCTCATCGGGGAGCGGCCGGGTTTGTCGTCGCCGGATAGTCTCGGCATCTATCTCACCTATGGTCCCAAGGTTGGTCTCACGGATGCGGATCGCAATTGTATCTCGAATGTGCGGACCGAGGGGTTGTCGTATGCGGAGGCGGCCTACAAGCTGCACTATCTCGCGGCGGAGGCGATGAAGCGGTCGCTGTCGGGTGTGAATTTGAAGGACGATGCGGAGGTGTTGCCGAAGCCCGATGGCGCGTCGGCCGGCAACTTCCTGCTCGATGGGCCGAAGGGCTAGTTGCGCGGACGGGTGAGAAGGGTGTCGGGGAGTGATCGCGATTTGACTTCGCGCAGGGCAAAGCTCGAACGCAGGCGCGTGACGCCGGGAAGGCGCGAGAGTTCCTGGCGGTGGATGCGTTCGTAGTCGGTGAGGTCGCGGGCGAGGACGGTGAGGACGTAGTCGTCCTCTCCTGACATCAGATGGCACGCGACGACGGAGGGGGACGCGGCGATGGCTTTCTCGAATTCCGCGAGTAGGACTTCGCTCTGGCTCTGCAAACTGATCTGGACGAGCACGGTCATGTCGAGGCCGAGGGCTGCGCGGCTGACGCGGGCCTGATAGCCTTCGATGACGCCCTTTTCTTCCAGGGTTTTGATGCGGCGGGCGATGGCGGTTGCCGACAGGGGGATGCGCTCTGATAGCTCGACCTGAGACAAGCGACCGTTTTCCGATAGGGCGCTGAGGATGGCCATATCAAGCGCATCAAGGTCCATTGGCGCTGCTTTCCTGTGTTTTTGGCCCTATTAGCGCAGATAATCTTCGTTTTGAGTTCAAAATACAAGTCAGAATGCTGACCTTCGGCGCGCGAATGTGATCACATTTGATACAGCGAATTTGACCGCCAGGAGGACATCATGCGGATCGGGGTTCCCACCGAGATCAAGACCAACGAGTACCGGGTCGGCCTTGTGCCGGGTTCGGTGCGCGAGCTGACCGCCAAGGGCCATGAGGTCTTCGTCCAGGCCGGGGCCGGTGCCGGGATCTTTGCCGATGATACGGCCTACGAATATGCCGGGGCTAAGATTCTTGCCGACGCGGATGCGGTCTTCGCGCAGAGCGACATGATCGTAAAGGTGAAGGAGCCGCAGAAGATCGAGTGGGAGCGGCTGCGTCCGGACCATATCCTGTTCACGTACCTCCATTTGGCTCCCGATGCGGAGCAGGCCAAAGGGCTGCTGGCCTCGGGTGCGACGGCAATTGCCTACGAAACGGTGACGGATGCGAATGGCGGTCTGCCGCTGCTGGCGCCAATGAGCGAAGTGGCTGGACGGTTGGCGATTGAAGCGGCCGCGATTGCGCTGCGCCGTCCGACGGGTGGCCGTGGCGTGCTGATGGGTGGCGTGCCGGGTGTGAAGCCGGCGAAGGTTGTCGTGCTCGGTGGCGGCGTGGTTGGGACGCATGCGGCGCGCATGGCGGCTGGACTGGGTGCGGACGTGACCATTCTCGACCGCTCGTTGCCGCGGTTGCGCCAGCTTGACGAGTTGTTCCAGGGCCGCGTGCGGACGCTCGCCTCGACGATGTCCACGGTGGAAAGCGAAGTGCTGGCGGCGGACGTGGTCGTGGGTGCGGTGCTCGTGGCGGGTGCCAGCGCACCCAAGCTCGTGACACGGGACATGCTGAAGGCGATGAAGCAGGGCGCGGTTCTAGTCGACGTGTCGATCGATCAGGGCGGGTGTTTTGAGACGTCAAAGGCGACGACGCATGCCAACCCGACGTTCGAGGTCGACGGCATCATCCACTACTGCGTTGCGAACATGCCAGGCGCGGTGCCGAATACGTCGGCGCAGGCGCTGAACAATGCGACGCTTCCGTTTGTCATGAAGCTCGCCGAGAAGGGGCTGGCGGCGTTCGATCGCGATCCGCATCTGGCGGCCGGTCTCAATGTCAAGGACGGACGCATCATGCATCAAGCCGTGGCCCTGTCGCTGGGCTTCGATCGGTTGGGAGAGGGAAAACCGGTGGCGCTCGCGGCTGAATAAGGCGCGGGCGCATTTCAGAGACAAATTTGAGCGGGGTGGCATGCAGAGTGCCGCCCCGTTTTTTTGTGGTCAGTGCGGCGGTCCGGCATTTGCGGTTGCGGTGCGGCGGGCGCGCTCGAAATGGAAAATGATGAGGGCGCTGGCGATGGCGGCGAAGAAGCACCAGACGGACGTAAAGGCGTTCCAGTACATCCAATAGGAAACCAGAGAGCCGATGAAGATGACGAAGCCCGCGAGGGCCACGGCACGGTGCGAGGAGAGCAAGAGCGAGAGGCAAGTTGCGACGGGGTAGAGCATGCGGATCGCGACGGGGAGATCGGGATCTGCGCTATAGGCGATGTGGTGTTCTTGGATGGTGGCCATGCGTGGGGCCTGAGCCATTGACGTGAAAAAGTAGAGCGCTACGGCGATGCCCGCAGCAATGCAGAGCGCCATCCACGTTCTGCGCCGTGCATCCGGTTCGGCGGCGTAGGCGGCAAGCGGTGCGTAAACCGGCCAGACGACGAGGGCAAAGACGAGGAAGGTTTCGGTGAGTGCAGCACTCGTGGCGGAGGTGGGATCGCTGGCAAGGTGCAGCCAGAGAAAACCTTCGATCGCTTGCTGGACGGCAAAGACGATAGGCATGGCGGCAAGCGGCCAGTCGCCGGGTTCGCGGACACGGGCGACACAGGCGGCGCCGACCGTGCCGGCGACGGCGGCAGCTATGAAACTGGCGGGGGCTGAAAAGCACATGCGGCGGTCGCTCCGATCCGTTTGCGTCAGAGTGTGAGTGCTGGCCTCAGGTGAGGCAAGATTTTCTCACTGGCTTGGTTCGTGGAGCCGCTTTCGGAATTCCTCGATGGAGACGATGGCGCGGGTGTGCTCGCCCGAGCCGATCTGACGGATACCGTCTTCGGCGGTGACGCGGAAAAAGAGGCGGCGGCCTTTGATTTCGATGAGTTCAGCGGTGGCGGTGACGAAGCGGCCGACGGGAGACGGCGCTGTGTGATCAACGGCGATGCGAATGCCGAGGCTGGTATGGCCGGCGTCGAGCAGGTGTTCGGTGGCGTCGACGGCGGCTGCTTCCATCAGCGCGACCATCACGGGCGTGGCGAGGACGGCTGCGCTGCCGCTGCCGACGTGGGCCGCGGTGTGGGTGTCATCGACGGTGATCGTTGCCGATCCGGTGATGCCTACCTGGAGGGGACCGGCTACTTTCATGGAGTCTCCGCTTTCGTCATTCGTGGAGTGTGCCACTCCTCACGCGAGCGGGGAAGATAAAGGCGCTAGTCGGCTTCGGGGCGGAAGAGGTCGCCGGCACAGTTGAGGTAGGCTTGGCGGACCCGATGAGGCATCGGGCGGGGAAGATCGTAGGCCAACGTCTGGCCTGAACCGATGATGATCTCGAAGCGGCCGCCCATGACCATCAGTTCTTGCGCGAAACTTGAGCCAGTGAACCCTTCGAGGACTGTGCGGGTTTCGACGAGGCCGTTTTCTATGGTTTTTGACGGCGGGAAGAGGGCTGCGGTGTCGTGCGAGGCGGTGACGAGGCGGACCGATTTGATCGCGCCGCCGATTGAGCCCGGGCGGGCGCGGACCGCAAAGGAAGTACGATCGCCGTCGCGAAAAGCAATAACCTCGCCGATGGCTGAGCCGATGCCGCCGGTGAACGTCGAGGTGAGGCCACAGCCGGCGATTTCGCCGCGCTCCAGAAGCGTGACGGGTTCGACTATGACCGCCGGATCGGCCGATGCTCCGGACGTCGGCAAGACGGCGAGTGCAACCACGAGAGCGGCGCGCATAGGCCGAGCCATTACTTCGCTTTCGACATTTCGATGAGCCCCGGCGCGGCGCTGCCGGCAGGGCCGATCTCCTTATAGGCTTCCTTGCAGCTCATTTGATGGGCAAGGCGGCAAGGATTCGGATCAGCGGTGTGGGCGCAGGCGAGCGTCTTCTTCCACGACTTCAGCACCGTTTCGGCTTGGACGTTGAACGTCTCGAGGTCTGCCCCGGTGAAGGCCGTGGGCAGTGCTTCGGCTTTTGGCGTCGGCTTCATGTCGAGGCATACGGCGGACATACCGGCGGCTTGACCATAACGGATTCCTGCGTCGCGGGGATTGGCTAGGTCGCCGAACTTGGCGGCTTGGGGCGTTGCGGTGTCATCGGCGGCCAGAGGCGGTGTCGCGAGCATGAGGGCTGAGAAGGCAAACAGGACGGCCAGTGAGCGGGCGGCGGGCATCGGCATTTCTCCGGAATTATTTCCCGATTGTACGGGGCGGATGCCGGATCGGGTCAATGGTTTCGATGTTGCGGTGCGTCAATCCTGCGGCGCGAACTCTAAGAGGCCGGGAAGGGCGGAGCCGCCGGGGCCTATCTCGCTCCAGGTCTGCGAGCAGCTCAGGATCTTGGATTTGCGGCAGGCGTTGATTTCACGCGGAAACTGGGCCGGGTCGACATCCTGGCAAATGAACGCTTTGTCCCAGGCCACCACGATCTTCTGGCTCGACGCATTAAAAGTTTTGCGATCGGGTTCACGCACTGACGCGGCCAACGCTGCCACTTTGGCCGTGGTACGGGCCCCCGGGCATATCTTGGCGGCGGAGAGTGCCTGACCGTGACGGGCGCCTTGCTCATCGATTGACAGGCTCGTCGCGCCGGCGTGGGCGTCGACGGCGGTGATCATGCAGCACAGGGCTGTCGCGATGGACCTTCTCATCATGCGCTGCTTACCACTCACGGGGCGCGACGCAAGACGATCCGTCCGATCAAGCGTCGGCTAGGGCTTCGAGTCCGTCAACATCCCTGATCACGATGGCTCCATCCCGGTCGGCCACGAGGTTGCGGTCGAGCAGAGTTGTGAAAGCCCCGCGTACATCAGCGGCCGGGATATCGAGCAGAGACGCGAGGGCCTTGACGCCGTCGTCGCCAGAGGTGAGGTGCGTTTCGCCGGAGCGGCACGCCGTGCCCGCCACCGCGATGAGATAGGCAGCGATGCGGTTCAGGGTGGAACGCTGTCCAGGCTGAAGGGCGCGGCGGCGGAGAAAATCAAACTCGCGATCCGTGGCCGAGGCCATGCGGGCGGCCAGCGCGGCGTCCGACTGAACCGCACGATCGAGTTCCGCCGGGCTGATGACCACGACCGACGTATCGACCATCGCCTGCGCGGTCGACATATGCTCGCCGAGCGATCCCAAGCCGACGATGTCGCCCGGGAACGCGCATTCGATGACGTCGTGGCTACCATCTGGCCAGACGATGTAGTGACACAATGCGCCCGTCTCGACGACGAAGGCGGCGGCGCGCGGAGTGCCAGGGGTAAAGAGGCGGTCGCCATGCGGGATCATGCGGCGGTTCCTTTCCGGCGGCTGTGCAGCCGCCGTCGCGCGGTGCACCGCGGGGCGGGCACCAGAAAACTGGCCCTTGTTAGCGATCAGCATCCTCTACTCCATACAACTCATGAGGACGTGGGATTCGCGCCTGCCACAATCAAGTCGCAATTTGCAATCGTGACAGACGTTTAAGTAACGATGGCTCAACTGGAAAGTTTCAGCTGTCCCGCACGGAACAGCGCGCTTGGCGCTGTATTGACGATGCGCCGCAGTGTCCCGGCGTCGTTGAAAGATGACAGACGGAGGGCCGAGCGTCGAGAAACGCCTGAAATAAAAGTGAATAGTTTTATTGGTTTACGTGATTTGGCCTAAGGGCAACGAAGAAGATCGCGGGCGGCGCCGTCCTCCGTCAGCGTCAGCGTGTCGCCGGAGACGGTCATTTTAATATCGAAGGACTGTTTGTCGCCTTCGATGCTGCAGGCGGCTTTGCCGGACCATTCGCCCGCGCCGCTCGATTTCAGACCTTCGAATGTGCAATGGGACTCGTGCTGGTCGGAGCCTTTTGCGGTGATGATGAGGGGCGCGTCTTGGCTGTCCTGCCCCATTTTGCATTGGGACAGGTCAGCCGCCCAGGTGCCCGTGTAGTCCGCCGCCTGGACGGGAAAGGCTGCGATCCCGCTCATTACGCCGGCAAAGATGGCTGCGGTGATCAGGCGGGGCGAACGGTGGGCGGGCATGTCTGAAACTCCGAATCTTGCCGGTTTTGAGCCGTGTAACGTTGGCGCGGTGGTGTGGTCAAATCGAGGTGACGTGGCGGACGATTAGCGTGCGGCAGAGAACTCTCCTTTTTGGTACTGCGCAAGCAACTCCGGCGAGACCGTGTATTCCGTCACGCAATAGTCCGGGCGCGCGTGCAGTTTGCGCGTGAATTCGGATCGGGTTTTATCGAAGGCGCGACCGGCTTTATCGGCGACGCCCGGCTCTTGGCCCCGCCGTTCGGCATCGGTAACCAGCGCATGGCGGACGGCACCCGCGTCGATGGCGGCTCCGCAGCGCTCGGCGGCGGCGACATCGTAGCCGGCGGCGTAAGCGCGTTCGAATTCTTCGGCCGGCAATCCGACCATGCCGCTGCCGCCGGATCCGGCGCAGCCCGTCAGCAGGACGGCTGCAAGCGGAACCAAATAGGCCGTGCGGCCTCGATATTGGGCAGTCTCAGACCACACAGCCAGACATCCCATGCGTTAACGGACGATTGGAGTATAAGTCGGTTTCGTGCCGCGTTCACAAATTTGTCGGGTTGCTTGCTGCAATTTGGGTTCGAGCGGAAGGCATTGCATGGGAGACGGATATGTTTCGGGTACTTGGTCTTTTGATTGCGACCGCGCTTGCAGGGCTATTTGTGTGGGTGGGATTGCAACCGCCCACTTATCGTGTTGAACGGTCGGCTGTGATCAATGCGGCACAGGCGCAGGTTTATGGACACGTCTACGATTTCGACAAATGGCAGGCATGGTCGCCGTGGGCAGAGCTTGATCCGAACTCGAAGGTCACGTTCGAAGGTCCGAAATCGGGTCCGGGGGCGATCATGCGCTGGGCGGGGAATGAAAAGGTGGGTCGCGGCGCGATGGCGATTACCGAAGCCCGCCCTGACGAGGCGATTAAAATCCGGCTCGATTTCGTGGAACCTATGGAAGGGACAAGCGATGTCGGGTTTGCGTTTCAGCCAGAGGGGCCGGCCACAAAAGTGACGTGGACGATCGACGGCAGGCAGGGATATTTCGAGCGGCTGATCTGCACGATCATGGGCATCGATCTGGAACAGATGATCGGGGCCGACTACGAGCGCGGGTTGGCCAAATTGAA
>JALHQM010000019.1:0-2630 GCA_022841965.1 Hyphomicrobium sp. | reverse complement strand
CTGATCCTGCGCTGGCGCCTGCGCCAGCGGGGACGCCGCCGGGTTAAAAGACGGCGATCCGTTCGGCGCGACGGCTTGCAGGTCGTCGCGCCGTTGACCATGCGAAAGCCTTCGGCCGCGTGAAGAGGAAGGCGAAGCGCGTTCCCTTGACGAGGTGAGCGAGGATCAGTGCGCCGAAGACCCCGGCCGACATGGAGATGAGTGCTGCCGCCCAATCGGGGATGATTGAGCCGAGCTTGAGAGCGACGACGCGCGCGGGTCCCATGAAGAGCGGGAAGGCCAGATAGATCGCAATCGAGTTGCGGCCGCAGAAGGCGAGTGCGCGGCCGGGCAGCGTTGGCAGCAAGATGACACTGAAGGCGACGACGGCTGCGACGCCGGCGTAGGACACCCAGAGATCGAGGCCTTTGACGAAGGCGAGGCCGTTTTCAACGAAGAGCGCATTCATGGCGGCCCAGGCGACGAGCGCGGCAGCAACAAGACCGACTGGTGCTTTCGTGATCGTTTCGGCGTAGCGGAAGATGACGGGGGCAGCCCAGTAGCCGGTGTAGAAGAACACGAAGCGGGCGGCGAATTCATCGACGAGCAGCCAGCCCGTGTGGGGGGCTGCGAGATAGATCATGGCGGCGGCCGTCCAGACGAGTGCCTTTGGAGCGTCGTGCAAGAGCTTGGCTGTAACGAAGAAGACGGCCAGCATATAGATGAACCAGAGCGTGCCCCAGGGTTGGACGAGCCCGGTGAGATAGGCGATGGCTGTTGCCTCGAACCCGCTGGCGGAGATCATACCGGGGGCCTTCATGGCAAACTGAATGGTGAGCCAGAGGACGTAGAAATAAGCGAAGTAGAGAACCTTGCTATCCAGGTAGGCCCGCCAGGGCCGGTTGATGCGCGCGGCGAGGAAGAGGCCGGAAATCAGAAAGAAATCGGGCATGCGAAAGGGTTTTGCCCATTCGATGAAGCCGTTCAGGACCGTCGGCTCACCGGTTGCCTTTTCGACGCCCAGGGTGGCGTGCATCATGACTACGAGCAGGATGCAGAAGCCCTTGGCGATATCGACCCAGTCAACGCGGGAAACATCTGTTTGCAGGCTCTCTGTTGGCAGGCTCATGGACGTCGTCTTTCGAAACAGGGTGTTCCAGACCGGAACAGCGGACCTCGGTGGCAGCTCTGCTGCGCAAGCGCCATTCCAGAGGGCTTTGGTTTGAGGCGCGTTCGGGGATGGGGTAAACAAAGTGTGGACGGCGATGCCAACGGGAGACGGACGATGACCCTTAAGGTCTTGGCGATGGCGGGGCTGATTTTGATTCAGGGGCCAAGTTTTGGGGTGGCCGGGGAGCCATCGGCGGATGTGGCGAAGGCCCGAGCTGCAGTCGCGGGGCTTGGCGAAAGTCTCAAGCAGCAGCTGATGGCGGCAATGGGTGCCGGTGGGCCGGTGGCGGGCATCGAGGTGTGCCGGACTGCGGCACCCGCCTTGTCCCAGGCAGCGGGCGAGGGGGTTGGGCTCACTGTCCGGCGTACCGCGTTGAAGGTGCGAAATCCGGACAATGCGCCCGATGATTTTGAGCGGCGTGTGCTGGAGGATTTCGCTGTCAAAATCGCCGCCGGGACGCCGCCGGGTTCGTTGGAGCATTCCGAGATCGTCACACGCGACGGTGCGCGGAGCTTGCGATTTATGAAGCCGGTCATGATGACCGAAAAGCCCTGCGCGGTCTGTCACGGCGATGCCTTGGCCGACGATGTGCGGGCCAAAATTTCAACGCTCTATCCGGCGGATCAGGCGACGGGGTTCAATCCGGGGGACCTGCGCGGTGCGTTCAGCGTGGTTCAGCCGTTGGATTGACGCGCTGAGTGCGGGGTGACTTTTGAGTGCACTTCCGGGGGATTAGCGTGCTAATGATTTCGTCCGTGCTGGTTTCGTCCAGCGCGATCACGCGGATCGGGAGCCCGTCTCATGACGCTTATGCGGCTGATTTATGCTTCGCATCCTTTTGGGTTCGACGACCTGGCGTTGTCGAACATTCTGAAGACGGCGCAGCGGCACAATGCGGCGGCCAATATCAGTGGCACGCTGATCTGCCGTGAGGATCTCTATTTGCAATTGCTCGAAGGCGATCGGGCCGACGTCGATGCGCTCTATGAGAAAATCAAACGCGACGACCGGCATGCGGACGCCAAGATCCTCGTGCAGGAGGCGACGAGCCAGCGGCTCTTTCCCATGTGGGCGATGCGGCATGATCCGGCCAAGAGCTGGATGTGGACGGCAGAACAGGTGAGCCAGGGGGCGGTCGAGAACGCGACCCGGGACGAGATCATGGCGGTATTCGTGCGGCTCGTGGCTGAGCAGCCGGGGCACCTTTCCGGTTTGCCGACGACGTGTCCTGCTTCGCGCGCGAAACTTTAGGTTGGCGGGCGGCGTACATTGATCTGGGTTTGGTCAGCTCGGTTAAGTGACCCTATTCCGGTTGGCTGAAAGCAAACTTGAGGAGTTGTCCCATGCGGCGTGTTTTTTCCCTGGTCGCGGTGGCCGGAATTCTGATTTTTGCACCTGGTGCGATGGCCGATAGTTATTTTGAGGTGGAACACGCACGCGCCAATGCGCGGGCGGGCGGGCCGGTGAGCGAACGGGATGC
>JALHQM010000018.1:23336-43118 GCA_022841965.1 Hyphomicrobium sp. | reverse complement strand
CCGCGATCCGCCGACACCTTCGTCAATGCCGCCGTCAGCGTCGTCTTGCCGTGGTCAACGTGGCCAATCGTGCCTACGTTGCAATGCGGCTTGTTACGTTCGAATTTTGCCTTGGCCATACGCGTTCGTCCTCGGTTCCGGGTATCAGGGGCACGAGGAACCGCATGCTTGAGGCGCGGCGCCCGTGTTCGGGGGTGTGTCTAGTGGCTTCAAATGGCGAGTTCAAGCCCTAAGCGCCGACACAAAAAAGACCGGCGACGCCGAAGCGGCCGCCGGTCTGGTTGGCTTGGCCGGAGTACGGCTTAGTAGGGCGCGGTGACCTTGATGCTGCCGCCGTGCTGCTGGGTGTCCTCGCCGTAGCGGCCTTCATAGTTCAGCTTGAAGTTCACGCCCGAGGTCATCAGGACATGGAGACCGGCTTCAACATCGGCCGAGACCTGATCGAATTCGCCATTGACGACGAAGGGACCCACGCCAGCCGGCGCTGCCGCGAAGTTGGCCGTCACGCCGGTCTCGTTGTTGTCGAAGATGATGACGCCAGCGCGGGCATAGGGGCGCAGGATGGTCCCGTCGGCGGTGCGGGTTTGGCCGCCGATCTCAAGGCCCGGCATGACGCTGAACAGCCATTCGCCGGTTTGAGCGATGCGCAGGTTGGCAGCCCCCGCTCCCGTTTCGGTATAGCCGCCAAGGTCAATATAGGTGGCCGCCAAATCGATCATCGGCTTCCAGTACCAGGGGCCCATTTCGTTGAGGTAGGTGAGGCGCAGACGTGCGGTGCCAGACCAGACATCCTGATCGCCTTTGGCCGTCTCCATGCCGGGGCCGAGATTGACGTAGCGGGTGTGTTCGTAATCGGTGTAGCTGCCGGTCAAATTCAGGTAGCCGTTGATCGGTCCCCACTGGTTTTTGACGACGGCACCGAAGTTGAAGCGGTCGCCGTCACTCTTCGCGAGACGTTGGGCCGTATCGAACGTGTCGGACGACAGGCTCTCGTAGCCGAGAGCAAAGCCGAGGCGAACTTGGTCCGACACGGCGCCTTGGATACCGCCGAGAACTTCGTAAGCCGTCTCTTCGTTACCGGCGCCGGTCGTGGAGGCATCGCGGTCGGAGCGGCGAGCCCCGATTTTAGCATAGTAGCACTGGCCTTCCCGCGTGTAGGCATATTCACCTTCGCGTTCAGCGCAGGACAGCATGGTGTTGCCGACGCCTAAGGTCGATTTGGCGGTGTTGGCGGTCTGCCCGGTCTGACTTTGTGGGATGAGACGGTTCAGTGCCTTTGCGGCCTCGACTGGATTGTCTGCCTCGTTGCGCAGTGCATCGATCAGCGGTGTCAGAGCTTCGACGTCCTGATTTTCGATGGCTTCGAGCGTGGTGCCGACGGAGGCGATGTTCTGGGCGTTGCCGGCCGCGCCGCTGGCGATGGCGCTATCGACGGCGGCTTCGACAATGTTGTCGATGGGCTTGGCGGTGGCCAGCAGGTAAACGTCGGTTTCGTCGCGGAAATCGAGGGCGAAGTCGAAGCCCAGCGTGCTTTGGACCTTCAGGTTCTTCGGCACGACGCTGAGGCCTTCGTCGGAGGCGCCTTCATCCGCCGAGACGATCAAGTATTCCTTGGTGGGATAGAGGCCGTCCTCGCCTTCTGGCTCGCCGGATTCGATGTAGACGATGTTGGGAACGATGACGCCGGCCAATTCGGCTGAACCGTCGATAAAAAGACGGTCGGAGGTGTATTTGCCCTTATCGTCGATATCGACAACGAAGCGGCCGTCTGCAGTTTGGATGAAGTTGCCGACAATTTCGATGCCGCGGACAGTGCCGATGCCACCGGGGTTTAGAATGCCGGAATTGGTGAAGAGCGTGTCTTCAGCAGCATCGCTATAGATGCCCCGGGCATTGAACACGCCATCCTTCTCGTTGACGAAGGAGTTCAGGCCGCCGCCAAGAAAGACGTAACCATCCATCGTCCCGCGGTTGACGATCTGATCGTCGCCTGAGCCTGAGACGATGTCGCCGAGGATGAAGGCGCCCTTCTCGTTGTTGAGCGTCATGTCGCCGGCGGTGAACTCGACTTCGTTCGTCTCGACCCAGGATTCACAATTTTCGTTGAAGCACTCGTAGCCTTCTTCGGTGAACGTCAGGGTGCCTTCGAAAACGGAGACGGCCAAGCCGTTGAGCGCGGTGATGGTGCCTTTGTTGGTCAGCTTATTTGTGTCGCCGCCAAGAAACAGAACGCCGGACGCGCCGGTCCAGATTTCGTCGCCGCTTTCAGTCTCCGAGAAGCCGAATTCACGCGGGCCGGTGCCGCCCTGGACCTTGGAGCCGGCGCCGACTTCGACGGACATGGCGATCGGGCCGTCATCTTCGTCCTGACCGCCGTCTGGAGCTGCGACAATGCCGTAGCTGTTTTCGCCGGACGTAATCACGTCGCCGGAGACCTTGATCGAAACGGTCGAGTTGCCGGAGGCGACGATGCCAACGCTGTTGTCGCCCGAGACGGTGACGTCGCCTGAATAGTCGACGCTGGACGAACCGTGGTTGTTCGTGACGTCAATGCCGACCGAGTCATTGCCGGTGAGCGTGATGTTGCCAGAGCCTTTCACGGAAACCGTGTCGGCCGGAGGCGCCGCCTGCTGCGCTGCCTGACTGGAAGGCGCGTTGTCTTCATGACGTTCGTCGTAGTTCTCACTGTGGGCGAGGATGGCGTTGACGCCCGAGCCGGTAGCGCTCAGAGCGCCGTTGTTGGTGATGGAGATCGAGCCACCATCCTGCGCCTCTGCGACGAGCATTTCACTGTCATCCAAGAGCGTGGCCAAGCTGCCGGTATTGGCGATCGTGATGTCGCCGCCGTACTGCGTCTTGGCACCGATGGCCATGTAACCGGCGTTGATTTTGCCGGAATTGGTGATGTTGATGTCGGACCCGATCGCCCGGGCCGCGATTCCGAAACCCTCCACTGGGGCTAACATCTCGTTATTCGAGTTTGCCTGGCCTTTGACGTCGATTTCGCCGGAGTTATTGATCGTGATGCCGCCGCCGGGCACAATCATCTGCTGTTCGCTCTGGCCGTCGTAGAACCATTGCCTCACACCCGAGAAGGCGCTGATGGCGGTGTCGATGAAGCCGGACGACTGGATTTTGCCGGTGTTTTGGATTTCGACTTTGCCTCCAGAGGACCCAGCCGCGATCCCAACAAGATTGGAACTGCCGCCTTCCTGAGCGCCGTTGCCGTAGCCGAGTTTCAAGTCACCATTGTTGGTAATTTTGACGTCGCCGCCTTCGGAATCGAACCGCTCGTCGTTCACACGGCTACCAGAAATGCCTCCGATGGCAGCATTGTCTGCAACCGTGATATTGGCGTGGTTCGTGATCGTGACGTTCCCACGCAACGAGGCGCCGCCGATGGCAGCACCATCACCATCTTGGTAGCGATATCCCGAGTCATATGTTCCGGTTTGAGTGATCGCCGCGGCGGTTTTGTTACCGGCGGTGCCATTGGTGATGGCGATGTTGCCTTCGAGACTTTCGGCGAGGATGCCGAAGTTGCGGTTGTTGCCGGCGGTGGTGATCAGGCCGGTGTTGGTGATTGTGACGTTGCCGCCGGGCGTTTCGACTTCTTCCCACTGGCCGGTGGGTTGGCCATTCTCATCAAACAATTGGATATGTTCACGCCAGCCCGTCGATGCGAAGATCCCGTAGCCCTGGATCTCATCGTCGTAGTGGTTTCCTTCGCCCCCGGCGGGGGGGATCGAGGTGGCGGAAACGCTGCCGGAGTTGTTGATGGTCACGGAACCGGCCGGTGTGACACCAGCAAGTGCGGGGAACGCGAGGGAAGTGGTCGAGAGATTGCCGGAGTTGGTGATGGAGACGTTGCCGCCATTCACCGTTCCATCTTCATTGTAGTCCGGTACTGGGCCGTATTCTCCAAAGCTAACGAAGGCCAAGCCTGCGATGGCAGGCATGTCATCAGACGAGATGCTGGCTGCGTTGTTGATCGTGACGCCGGCGGGATTGAGAATGAAAATCTCGGGGCCGTCGGCGAGAGCTGCGATCGGAGCGCCCAAGGCGATGCCTGCGGTCAACGACATGGCGAGCACGCTCGCACGCCCAATACGGATGCCTAAATGATTCATATTTGCCCCCGAAATGCTCAAATCAATCTCATTAAGCATTAATCCGGGGCTGAGCCGAACTCAAGCTGCGCATACTGACGTTCAGCAGACGTGTCCCAAATGAGACAGTGCTTCCCTAGCAGTCTGAAACGATTGCTGAATCGCGGCACACTCGCGAGAGCTGCAGACCTGCTCGGGCGCAACCGGCGCAGAATTGCGGGGGAAAAGTTTGGAGCGGACGATGGGAATCGAACCCACGTATGCAGCTTGGAAGGCTGCCGTTCTACCATTGAACTACGTCCGCAGGGCCGGGCGGGCCCGGGCCACCGCTTGTTAGCTGTTTCCGGCGGTTCTGTGAAGTCCGGGCGGGTGACCGGCGGGTCAAAAGTGGATAGTTTGGAGCGGTCTGCCCCAGTTCGTCCAACACGGAGATGACCATGAAACTTGTATCTGCGATGCGGCCTCCTGCTCTGACGTATGGCACTGCTTCGTCGGACCTCGGCGAGGTTCTCGTGGCCGATTGTGATGCCGGGGTCGCGGCTGTGCTGATGGGCGCGGATGCGGCTGAGCTTACGGCCGATCTGCGGGCGCGGTTTCCGGACACGAGACTTGAACGGGGCGCGGTTGCTTTGGTTGCCGTGCTGGAGACCATCAACAATCCGGCACGGGGCTTTGGCGGGACGCTGGCGTTGGGCGGGACGGACTTTCAGCGGCAGGTCTGGACGGCGCTGACGGCGATCCCGGCTGGCGAAACTCGCAGCTACGCGCAAATCGCGCAGGCCATTGACGCTCCAACGGCGGTGCGGGCGGTGGCGTCTGCCTGCGGGGCGAACCCCATTGCGGTGCTGATCCCGTGCCATCGTGTGGTGCGCGGGGACGGTTCGCTTGCGGGCTATCGTTGGGGTGTTGAGCGCAAGCGGGCGTTACTCGAGCGGGAGCGCACTTTGGCTTTGGCTGCTTAGTTTTTCTTCGTGGCTTTGTCGTCGCCACGGCGCCAGGCGTCGATGCGCTCCATGAGCCAGCCCCAGGCTTCGTGCTCGCGGTCGCCGGCGGTTTTATCGATGGCGATCTGGAGATATCTGAGTTCAGCTTCGACCTTTTCGGGTGAGAGCATGCCGAGGCGCGTGGAGAGCACGGCGAGTTCGAGGACGGCGGCTTGCGCGCGGTTGAAGCCCGGCCAGGGGCGATGCGATCCAGAATGCACGATCTGGCAGTGGAATTTCGGGCGCTGTTCGTGATCGGTCAGGCGGCCGACTTTCAGTTCCCAATGCGACACCGCGCTTTCGAGGCGGACGCCGTTGACAGTATCGGCTTTGACAAGCGGCCAGTCGCGGCGGCCGGTGATGCAGCCGGCGAAGACGCGGACGTCGTCGACATGGCTGGCGACGGCGAATGGGTTCGCCATCAGGTTGTCGAGTGTGCGCGAAGGACGGAATGGAGCGACGATCCAGCCCGTTCCCCCATCGTCGATCAGCCCCAAGGGCGCAATGTGCGCTTCACCTTTTGCGTTCAGGGTCGTCAGCAGGGTCTCGACGATCCTCGGCATCGCGCCTCTCCTTTTGTGCTTTGCGCTTGGCATCACGGGCAGCCGTGACGGTGGACGCCTCCGGCGCATGGCGGATCAGGTCTTCGCTCTTCTTATCGGCGGCGATGCCCCAGTTGAGCGGATTATCCTGCGCGTAGCGTTTGCCCAGCGCGCGGGCAATCTCGGCTTTGGCGAGTTCGTAGCCCAGATAGAAGGCGTGGCTGCCGTCTGTTTCGACGCCGAGTTTGGGATAGAGATCGAAGGGGTCGGTGGCGACGTGGTGGCCGTCGCGGTTGTAGATGTGAATGCCGTCAATGGCTGCTTCGATGCGGAAATTGTTGTCGCGGACTTCTGTTGCCCACTTGGCGATCTCGTCCGGCTTGGCGGGATAGGGCACCAAATCGTGCAGCGAGAGCAGGCCGCCACCGAGACTTTTTGGGAGGCTCTGATCTTCACGGGCGCGGTACATGAGGCGGCGGGCGGCGTCGTGTTCCTCGATGGTGCGGCGGGTGTGGAGCGACACCTGGACGATGAGCACATTCTGGATGCGCAATTCGGACGCGATTCCGAGCAGCGTGGCGGTGAGGCCCTGGCTGTCGACGTCGGTCAACTCGGTGAGATTGCCGGTGCCCATGAGGATTTCGACATCGGGGCGCAGGCGGCGCAATTCGGCGTAGCGCTCAATCGACGTTGTGAAGCCGAAGTGGATCGGATCGAGAATCGGATCGGCGATGTGGGGGATGCCTTTCGCCTTTGCTGCATCTATGGCGCGGATGAGGGAGGCCAGGTCGCCGTGCGGCTTCGGCACAAGGATGGGCACGCAGGCGGTGCCCACAACGGCGTCGAGCGATGTTTCATCGAGGGAGAGAACGTAGTTGGCACCGGCCTTTGCCGCGCGGGCGAGTTCGGACACGTCGCCTGAATCGACTGAAACTTTGAGACCGCGGGCTGTCAGCGTCGTGACGATCTCTTCCAATTGCGGGAAGGGCACATCGGGCTGGCAGCCGATGTCGATGACGTCGGCGCCTTTTTCCGCATAGGCCAGCGCGCGGGCGACGATTTCGTCGATGGGCAGTCCGGGCGCGTCGATAATTTCGGCGAAGATGCGCAGGTCGTGTTTGGACAAGTCGGGCGGTTTGCCGCCTTTGCCGAGGTAGGCTGGCAGGTCAATCAGCTCGTCGGGGCCGCGCACGAAGGGGACGCCGTAGTGGTCCTTCAAGACATCCAGATCCATGCGCACGCGTCCGGGCAGGATCACGCGGTCGGCTTCGATGGGACCCTTGAGACGGTTGCGGATGATCGCATCCGTCATCAGGGCAGCGACCTTGATGCCGATGTTGCGGACATGCCAACTGCCCTCCTCAAGCCCGATCCCGCGGATCGTCTCGATGAGGCGGGGCTCGGCCAGATGGCCGGTCAGGAAGAGGAGCCGTTCAGCCATTTTTGCCGCGCATCGATTGCCCGTTCGAACTCTTCGATCGTTTCGACCACGGTCGTGTCTTCGAACGATTTGAGCTTCTCGGTATTTTCCAGATCGATGCGGCGCGGATAGACTTTCACCATGCCCTTGGGGGCTTCGGTGTCCATCTCGGGGGCCGTGTCGCAGGCGAAGACGATCGCTGGCACGCGGCACTTGCCGGCCTGCGCGAAAACGTTGGTCGCGAGGTTATCGGAGATGCCGTAGACGCACTTGGCCACGGTGTTCGAAGTGGCGGGGCCGAGGATCAGCGTGTGGTAGACGCCATAGTAGAAGTTTCCGACGGGGGCGGCGCTGGCGGTGCGGTCCTTGTAAATGCGCGAGCCCTCGGACAGCACAAGGTCCTGTTTGTACATGTTGAGCACTTCTTCGGCCGCGCTCGACAGAAAGAGATCGAGATCGGGGACACGCTTGATGATCGCGAGCGTCTCCTTGACGAAGTGTCCGGAGCCGGTCAGCGCCCATCCCCAGCGGGGTGTTTTTACGTCTTTGCTCATGGCGTGGGCCCTAACACGGGGGTTGTCTGGCGTCGATGGGTGGATAGTGAAAAAGTCAATGATGCTCGTTGGATGGCTGAACGAGGCGGGTCAGGCGGGCGTCGTCGCCTTCGCCGAGCACGGACCAGGGGAGGCCTGCGCGTGCGACGTAGGTTGAAAAGAGTGGGTCGACAATGCCCGCTTCGGTGAGACTTTCCAGGGTGGCTACCGGTTCGACGGCGCAGGATTTGATGAGAGCGATTTCGGCCGCACCCGTTTCGGCGGCGAGCCATGCGGCGAGACTATCGGAGGTCATGTCCCAGGACTTTGGGATCGTGACGTCGGCGCCAGCCATCGCCGTAGGCAGCCAGACTGGGACGAGGCCGTTGACGCCGGCGACCCCGAAGTCCTCTTTGGTCGCGGCGGGGGCGAAATGGGGTGAGCGCGAGGCTATGACGTTGGCCATCTGGTGCATGGCGAAGAGGGCGAGGCGATGCGCGCTCGCGTCGTCGAAACCGCTCTGGGCTTGGGCCTCGCGCACCTGATCGGCGAACTTGCCGCCGCCCGGGACGACGATGACCGGGCGTTTTCGTTTGGCGATGATGTCGAGCACAGCCGTGAGGCGGCCGTTGTCGAGCAGGCTGCCACCGATCTTCAGGATCAGAAGGCCGTGGGCCATTACGAGGAGCGCGTGCGGGTGATTTCGACGCCGCGGATGGGGCCGCGCTCCAATTTTTCGACGAGGATACGGACCCCGCCGATGCGCGTGTCGCGGAGGAGCATCGTGGCTAGTTCTTCGGCGAGCGTCTCGACGAGATTGATGTGGCCGCGGCCAATGAGGTGGTCGATTGCGTCGATGATGTCGGTGTAGGAGGGCACTTCCACCATCTCATCGACGGTGGAGACGACGCCGGGGGCGAGGAAAGCATCCACCGTCAGGCGGATCTGCTGGGTGACGCCCTTCTCCTCCGCATAGATGCCGATGTTGGCGTCCTTGACGTAGTCTTTGACGAAGATCTTGTCATCGGTATGCGGAGCCGCTGGCGGAGCCGGATGCATCGTGGCAGCGCCTTTGCGGCGGTCGGTCATTGGAGAGCCTCGATGATGGCATAGCTGGCCGATGGGCGGCGCGCGAGGGCGGATAGGTCGCGTGCAACTGCGCGCACGGCTCCCTCTTCTAGCGATCCTTCGCGGACTGTTCCAGCGCACAACGCGCCGCGGAAGCCCATGACATCGGGTGTTAATGCGGCGATGGCGGGGATGTGCTCCCGGCGGAGCGCGCCGGCGAGGCCGACGAAGAGACCGGCGCTGTGGGCGGAGGCGACGAAGCTGGCAATTTCTATGGGCTGCATTACATCCGGTAGCGCGCGGCCGTCCTTCGTTGCGGTGTCGAGCATCACGCCGGCAAAACCTGCTGCGGCCATGGCGGGGACAAGGTTAAAGTCGGGGGCGCGATCGGCCAGTAGCAATCCGACGAGGCCGGAGCGGCCGAGGTCGAGGCGGCCAAGAGCTTCGATGCTCGCTCCAGCGTCGCCGCCATCGAAGAAGCCGATTTTGATGAGGTCGACGCCGGTTGCGGCCATTGCCGTTGCGGCTGGGCAGAGAATTTCGGGCTGGGGGGCCAGATCGCCGATGGTCGCGCTCACAGGCACCCTGCCGGCAATAGCCTCGACGATGGCGCACACTGTTTGAACAGGCAGGGCGCCGAGTGCGCCTGCCGCGGGGTTCTTACAATCGATGATCTCGGCGCCCGCCGCCACAGCGGTCAGTGCTTCGGCCACGCTCATCACGCTGGCCAGGAAGCGCGGGCGACCGGTTGTGCCGGCCGGCATGATCAGTCTCAACCTTATGAAACGCCCGCGTTCGTTCACGTTTCGGGCAGGCTCTCGAAGATGCGCTTCAGTTCCGCCTGAACTTTTTCGCGATCGGTCCGGTCGGACGGGCTCAGGCGCACGCTCTCGTCGGCCTTGATACTCGCAGAGCCGGCGGCGAGGCGCAAGATTCGGGTGCCGAGCATGACGGCTTCGGTGCGGTCGTGGGTGACGAACATGACCGTGGTCGGACGGCTATTCCAGAGATCGACGAGAAGTTCGCGCAGGCCGTGGGCGGTCGGATCGTCGAGGGAGACGAAGGGTTCGTCCATGAGCAGGATGTCGGGTTCCTGGATGAAGCCGCGGGCCAGCGCGGCGCGCCGCTGCATACCTAGTGAGGTGCGCTCTGGGTAGGCATTCTTGGCTTCGGTGAGGCCGACGCGATCGAGGATAGCGTCGACGTTGTCTTGGCGGCGATCGCCGTCGGGCAACGAGAGCATGAGATTTTCGCGGATGGTTCGCCAAGGCAGAAGCCGCGGCGTCTGAAAAATGAATGTCATGCGCGGGTTGGCGGAGCCGAGATCGATCTGGCCTTCATAATCGGTGTCGAGGCCGGCCACGATGTTGAGCAGTGTGGACTTACCGCACCCCGACGGCCCGGTGAGAACGACGAACTCGCGCGGGCTGACTTCGAAGGAGACATCGCGCAGCACAGTGTTCTCGTCGCGGCCGCCGATGGCGGGAAACGTCTTGCGCTTGACGCGCACGTGGACCGGAGTGCCCGGGACGGGAGTGCCCGGGCCGGACGTTAGCGACGCCATCTGTTCACCCGGGATTGGAGAGGCTGCAAGACGCCGAATTCGACGATCTGGATGACCACGATGAAGGCCAACGCATAGGCGAGAATTGTCGGAACATCGTAGTTGCCGAAGGCAGCGTGGATCTGGTGGCCGACGCCGGTGGCGTGGCCGCCCAACGCTTCGACAACGAGGACGATCTTCCAGACAAGGGCCAACCCCGAGCGTGCGGCGGCAGCGGCAAAGGGTGCGAGTTGTGGGAGTGTGACGTGGCGCAGCGTCTTCCAGGGACCGAAGTTGTAGAGCTGGGCCATTTCCGAAAGGTCGCGAGAGAGTTGGCGGGCGCCCTCCCGCATTTGAACCGCAACGTTGGGAATTTTATTGATGGCGACTGCCATGATGGCGGTGAGTTCCGTGGTGCCGAGCCAGACGTACGACAACGCGATAATGACGAGGGCCGGCAGGTTGAGAAACAGCACAAGCCAGCTATCGAAAAACTGGTCGGCGCGCTTGTAGGAGCCGATCACGATGCCGATCATGGTGCCAATGAGCATGGCGAGGAAAAAAGCGCACGCCACGCGGACCAGCGTGACCGACATATTGGCCCAGAGTGCGCCGCTTGCCATTTCCTGGCCCAGAACCTCCAGAACCTTGATGGGGCCCGGGAGGTGACGGCTATCGGTTAGATTGGCTGCAAGCGCCCACAATGCCACGAGGGTGGCGAGCGACGTCAACGTCCAGAATAGGCGCTCTGCCGTGGCGCCGCCCGGTGAGAGCTTACGCGCCGGGTGCATAGAAAGCCTTGGGATCGAAGCGGGTTCCTTTGCCGACGAGGTCGGCGTCGCCGCCAGATAGCAGGATATCCATGATTTTCTCAGCAGATTTCATGTCGGCGTCATTCCAGTTGCCGCGAATTCCGGAGCGGTAGCCGGCTTTGAGAGCCTCGAACTCCTTGTCGTCTGCGGCTTTCATTATGGGCCGGAGGCGTTCCCAAGGTGCGTCGGTCTTGGCCAGCAATGCGTTGGCCTCGCTTGCGGCTAAAAGGAACTTATCGATGGCGGGAAGGAGTGCGGCCTCCGCGCTTTCCTGCCAGATGAAGCCGACGAGTGCTGGCTGCGGGTCGATGCGGAGCGCCGTCATCACATCCGACATGGAAATCACGCGGCGGAACCCCTGCGCTTCAAGGCGGGACGTGAAGGTCCAGAAGTTCAGCACGGCGTCGAGGCGACCGTCTTTCAGCTGCTCGGTGAGCAACGGGGCTGCGCCGTATTGGGGTTGTGCATAATCGGCGAGATCGGCGCCCAGTTCCTTTTGGGCGTGGGCGCGCAAAAGCAACCAGCTCTTGTCGGTGGAGGAGCCTGCCACACCAAGTTTCTTGTCCTTCAAGTCGGCGATTGTCTTGATGGGGCTATCGGCGGCAACGACAACGGCCCCCAGCGCACCCGAGAACGGTGCGAACTTGACGGCCTCGCCCATCGCGCGCTGGCGCAAGGCCCAGGGCCAATCCGTGACGACGACATCGGCACTGCCGCCGTAGAGCGCAACCGGGCTCGACATATTGGTGGCGGTTTCGACGATCTCGATTTCGAGACTGTTCTTCTGGTCGAGTTTCTCGGCCTTAATGGTTTCTAGCAGCCAAGCAAGCGTGCCGAATTTCACGGATGCCACGCGCAATTTTTGGGTCTGGGCGAAAGCCACTTCAGGAAAGACAACACCAGAGACGCTCAGCGCGGCCAGCCCTGAGATGCCAGCAGCGAGCATAGACCGGCGGGACACCATCATTTGGCGACCTCGGACTTCTGCGTTTCCTTGGCCGGCAGTTTGTTTTTCATCAGCCAGCGAACGCCGCGAAGCCAAGCCTCATCGGTGTTGCCTTGGATCACGACGTTTCCGGCCCGTTTCAACTTTCCGCTCGCGACATCCGTTTCCATGATGCGCATGTTGAGAAGCGTTTCAGAGGCCTTGTCCACGAGACCGGTGTATAGGACCTCGCCGTTGAACTTCTTGGCCAGATCAACCTCGCAGCCGTTGCAATCGACGAAGGGAGCTGCCGCCTCAATCTCCTTGGCAAAGGGGGTCATGTCGATAAGTTGGTGGACACCGTCCTCTGATAAAATTTTAGCCAGTTCGTCGTTGATCACTTTGAGACGGGCCTGTTCAGCCGGTGACGGTTTGCCGGCGCCGATGTAGAAATCCTCCTCCTTTTTCTGGAGCACGAGATCAAACGGCAGAAGGACCGTCTTGCGGACCGTCTCGGCCTGCACGGGCCCTCCGGATGCGATCACGGCGATCATTGCGTGGGCGATCAGTACCCCTCGTACGGCCATTCTCATCTTCGGTCCCTGTCCCTTGTCCGTGTCGCGCGCACCGAGCATCCGGAACCGCGCCAGTCTTATTGATATTTCGTCTTAACGTGGCAATGGCTCCGGCAGATTGCGAGGGTGTCGGCCGACGTCCAGCATCAAATGTTTTAAAATTCCCGCTACCCGGTCCAACCCTGGCTTGACATTTGGGGCAGGATGGCGATTTCAGTACGGTATAAAGTAACAAAATGGAAACGCCCTGTGTCGCAAGCCATCCCGACCACCCCGCCCGCCGCTCTGGCGCGGACGACAAATCCGGTGCCACCCGTCACATGGGGTGAACGTGGCTCTAAATCTCTGAAATTGCTGGCTCTTGCGGTCGGACTGGTCGTGCCGGCAGCGGCTTGGGCAGGGGGGCCTCCGGGCATCGCGCCCGCCGAGACGGCGCCTGCCGCGGCGACGGCTGCCGATGTGGCGACCTTGACGCTCCTCATGGTCCGGCAATTGCGGCCTAACCGGTTGCCGCCGCTGTCGCTTCTCGATCTGCCGCCGAAGGATGAAGGGTTGGCCGGCGCGCGACTGGCCATCGACGACAACAACACGACCGGGCGGTTCTTGAAGCAAAATTTTGCGCTGGAGCTGATCGAAAGTGAGGATCCGGCGGAACTCATTGCCGAAGTAAAAAAACGGGTCGAGGGCGGGCTCGGTTTTATCGTCACCGACCTTGATGCAAAGGCGACGCTCGATCTTGCCGATGCTCTCAAGGGGCTCGACGCCGTCGTTTTCAATGCCTCCGCGCCCGATGAAAACATTCGCGAGGAAGATTGCCGGGCAAATCTGAAGCACACGGCGCCCTCGCGCGCGATGCTGTCCGATGCGTTGGCGCAGTATCTGGCCTGGAAGCGGTGGGGTAACTGGGTGCTCGTCAGTGGGACGGCACCACAAGACAAGGCGTTCGCGGATGCCTTGCGCCGTTCGGCGCAGCGCTTCGGCATGAAGATCGTGGAAGAGCGCGAATTCAAATATGATCCCGGCAGCCGCCGTTCGGACGGCGGGTTTGAACAGATCCAACAGCAGATCCCAACGTTCACGCAGAAGTTGCCAGAGCACGATGTACTCGTGGTCGCCGATGAGGGTGAATTGTTCGGTGAATACTTCCCGTATCGCACGTGGGATGCAAAACCAGTTGTTGGCACGGCTGGGCTGTTTGCCACGAGTTGGCACCCAGCGATCGAGCTTTGGGGCGGGACGCAGTTTCAAAATCGCTTTGAGCGACTTGCGAACCGCACGATGCGGCCCCTCGATTACAATACCTGGGTTGCGGTGCGGTCAATCGGCGAAGCGGCGACGCGAAAGCAGTCCGTCGATCGCAAGACGCTGATCGAATTCATGCTGTCGCCGGACTTCGAAATTGCCGCTTTCAAGGGGCGAAGACTAACTTACCGGGCCTGGAACGGGCAGTTGCGGCAACCCCTTTTCCTGGCTACCGGAAAACTTCACGTCACCGTCTCGCCGCAGCCAGGATTTCTGCACCAATTTTCCGAGCTCGATACGCTGGGCATCGATAGGCCCGAAACCAAGTGCCGCGCGTATCAGAAATGACGCGGTATGTGGACCGCTCGATGACTTTAGGCCAACACTCCCGCCTTAGAGGACCAATCATGACCCTTCTGAAAACATCCGCAGCGCTTGCCGCGCTCTCCTTAACATCTCTGGCGCTTGGCGCTGGTCCTGCCGCTGCCTACAAGGTGTTCATCTCCAATGAAAAGGAGAACACCATCACGGTGATCGACAGCGAAAAACTGGAAGTCGTGCACACGATCAAGACGGGCAACCGGCCGCGCGGCATCATTTTGTCGAAGGACGGCAAGTGGGTCATCGTATGCACGTCGGATGACAACCGCATGCAGGTCTACGATGCGGAAACCTTCCAATACGTGAAAGACCTCCCATCGGGGCCGGATCCGGAGTTGCCGATCCTGCACACATCGGGCAATCCACTTTACGTCTCGAACGAAGACGACAACCTTGTCACCGTCGTCGATATCCAGAAGGGGACGATCATCACCGACGTGCCGGTCGGCGTGGAGCCGGAAGGAATGGGCATGAGCCCGGATGGAACCATGCTCGTCAACACGTCGGAGACGACGAACATGGCGCACTTCATCTCCACGGACGGCTACAAGAATATCGACAACGTGCTGGTCGACAGCCGCCCGCGCGTGGCGGAATTCAAAAGCGACGGATCTGAAGTTTGGGTCTCGGCAGAGATCGGCGGCACAGTCACGGTGATTGATCCCAAGGACCGCAAGGTCAAAGGCAAGATCAATTTCGAGATCCAGGGGATCACGAAAGACGCGATCCAGCCCGTCGGTGTCCGCTTTACCCAGGACAACTCGAAGGCCTTTGTCGCGCTCGGGCCGGCCAACCGCGTGGCGGTGATTGATGCCAAGACGTATAAGGTCGAGAAGTACATTCTCGTCGGGCAGCGTGTATGGAACCTGGGCTTCACGCCCGATTACAAGTTGCTGTTCACGACGAACGGCACGTCCAATGACGTGACCGTGATCGACGTTGCATCGGAAAAGCCGATCAAATCGATTAAGACGGGCCGGTATCCGTGGGGCATCGTATCGGGGCTGACACCGATGAAGGCCGCCGACAACGGCGCGGCACAATAAGAGGCGGGCGCGTCTGGCATACCGGACGCGCTGCTGGTCCTGTGCGGTTGCAAGGCAAGTGAGGTTTTCAGTTGACGACAGTTCTTTCAAAAGATGCGGCTGCAGCAGAAGCGGTGGTGCCAACTGCCGACGCGCTTGTCGTGAACAGCGTTGGTCACAGCTTCGGCGACAAGCGGGTGCTCGACAATGTTTCAGTGACGGTGCCGCGCGGCGCCTTCACAGTACTGCTGGGGCTCAATGGTGCGGGCAAGTCGACGCTATTCGCACTCGTGACGCGGCTTTATGACAATGTTTCGGGCGAGATCCGCATATTGGGCCACGACTTGCGACGTCGGCCGACGGCGGCGCTGCAGCGGCTTGGCGTCGTTTTCCAGAGCCGGACGCTGGATAGCGACCTCACTCTTGAGCAGAACCTCTTTTATCACGCAGCGTTGCACGGCATTCGCAAGGCTGAAGCGAAGACGCGAGTTCTTGAAGCACTGACGACGGTGGGGCTTGCAGACCGGGCCCATGAAAAGGTCCGCAATCTTTCGGGTGGACAGGCGCGGCGTGTGGAGATTGCGCGATCGCTGCTGCATCGCCCGGCGCTGCTGCTTCTCGATGAAGCGACCGTCGGTCTCGATATCGGGTCGCGCGAGAGTGTGTTGTCAATCGTGCGCGGGCTGGCGGAGCGAGAGGGCATGGGCGTGCTGTGGGCGACGCATCTCATTGACGAGGTTGCGCCGACTGATCGCATTGTCGTGCTGCACAAGGGTCGCATTCTTTACACCGGGTCCGTGCCCGGTCTGCTCGATGTGAGCGGACAGCCCAATATTCGCGACGCGTTCCGGTCCATGACCGGCACCAAAGACAGCGCGGAGGCGGCATGAACGTCGATACTCCGATGCGATCGTTTGAAGCTGAGGCGCCGCGCAAGCATGGGTTGGGGGCCTATTTTGCTTGTTTTTACGGGATCGTGTGGCGCGAGGTCTTGCGCTTTCTTTATCAGCGCGAGCGGTTTTTCTCCGCACTTGTGCGGCCGCTGGTCTGGCTCTTCATCTTCGCGGCTGGGTTTCGGCAGGTGCTCGGCGTGTCGATCATTCCGCCCTACGTCACCTATGTCTTGTACGAGACGTTCATCACGCCGGGTCTCATCGGCATGATTTTGCTCTTCAATGCCATGCAGTCGTCGTTGTCGATGGTGTACGACCGTGAGACCGGGGCTATGCGCACGCTTCTCGTGGCACCCTTTCCGCGATCGTTTCTGCTGTTCTCGAAGTTGATCGGCGGCGTCGCGGTGGCCGTCTTGCAGGCCTACACGTTTCTTTTGATCGCTTACTTCTGGGACATCACGCCACCCTGGCACGGGTATCTCACTGTTCTACCGGCCTTGGTGCTTGGGGGATTGATGCTGGGCGCGCTGGCGCTTTTGATGTCGTCGCTGATCCGGCAGTTGGAGAACTTCGCCGGCGTCATGAACTTCGTGATCTTCCCGATGTTTTTTGCGTCGTCGGCGCTTTATCCGCTGTGGCGCATCCGGGAGGGCAGCCCGCTGCTTTACGAATTGGCCCGTTTCAATCCGTTTACGCATGTCGTGGAATTGATCCGCTTTGCCCTCTACGGGGAAGTCGGCGCTAAGATCGATCCGACCATCACGCCGGTTTCGCCGGGGATCAGTTTCGATGGCGTTCTGATCCCGTTGGCATCGGGTGAACTGCTCGATCTGACGCACTTGGTTGTTGTTGTTGGTTGCACGGTTCTCTTTCTGGCAGCGGCCGTCTACGCGTATAATCCCTCTAAAGGCCTCATCGGCCGGCGCGGTGGACCTGGCGGAGGCAATGCCGGCTAAGGCAGAGCCTCAACAATCGCGATCTTTACTCTTGAAAGCGCCGTACCCACATGGGAAGCAGCGGGAAATGTCACCCGCCCATGCGATAAGAAAAGTTAATGAGGAGAGGAAGCTTTGGTCATGATGCGTCGAACATTAAGCGTAGCCGCGATGCTGGCTGCTGGCGCGTTCTGCTTCGCGTCGGTCGCAGTAGCGGCGGTTGACCCGAAAAATCCGGATTGGCCGTGTGTGCAAAAGAAGGTCGAGAACCTTTCGCCCACCGCGATTTGGGACGGACCGGCGATCGAGGACCATAAAAACTGGTTCAGTGCTGAGAAAGTTCCAGCTCTCGTGACAAAACTCGCCTCGCGGCGGGTGCCGATGGAGAAGGCAACGGCGGCCATCGACGACTTCGCCAAATCGTTGCCGGAGGCGGATCGCGACGCGCAAATGACGAAGCTATTCGCCGGACTGTTCGACACGGTGAATACACAGCGGCGGTCGATCATCGGCGGCATCGAGAAGTATCAGCGGTCGCAGAAGGCGCGGGCTGAAGAGTTGGAACAGCAGGGCGTCAATCTTGCCAACCTGAAGGGCGACATTGTTGTCGACGATACGGCGGCAGTTCCCGAAAGCGAAGAAGAACAGAAGCTCTATTGGGCTGGCCGCATTTTTCAGGAGCGGCAGCAGAACATTCCCATAGCCTGCGAATTGCCAGCACTTCTCGAGGAGCGTCTGTTCGCGCTGACCCAGCATATCCGGGGAAAAATGACGAAGTAGCCCTTGCGAGATGCGAACCGATATGGCGCCGCGTTCCTCCGGGAGCGCGGCGCTTTTCGTTGCGTGTGGGCTGGGATCAGGGAACGGGTGTGGCAGCGGTCAGGTCGTTGCCAATAGCCTGCCAGCCGTCGGTTCCGTCGGGAAACCAATGGACCGCTGTGTAACCCCATGAAATGGCGCGCTTGGCTGCGTTCCAGGACATCCAGCAGTCTTTCAGACAGAAGAACACCACCGGCTGGGACTGGTTGTTGTTGGTGAGCGTTTGCAACCGCGTCTTGAAGTACGTCTCGAACTCGGGCGAGAGCACGCCATAGCCGACGTTGGGAAGCCAGTGTGTACCGGCGATGGAGGCGTGCGGGGGATCCCGCCAAACGGTGCCCGCCGGAAGATTGGGGGGTTTTGGCGCGCGTGGGTAGACGTCAAGGAAGACGGCGGCGTTGTCCTTGATGAGGCGTTCGGCTTGGTCCGCATTGATCACGACCGCGCCTTTCAGAGTCCGCGGAACGGGCATGCGGTAGCCGTCGGTGCGGTAGCCGTCGGGCTCTGCTACTTCGCCGCTGGCGGCCGGTGGTGTCATTGATTTGGGGTCGACATGACCGCCGTCCGCGTGCGCCTGCGAGACGCCCACCAACAGTAAAATGCTTGCCATGCAGACCGCAGAACATCGGCCGGCGATTTTTGTCGCCGGCCGATGTTTAGTCGTCATGCCAGATTTTTGGCTCATCGCGTCTGCAGTCTACTTGCGCGCTTTGGTGACGGGTTTCAGATCTTCGTCGAGCAGCGGAACATTGTAGTCCAACAGGATCTGATCGATGTCGCCTTGGCGCTTCTTGATGATTTCGTTGAGTTGGCGCTTCCAGTTCGACTCATTGGCGCGCACCCCCATGGTGATGCGGTAATCAGGCTTGGCGGTGCCGGGGACATGCTCGGTGATTGGATGCACTGATAGCTTGTCCAGATGCGGCTTCAAGAACCAACCGGAGAAGGGGCCCCACAACACGCCTACATCGATCTCGCCCTTGAGGACATCGTCGATGATTTCCTGCTCGGGATTGATATAACGGCGATCAACGTTGATGAGGTAAGCCTTGGCCGTCGGCATAAGACCGGCCTTGGCCAGTTGGTCTCCGATCGGGCCGCCTTGATTGCTGACGCGCTTGCCCTTCATTTTGGGGTCGGAGAAGGACGTGACACCTTCGAGGTCGCTCCCCTTTTTGTAAAAGAGCACGTACGTCGTGTGATAATAGTGGTTGGTGTTCAGGGTGTATTCGTCGGCCTGGACGGTGCCGAGCACGAGATCACATTTTTTGGCTGCGAGCGTGCGGCGGATCAAGCCGAAGCCACCAGGATACCATGTGTATTCGACGGGAATTTTCATTTCATCGGCGATGACTTCCGCGATCTTGTTCTCGAAACCTTCGCCCTTGTCGTTCGAATACGGCATGTTCTCAGGGATCGAACAGACGCGCAGAACTTTACGGTTTACGGCGTCGGCGAGGTTGCCGTCGGCCGCATGCGCGGGCGACAACGCTCCCAAGGACAGAGCCACAGCGGCCAGTAAAATGTTTTTCATTGTGCTCTCGTTTTGGTTTCCCGGCCTCTGTTCGCCCTCGAAAGGCGATTGAGACCATTGATTCTTGTTGCCAGCGCGGATGCATCCCGTTGCCGAAGCGGTCAGCAGGGTGCTCATCCTGTGACATATACGGTCGGGAAAACGGACCTGCACATGAAGTTCTTGTCATGCGGGCCGAAGCGCAAAGCGCGCGACGGCGGGTCGCCGTCGCGCGCGTCACGCAGATTGGCTGGTTAGTCGCCGATGCAGGATTTTTCTGCTTCGATCGCTTCCTTCGGCTTCTCGGCGCGCTGGTCGGCGCTGATGCGGCCGCCGGGGAGCGCATCGGTCGCGCGGGCTTTAAGATAAACGTAGAGATCGTCGACGTAGCACATGACGTTCTTGTTATCGCCAAGAGCGGGCATGATGTACTTCGTGCCCGCCACGTCGCGGATCTGGCCGGA
>JALHQM010000018.1:5245-23236 GCA_022841965.1 Hyphomicrobium sp. | reverse complement strand
TCGTGCAGGGCCGGTGCGAAAGATGAGCCTTCGGCGTTCGGGCCATGGCACGTGTGGCACTCGGCGTGATACCGGCGCCAACCCGAATACGTCATCCAATCGACCTTTACGACCTGATCGGTGTTCGTTGCACCGCGCTCGACATTGTAGGTCGGCGAACCGTCGGGAAGGACCCAGCGGCCGGCTTCCCACTTCTTGCCATCCTGTGCGGCCTTGTGAAGTTCAGGGTTGGGGAGCGGACTCGTGGCCCCATCCGTCAACGCCGCCGGAATTGGTGGGGCGGCAGCCGGTGCAGTGTCCGCAGCAGCGACGCTTGCGTTCAGTGCCAAAATTCCAGCGGCAGCGATCAATCGAAACCCAAGGCTCTTCACTCGTTTCCCCATTCATTTTCGATCTCAACGGATCGGTTGTGGAACTCTGAGAAGGGCCATTTGCGCGAGGGCTCTCAGAGCGCTTTGCTTGCAGAACCCTGGAACGCCAGAGTTCGGAAACCCATACATCGGCGAGCGTTCGCCACTCCAGCGTCTAAACCGCCAAAGGCGGATTGTGCGACAATACGCACAGAGACTTAGGTTGGCGACATGCGCGCCGCGCTTACGAAGAAGGCCGGCGCGGTATTCCCGCGCCGGCCCCTTTTTCAAGTCAACTTCTACCGATTAGGGCAGCGAGTAGACCGTGAGCGTGCCACCGAGATCGGTGTAGGACTTCAGACCGGCGTAGTTGCCGACTGCGCCCAGACCGTCCGTCGGCTTGTCGAGGCCAGCGGCGAGACCGATGCCAGCCCAGCCACCGACGCCCGAGTAGAGGCCGATGTACTGCTTGCCACCGAGAGCGTAGCTGAACACGTTACCGATCGAACCCGAAGGCAGACGATGCTTGAACAGCTCGTTGCCATCCTTCGCGTCGCGGCACTTCAGGAAGCCGTCCAGCGTACCGTGGCAAGCAAGGCCGCCAGCGGTCGTCAGGACGCCCGACCAGACCGAGAAGGGCTCGTCATGCTGGTGAACGATCTTGCCAGCTGCGCCATCCCAGAGGGTGAAGTGACCCGTGTTCGTCTTGCCTTCCGGCGGGAACATGGAGAGCGTGGCGCCGACGTAGGGCTGACCAGGCGTATACGAGACCTTGAAGGGTTCGTAATCCATGCACACGTTGTTGACGGGAATGTAGAACAGGTTCGTCTGCGGAGAGTACGCAGCCGGCTGCTGGTCCTTGAAGCCAAGGGCAGCGGGGCAGATGTTCTTCGTGTTCACGTCAGCGCCCTGAACGAACGTCGACTTAGCGTCGATGACGAGAGGACGGCCATAGGTCGGCGAAGCCTTGTCGAGGTCAACCTTCGTTGCCCAGTTGAGGTCTTCGTCGTAGGGCTGAGCAACCAGCGGCTCGCCGGTGAGGCGGTCGAGGGTATAGCCGAAGCCGTTACGGTCGAAGTGCGTCAGAACCTTGCGATCTGCGCCACCGATCTTCTGGGTGGTGAGGATCGACTCGTTCACGCCGTCGTAGTCCCACTCATCGAACGGGGTCATCTGGTATGCCCAGGCGGCCACGCCGGTGTCGGGGTTACGTGCGAACAAGGTCATCGACCACTTCTGGTCAATACGCTTGCCATCAGGTCCGGCGCGCTGTGCCGGGTTCCAGGTCGAGGGGTTGCCTGTACCGTAGTAGAACAGGTTGGCTTCCGGATCGTAGGAATAGAAGCCCCACGTCGAACCGCCACCGATCTTCCACTGGTCGCCCGTCCACGTCTTGAGAGACGAGTCCTTGCCGACCGGCTTGCCGAGCGACAGGGTCTTTTCAGGATCGACCATGATGTCAGCATCCGGGCCCATCGAGTAGGCGCGCCAGAGCTTCTTACCATCGGCGAGCGAGTAAGCCGTTACGTGGCAGCGAACGCCGAACTCAGCGCCCGACGTACCCATCACAACCTTGTCGTTGATGATGAGAACGTTGCCGGTGTAGGTTTCACCCTTCTTGGGATCGCCGTTAACCTGCTTCCACTTTTCTTTGCCCGTGGTCGCATCGAGAGCAACGATCGTGGTGTCAGCGAGACCCATGATCAGCGTGTTGCCAGCGATTGTCGGACCGCGGTTCACAGTATCGCAGCACATCACGGGGATGACCGACGGGTCCTGCTTGGGCTCGTACTTCCAGAGGATCTTCGGCTCGACCGGATTTTCCAGGCTGAGCTTGAACACCTTGTTCGGGAACGCCGAGTGAACGTACATTTCATTGCCGATCACCAGCGGCGAGCCCTCGTGACCGCGCAGAACGCCGGTCGAGAACTGCCAAGCGACCTTCAAGTCCTTGACGTTCGTCGTGTTGATCTGGTCAAGACGAGAGTAACGCCAACCCTCGTAGTTGCCCATCTGGACGGCCCAGTTATTCGGGTCTGCGATCGCCTTCTTGACGTCTTCGTTCGCCAAAACTGGCGAAGCCGCCGCCGAAGCGAGCAGTCCGATAGCGAGTGCACTTTTGCGCATCGCGCTTCCTCCTTGAGGTTCTTGCCACGCTTGCATAGTGATCAGCACGGGTTTTTCCGGGCCGGCTGCCGACGGGAGTTTTTTCTCTCCCTTTTCGGATCCAACTCTGGTGGGAAACGCTCCTCCGAACGTCGCCCCCGGGTCTCATCACCGCGCGGCATCTAGACACTTTGTCGTGAGGTCCGCAAGCCAATCCGTGAGGTCGCTTTTTGGGTGACACTCTGAGGGACGCAACCACTGTCGCATTTATCTATTTTGTTTCAGCTTGTTAGCCGAACTCATTGGCGAATGCTGCAGCGCACGTAAAGTTGAAACTCGTCCACCGCATGCATTCGGCCAGTTGATTTTATTTTGTTCGTGTGCATAATCTCTCCCCTTCGTTTGATTGAAAGCTTGGCGAAACGCCGTCGGTGCTCGATAATTTGTATTGTTTTTTCAATTTCTTAGTTGATTTTCCCGGGGTGATTGTTCGCAATATTCCCGGTCTTTCTTGAACGTTCTCGGGTGGTGCTGGAATTGCCGCGTTGCCGCTCGCATATATAGTCGTGCAGGTGCGAGGGTCGATCAGATCCACGCCAACTCAGGTGACCCGATGTCTATAAACCGCCGGACCTGCCTTGCCGCCGGACTGGCATTGGCCGCCATTCCGGTGCTCCGCGTGATCCCTGTCGGGGCAACCGGCGGCTATGTGGTTGAGGTGGCGCCGGGTGTGTTCGTGCATCGCGGCCGCCATGCGGTGTTTTCGCCCGAAAACGAGGGCGATATCTCCAATCCTGGATTTGTCGTGGGGGCGGACGCGGTCGCCGTGATCGATACGGGCGGTTCGCCCATTGTCGGACGGGCGCTGAAAGCGGCGGTGACCGCGGTTACCGACAAGCCCATCCGATACGTGATCAATACGCACATGCATCCGGATCACGTGTTCGGAAACGCAGCGTTCGAAGATGACGGTGTGACATTCGTTGGTCATCATAAGCTGGAGCGCGGGCTGCTCGCCCGGGCCGAGCGGTATTTGGCGATTAACAAGGAGCTTTTGGGCGCCGCCGCTTTCGAGGGCACAAAGATCCTGCCGCCGACCATGAAAGTTGATGGGTCGCAGACCATCGATTTGGGGGGCCGGACGCTGGAGCTGACAGCGCAGCCGACGGCGCACACGGACAACGATTTGACAGTGACGGACAGCGCGACCGGCACCGTTTTCATGGGTGATCTTCTGTTTGTAGAGCACATTCCGACGATTGATGGATCGATCAAGGGCTGGATGGCGTTGTTGGAGCGCTTCGGCAAAACACCGCCCCAGCGGGTCGTTCCTGGGCATGGGCCGGCGGCGCTAACGTGGGCGGACGCGGCGACGCCCTTGCAGCGGTATCTGACGACGGTGGCCACCGATGTGCGTTTGCTGATCAAGCAGGGCAAGACGTTGGCAGAGGCGACGGAAAGCGCTGGATCTTCGGAAAAAGGTGCATGGATCCTTTTCGAGGAGTATCATAAGCGCAATGTTTCGGCGGCGTTTGCCGAGTTGGAGTGGGAGTAGGCTTGACACGCCGTGTTCATTCACGATCTGAAGACAATAAAAAATCCGTTCGGAGACCCCGAGAGATGCAAGCTCATCGCCAGACATTTAAAGCAACCTTCGCCGCGGCATTGCTGTCGGCCTTTGCCGTGGGCGTGTCCCCGGTCGTGGCCGCGGAACCGGCATCGGGAAACGCCCTGATCGAAGCTGATCTTTGGCCAGCACTGCAAAAGGATATCTTCGGCGCCAAGGTGCCGGCGGAGAATGCAGCGGTCGTGACCATCGAAGCGCCGCCGCGCGCAGACGACGCAGCTCTTGTGCCGGTGACGGTGCGGATTCCGGCGGATGCAGCCCAGCGCGTGACCAAGATGACGCTGATCGTGGACAAGAACCCGGCACCGGTCGTGGCGGAGTTTGCCTACGGCCCGGCGGCTGGACAAGGCGAGCGTGTGCTGTCAACGCGGGTGCGCGTCGACATGTATTCCAATGTGCGGGCGATCGTTGAGACGGACGACGGCGTGCTGCACATGGCGACGAAGTTCGTGAAGGCGGCAGGCGGTTGCTCGGCTCCCGCGCTTAAGGACACAGACGCGGCGTTGGCAGACGCGGGCCGCATGATCGTGCGGACGCTGGAGACAGCCGGCGCCTCTGCTGGTCTGCGCCAGGGTCAGCTGATGATCAAGCATCCGCAGTATTCCGGTCTGCAGCTCAATCAGGCGACGGGTTTTTATATTCCGGCAAGGTTCGTGCGCGAGATCGATGTCAAGCGCGGCAACGACCTTGTGTTTAAGATGACGGGAGGGATTTCGATTTCGGAGGATCCCAACTTCCGCTTTACGTATGCGGCCGGCAGCGACGAGACGCTGGACGTGACGGCAACGGATACCGAGGGCAAGGTGTTCACCGGCCGCACGGGGCCGAAGGGCTCTTAGGTCTTCAACAGCCGTTCCAATGACAAAGGGCGCCGTCCCAAGACGGCGCCCTTTTTGTTTGGTTCGCTGGACACCGCCGCGATCAGAAACAGCGCAGTTCGCCTTCGACCTGGGCTTGCTTTAGCTTGGTGACGATGGCGACAGCTTCCGGGCGGTTGAACTGGGCGACGCTTTCTCCTCCACGCTGGCGGAGCGACATGATCGTTTCGGCCTGCTCGTATTCCTTGTAGGGCAGGATCGAGGCGATCACGTCGATGGAGCATGCGCAGCGTTCCAAGGCGAGGCGCGTGTTGCCGTTGACCTGCATGCAGCCGAAGACATAGTCGGCCCGATTGAAGGTCGGATAGTCGTTGATCGTGTCTGCGTCGAGCTCCTGGGCCACAGCAGCGGACATGCCTAGTGCGAGGCCGAGCCCGAGGGCTGCAATAGCAGACAACGCGGACTTTGCGAGGTTGCGCATGAGTTGACCTCCTTTTACTTCGCTTCGACGATCTTCAAACGGTCGTTGAGCTTGCCCGCACCCGGCTGCGTTGAGACCATTTCGGATGTGAGTTCGTAAAAATAGCCGGGAATGTCCTTGCTCATGACGAACGAGAACTTGGAATTCTCGTAGCCCTGCATCTTATGCTTGTTGGGATCTGTGGCGAAGGGTTCGATGGTCACCTTCTTGGCGTCGATGGTCTTGCCGCCGAATTCGATTTTCACATCTTCCAGCGTCGGCTTTTCGACGAATGCCTCTTTCATGCGACCCTTAAGGTAGGGCTGCTTGCCGCCTGCGACGGTGCGGAAGTTTTCGACGCACTTGTCAAGAAACCAGATGAAAACCGGGTTGATGGTGAGTCCGTCATAATTCTGGACTGGGCGCTGGCGATCGCCGGTGAACACGGTGACATCGAGAATGCGCTGGCCGGTGGCGTTCACATCAGTGACGGCGATCTTGATGTCGTCGGTGAACGACTTCCCCATCAGCTTTTCGTCAGACACCGCGTGCTCGAACTTGTAAGCGACGGTAGCGCCTTTCTGGACCAGATCGAGATGACGGTTCTGGAAGATGAGATCGGCAGCCTCATACTTGTCGGCGCGTGCCGGCTCTACGGCGAACGGAACGCTAAGGGCCAGGGCGAGAGCGGGAACCAATCCACGCACGATGCGCAACATTCTCGAATTCCTCCGTTGATCCCGTGGGCTTTTGAGAGGCTCTCGTCCGGATTTGAGCCGGCTCGGCCGTCCCTACGGGGAAAGTGTTTTGTGGCGCCCGATCGGACGCCATCCAGCGCGGACCATTAGCAAAAGCTCAGGGCGGAGGCAGGATAAAATCTCGAGATTGCGAAGATTTAAGGTTCCAGCGCTGGAAAGCGCCCGCTGGCAATGGCTTAGCGGAGGAATTTGCCAAAGGCCCGGGGGCCCTCACCGACCGCTATACGGGCGGTGACGGTCAGGGTGGCGACGTCGATCTTTTCCAGGGTGTTGGCGTCCCAGCAGGCGACCCAGACGGCTGTGCCCGTGGGATCGGCCTCGATGCCTTCGGGGAAACTGCCGACGCGGATGGATTTGATGGGTGCGAGTGTGGTCGCATCAATCGCGGAAACGGATTCGGCGTGCTGGTTGGTCACGAACAATACGGTGCCGGCGCGCGCGATGGCGTAGGGGCGAAGGCCGACGGGCACGTCGCTCAGCCGGGTCCGGGTTTTGAGGTCGAGGACGGTCATCGAATTGGAGGCGACGTTGGCGGTGTAGGCGCGGCCTGCCTCCTCGTCGATCGTGACGCCGAAAGGGCGGTCGCCGGTCGGGATCGTGCCGAGCACCTTGAAGGTGGCTGCGTCGATGATCGAGACCTGATTGCTGTCGCGGTCGGCGGTGAGAATGGTGGCGCCGTCGGGGGTGACGGCGACGCCCGACGGGGACTGGCCGGTGGCGACCGTGGCCGTTATGGCAAGGGTTAACGGATCGACGGCGTAGAGGCGGTGTTCATACCAGTCGGCCACGTACACGGCACCGGTTACCGGATTGACTGCGATGCCGAGCGGACCCTGGCCGACGGCGGCACGATTGATCACTTTTTGCGTCGACGTATCGACGGCGACGACTTCGCGGCTGTCGGGCGCGGCGACGAATGCGCGCGATCCATCGGGTGAAAGCGCGATGCCGGCAGGCTTACCACCGATGGCGATCTCGGCGGTTTGCTTGCCGGCTGCCAGATCGACGACGGATAGGCTATTGCCAAGCTGGTTGGTGACGTAGGCGGACCGGGCCGTCGTCTCTTCCCCCGCCACAATCGCGGGGCTTTGGCCAACGGAAAGTACCGTAACGACGAGCAGGAAAAAAAAGAACTGCCCGGCCTGAGGCCGGGCAGTCCACGCATTTCTGAAAGCTATCGGCACGGGTCAGCCGCCTTCGAACTTCTTCTTCAGGGCGCCGAGACCACTTTCGACGATGCCGGAAACCGCCTTGACGGCGGCTTCGTCGGAGAGTTCCGGCGGGGGGTCGTTGTTGACGAAACCGCGATAAAAGGCGGTGCGCCATTCGACGATTGTCTTCTCGGCGGTGCCGCTGACGTTCATCTGCGCACTGTAGTTCGTGACTGGCAGCACCTTAACGTCGACGTCGGTGATTTCGTAAGCCAGACCCCGTTCTTCGGCGGAGTACTTCGTGAGCTTTTCGTTGATCTCGCCACCGGCCTGAAGCGTCAGCTTACGGGTTGCGCCAACATCGTTTCCGCCGGTGCCTTCCGTCTTTGCAACTGCGGGATGCCAGCTCATGTCCTGGAAGTTGCCGATTGCGGCCCAGACCTTATCGACGGGCGCGTTGATCTCGATTTTCGAGACCACCTTTTGGCGCGAGGGGCCATGCGCCTCTGCCGCCACCGGTGCCAGCGCCCAGAACGCCACCATTAGGTATGCCACCACTCTCACGATCAAGTCTCCTCCAGAGCTTTGTTTTTCGCGGTTCCCTGCCACCTCTTGGGCAGATCCCGCGGGCGGGCACCATAGTGGGGGGCAATTGTGAGTGCAATTGGGTGGTTTCACTGTCGGGCTCAAGCTGCGCGATTTCGCCACCCGACTGAGCGGCAGGAATAAAGCCATCACTGTTGTCAGGGACGGTGTTCCCATGCTTCTGTCAGGCTTCAACTAAAGAACGAGCCCCAATCCATGAGCGCTTCCCAAGCGGGTGCACCTGCAGCACCGGCGTCCGCTGAACAAACCCATGTCCACGTCACGTGTCCGTTCTGCGGGTTGCGCTGCGACGATCTCGAAATTGCGCGCACCGGTCAGGCCCTGAGGGTGACGCGGAATGGCTGCGACAAGGCGAAGGCTGGGTTCGAACGGCCCCTGACGGCAGCGCTGCCCCGGGTTGCCGGCCGGACCGTTCCGCTGGGGGAAGCCATCGCGGCGGCCGCAGCCCTCATCAAGGCGGCCAAACTGCCAGCGTACGGCGGGCTTGCGACGGATGTCGATGGGATGCGCGCGATCATGTCGATTGCGGACAAATCGCGCGGCGTCGTCGATCATGCCTTTAGCGAGGCACAGGGACGCAACATCAAGGTCCTGCAGACCAGCGGATATTTTATGACGACGATGACGGAGGCGCGCAATCGCGCTGATCTGTTCATTATCGCCAGTGATGTCCACACATTCCACCCGCGCTTCTTTGAGCGTGTCGTGTGCAATGAGAAGTCGATGTTTTCCGAAACTCCACCGAAGCGGACCATCGTGTTCCTCGGGGAAGGCTACGACACGTCGGCGGCGGTGGGAACGCGCATCGGCGACGTGGTAACACTTAACTGCCCGATAAACCGCATCGGCGAGGTCGTCTCGGCACTGCGCATGCTCAAGAAGGGCGCACCGCTGCCGGCGGATGTGATTGCGGGCGTGGCGAAGGCCCAGATCGAAGATCTGCTCGCGCGCTGTCACAAGGCCGAATACGGCGTTGTCGTCTGGGTGCCGCCGGGTCTGGATTTTCCAAATGCTGATTTGACCGTCCATCAAATCTGCGAGTTCGTCAAAGACCTGAACGTGACGCAACGGTTTGCCGGGCTTTCGCTCGGCGGCAACGAAGGCGCCAGCACGGCGGCGTCGGTGTGCGCTTGGCAGTCGGGTTATCCCTTGCGCGTCAGTTTTGAAACCGGCGCGCCGCACTATGATCCCGAACTCTATGCAATCCCGCAGCTCATTGCGTCGAAGCAGACGGACTGCCTTGTGTGGCTCTCGAGCTTCACGGCCGACCTCTCGCCGCCGGCGACTGACATCCCGACCGTGGTTCTGGGCTCGCACGATTTGAAGTTGGCGAAAGAGCCGGATGTATTCATCCCTGTGGGAACGCCGGGAATCGACCACCGCGGGCAACTTGTGCGTTGCGACAGCGTGGTGTCGCTGCCGCTGCGCGATCTCGGCCGCAGCGCGAACCTTGCTCGTACCGTCGACGTTCTTGCTGCCATCGAAGCCGCCCTCTAGATTTCTCGAGAGACAATCGACCCATGCTGATCAAGTTCACCGGCGGTAAAGTCTACGATCCCGCGAATGGCATCGACGGGCAGGTCCGCGACATCTATGTGCGTGACGGGCGCGTTGTGACACCTGCTGCGAGCGACCGCGTGCATCAGGAATTCAATCTCAGCGGCAAGGTCGTGATGGCGGGCGGTATCGATCCGCATTCGCACATCGGCGGCGGCAAGGTGACGATCGCGCGGATGATGCTGCCGGAGGATCACCGGGGCCATGAAGTGGCGCGCGGGGACCTGACACGGTCCGGCTGCGGATATGCGGTACCATCCACGCTGACGGCTGGATACCGTTACGCGGAGATGGGCTACACGGCGGCGTTCGAGCCCGCGATGCTACCGGTGAACGCCCGGCAAGCCCATATGGAAATGGCCGACACCCCCATGATCGACAAGGGCGCGTACGTGATGCTCGGGTCGGACGATTATTTTCTGCGGCTGCTGGCCAAGGGCGGACACAAGGAACAGATCAAGGACTACATCGCTTGGTCAATGCATGCGGCACAGGCGCTGGCAGTGAAGGTTGTGAACCCCGGCGGGATCTCGGCCTTTAAGTTCAATCAACGCAAACTCGACCTCGACGAGAAGCATTCTTTCTACGGCGTCACGCCGCGCGACATCATCCTGACGCTGGGGCGATCGCTGCAGGAATTGGGTGTGCCGCATCCGATTCACATTCATGGTTGTAATTTGGGGGTTCCGGGCAACAAGGAAACGACGGTCAGCACGATCCGCGCCGCGGAGGGTACGCCGATCCATCTGACGCACATTCAGTTTCACAGTTACGGCACGGAAGGGGACATGAAGTTCTCGTCCGGCGCAGCGGAGATCGCGGAGCTGATCAACCAGCACAAGAACGTCTCGATCGACATCGGGCAGATCCTTTTCGGGCAGACGTGCACGGCGTCGGGCGATTCGATGCGCCAGTATGGGAATACGAAGAGCGCGCATCCTAAGAAGTGGGTTGTGATGGACATCGAGTGCGACGCCGGTTGTGGCGTGGTGCCGATGAAGTATCGCGACAAGAGCTTCGTCAATGCGCTGCAGTGGGCGATTGGCTTGGAGATGTTCCTGCTGGTCAACGATCCGTGGCGCATCTTCCTGACGACGGATCATCCCAATGGCGCACCGTTCACCACCTATCCGCACCTCATCCGGCTGTTGATGGACAAGACGTTCCGCAACGAAATGCTGCGGCGTATTCATCCCGGTGCGCAGGCGGCATCGATCCTCGGATCAATCACGCGCGAATATACGCTCTATGAAATCGCGATTATGACGCGCGCGGGTCCGGCGAAGTCTCTGGGCCTTAAAGACCGTGGGCACCTGGGGGCAGGTGCATGCGCGGATATTACCGTGTACGAGGACAACCCGGACCGCGAGGTGATGTTCACGACGCCGGCGTTCGTTTTCAAGAACGGCGAGATGATTGTGCGCAACGGGAAGATCGTGAAAGTCGTGACCGGCGACACGCATGTGGTGCGTCCCGAATACGACCGCAAGCACGTCGAGAAGCCGTTGAAAGAGTATTTTGAATCTTACCACACGGTGCAGATGGAGAACTTCCGTCTCTCCGACGAAGAGATCACCGCTCCGGGTTGCGGACACGCACCGGGCACCTGCGGATGCCTCGTCGTTCATCCGACAGGAGCTCGCACATGACGGGCAGCCAGAACATGACGGTCAACGGCGTCGCGATCGACGACACATTTGCCGAAGCATTCGGCATGAGCGGGACGGCGCTCATCATTACCGCCGATAGCCAGAAGTGGGCCAACATCGCGGCCACGACAATGACGGGCTTTGGCACGTCGGTGATCGGGTGCGGCGCGGAATGCGGGATCGATTGTGAGGTGCCGGCATCCGAGACGCCCGATGGACGTCCAGGCGTGCGGGTTCTGATTTTCGGGTTCTCACCGGATGCGATCCTGCCGCAGTTGAAAAATCGTGTCGGGCAGTGCGTTCTGACGAGCCCAGGTTCGGCTTGCTACAACGGTCTTGAGAGTGCGCAGCGGTTGGCGTTGTCGGCTGGTCCGCGGTTCTTCGGCGACGGGTGGCAAATGTCGAAGCGGTTCGGCGGGCGGCGCTTCTGGCGCGTTCCCGTGATGGACGGTGAGTTTACGATCGAAGACACTGTCGGCGTGACGACGGATGCGGTCGGCGGTGGCAATCTGCTGATCCTGGGGCGGGACCGCGTGGGTCTTTTGGAGACGACGGAGACCGCGGTTGCCGCGATCAACACGTTGCCGGATGTGATCACGCCATTTCCGGGCGGGATCGTGCGCTCAGGCTCGAAGGTCGGCTCCAAGTACAAGGGTGCTGTCGCGTCCACGAACAACGCGTTCTGCCCGACCTTGCGCGGGACGACGAAAACCGAACTTGATCCCGACACCATCGCGGTGCTTGAAATCGTGATCGACGGTCTGACGTCGAAGGCGGTTTCGGATGCGATGCGGGTCGGGCTTAAAGCCGTGACCGACATTGGGGCTGCAAAGGGCGTGACGCGCGTTTCGGCAGGAAACTACGGCGGCAAACTCGGTCAACATCATTATCACTTGAAGGATTACGTCGCATGAGCGGGCTCAGGCTGCGTTTGAAGTCAGCCCCAGTCGGGCGTCTCGATCTGTCTTGCCTGCAGCCAACAGTGCTGGCGGCGGAGACAGCGGCCAACGTCGCGCGGATGCCGTTCGAGGGCGGGTCGCTCGGCGATCTGTTTGAGATCTCGGCTATCGCGGAGGTGGACACGCTCATTATCGCCGGCACGACCGCCGCCTGTGACGGTATCGGCGATCATCTCAAATCCGGCACGATTGTCGTCGAGGGCGATGCCGGTTCGTATGCTGGCCGCTTTATGAAGGGCGGGCGGCTGGATATTAGAGGATCGGCTGGGAACTACCTCGGGTCGGGTATGAAGGGCGGGCTGATCACGGTTGGAGGATCGGTTGGCAACTTCGTTGGCGCGATGACGCCGGGGGAGAAGTTTGGCATGGCGGGCGGGGTGATCCGCGTCGGTGGCGATATCGGCGAGCGGGCGGGCGACCGGATGCGGCGCGGCACTATCGTGGTGAAGGGCAAGACGGGCGCGGCGGCTGGCTCGCGTATGGCGGGCGGGACGATCTGGGCCGAGGGCGGTTTCGGGCCGGCGGCGGGGACGTTGATGCGGCGCGGCACGCTGATCGGTCCGAAGGCGGAGCAGATGCTGGCCACGTTCTCCGATTGCGGCGAGCATGACATGGTTTTCCTGCGTCTCATCAGCCGGTTCGTGGCGGCGGAGTTGGGGCCGCTGGCACCGGCTGCGCTCCCGGCGCGCGTGCGGCGGTACGCTGGTGATATGGCGACCATCGGCAAAGGCGAGTTGCTGCTGACGGGCTAAGAGCCGCTCGCCCGGCCATCTTTCCGACGTTGCTGATCCGGGCGTAGAGTGCAGGCGTAAGTCATCTTACGCAGAGATCTTCGGAGCTTTGCGCGACCTCGGGCGCTCAGCCCGCAACAAAAAACCGGGAGATACTCGCCCCATGCTGACGATCGTGATCTCAGCCTGCCTCGTCGCAGATCCGAAGAGCTGCAAGGATTATACGCTGCCTGTCGATGGCGACATGGACACGGTCCAGTGCGCTCTCATTGCGCCCCCGTTTCTCGCCAATTGGCAGGAGAACCATCCGCAGTGGACCGTCAAGCGCTGGAAGTGCCAGCCGACGACGATGAACGATACCTGATCGTTCCGTTTGGCCGACCAGCGATCCTAATCTCGGCAAGGCGGGCCTTAGCGGTCCGCCTTTGCGTATTTGGTGGGCGGTGTGGTGCCGCTGATTTCGATGACGAACTTTTGGCGGATGGCGTTGCCAAAGTCATTGAAGCCCTTGGCGGGCAGCACGAAGGCCCCCGTGCCGCCGACGACATAGTCACGATACCAGCCTTCTAGTGTGGGGCCATCGCCTTCGAGAATGGGTAATCCGTTGATGATCACGCCGGAGGCAACGAGTTCATCGCGCACGGCATCGACTGGTTCTTCGCGATTGCAGTTGTCTTTGCCGTCCCCCGACACGTCGACCACGATGCGCGTGGCCTGAGCCGGGATCTGCGTCACCACTTTGTCGGCGATCATGCGCATCATGCCAGACATGCAGGTGAACTCTCCGCCCTCGCGCGGCAGTCTGCGAACCTGTTGTGCGACGGCGAGGGCCTCGTCCTTGGAGGCGATCTTGGTCCAAGGGATCATGATTTTCGGCTTGTCGGCCCACATGACGAGCGAGATCAGGATGCTGCCCCGGCCGCCAGTTAAAATGGCTTCGATGACGGCGTCGTCTTCGAGGGCCTTGGCGATGCCTTCGAGTTGCAGCTGATAACGGGTGGCGTCAACGGAATTGGATACGTCGACGGAGATGACCAGCGCGGTGTCGACTTCAGGCGGGTCCTGAGCACGGACGGCCGCCGGGCCAATGACCGCCAGCGCCATGATGAATGGTGTGGCCCAGCGGCGAACGCGGGCCTTCAGCGGCGTGACGAGGGGCATGCGATGCTTTTCCACCCAGATAGCGGGCACTGTTTTATCTCAGCGCTCTTTCCAGATTGAGAGCTAGGCCTAAACCCTTGGCGGTTTCAAGGCCTTTGACCCCGCTCAAATTCGCGTCGGCGAGATCGGCGCCTGTAAAATCGGCTCCCGTCACGTCGGCGCCCCGGAAATCGGCGCGGCTCAGATCGGTCCGCGTTAGGCGGGCGCCGACGAGATTGGCGCCGGCAAACGAGGCCATCGCGAGGGAGGCGTCGTCGAAATTGGCACCGGCCAGTGTGGCACCATCGAAGCGGCAGCCGCGGCAGAAATTTCGTGGCAGGAAGGAAATATCGGCGCGGGGTTCGTGGGGCGAGAAATCGAGACCGGAGAGATCGGCGCCTTTGAAGGATGTGCCATCGATGCGGCCTGTGAGGCGGACGCCGCGCAGATTGGCGGTGTCGAAGACGGGCGCTTCGCGCCAATCGCCCCGCAGATCGGAATAGATCGTGGGACGCATCAGAGTGGCACCTTCGAGATTGGCGCCAGCGAAATTGGCAAACGTGAGGACCGTTCGGTCGAGGCGGGCACCTGCAAGGTCGGTGCGGGAGAGGTTGGATTTTGTGAGATCGGTGCCAAACACGTCGGATCGCGTGAGGCGCGCACCTTTGAAGTCAAGTTCGGACAAATCGAGGTGCTTCAGGCCCCGGCCAGAGAAATCGACGGCGGCGGCGGACGGCTTGGCGTTGAAGAGGGCGGCGGTTATTTCGCTGGCAGTCGTGTCGTTGGCGAGGCCCTCAGCGGCCCGGATTTCCATGGTGGTCACGTCGGGATGTGGTTCAACAGGCTTTAGAAGCTGGCCAGGCAATTTCATGGTTGGAACGACGAAGGCCGGCTTGTCAGCGCCCGGGGCGGGCGGGATGACGTCGACAGCGTTCGCAGCGGCGGGGGCGATGGCAAAAAGAGCAATTAGAAACAGTTTTTCAGCCGTCCGCCCGCCGCCCTTCGCACCTTTTCGACGCTGCATCGCCACTCACGGCCTGACGGCCCGCGTCCCTCGATGTTGACCCGCCCTAGTCTCAACGGGTCAACATCGGGGGTGGATCACAGGTTCATCACATCATCCCCGCCTCAGTTCAGCTTGATGGTGCCGAAGAGGCGGACGCTCGCGCCGGGGAGGAGAACTTCGTCGGGCTCGCGCCGCTTGAACGAGGCGTGATTGAGAACTTCATCGTCGGCGAGGTTTTCACCCTTGAGACCGATGGTCATCTCCTGCGGCAAACCGGCGAGGCCGGTCATGCGCGCCGTGTAACTGATTTCGGCCGAGACGAGGGTGTAGCCGGGCGTCGCGATCTCAGCAAAGTCTCCGGCAAAGCGGTTCTGGTCGAAGGCGTGCAACACACCGGTGCGAGCGAACCAATTGGTGTCGCGATAGTAGAGCCCGCCGCCGAGGCGGTGGGGTGGAATGCGGGGAACATTGCCGCCGGCATCGAACGATGCGTTCACAAAGTCGTACTGTCCCTCGATGCCCCAGACGCCATTCCAGATGGCGGCGACGTCGTACTGGGCCGCGAGTTCAACGCCGTAGAAGGTGGCATCCTGCTGGGCGAAGATAACCTGATCCAGAGTTTCTTCTGACAGGTCAGGGGCAAGGCAACTAACGATTGTGAAATTGCATTCACCAGTGATGCCTTTGAAAATGAACCCGTCGTACTTTGTGTAAAATGCGGTCGCATCGTACCGGAACGTTCCCGTGGCCTTGCGCAGCCCCGCTTCAACAGTGACCGCTTTTTCGAGTTCGAGATTGGCGTTGCCGATCTCGAACGTGCCGGTGGCTTCGTGAACACCGCCCGAGAAGAGCTCGCCGGCATCGGGCGCGCGCTCGACATACTGGCCATTCAGCGAGACGACGTGGGCGCCGGGCAACCTGTAGAGGCCGCCGAGGCTAACGCTCACAGGCGTGAAGTCGCGCCGCTGCGCCTGGAGATCACCGGAGACCACATCGCGCTCGAACCCGTCCACTTCGGTGTGCTCAATGCGCGCGGCGGCTTGAAGCGTTAGGCGGTCAGTGACGTCGAGTTCTTCAAAGAGGAAGGCAGCAACACTGTCGGTCTCGACGGGTGCCAGCAGGCTATCGCCCTCTTCGAGGAACCGTCCCTCCGTTTCGCGGTTGAAGGCCTGCGCGCCGATCGCGCCGCGCAGTGTTCCCAGCGAGGTGACGAGCGGTAGATGCTGGGCCTCGAAGCGGCCTTCCCACTCCTCGTTGGTGAAGAGTTGTCCGACAAAAAAGCCATCCCCTTCGTCGAGATTTTCTGTGTGCTGGTAGTCGGACGCGCCAAACCAGACGCGAAATGCCTCAATGCCGAAGTCCTGGACGCGCCACTCACCTTTGACTTGGAGTTTGTCCTGCTCGAGGTCGATGCGCGGGCTGACTTCGGCAGCTTCCTCGCCCGGGATGCCGTAGAGGCTTTCGAAGCGCGAGATGGAGACACCGAGAAAGCCGGACAGGCCGACCATGGAGATGCCCAGCGCGCCGCCTTCGCTGTCGACGAAGGTGTTCAGCTGGCGGCCACGCGGGGTGTCGTAATCGTCGGCGCGGCGCTTGAAGCCATCGGCGTGGACCGCGATGCCGCTCGATCCTGCGGTGGCACGGAAGGCACCGTCGCGACCGTCATCGACGGAGGATAGTCCGCCGCGGATTTCGCCGGAGAAGCCGCCGTTGGGGATTGCCGATGGGATGCGATCGTTTTCGACCGCAACGACGCCGCCGATGGCCTGGCTGCCGTAGCGCAACGTTGCCGGGCCGCGCACGACTTCGACGCGCGAAGCTGAATAGGGGTCGATCGGCACCGCGTGATCTTCAGAGAGGGCTGCTACGTCGCCACTGCCAATGCCGTTTTCCTGCACGCGGACGCGATAGGTGTCGAGGCCACGGATGATGGGACGGTTGGAGCCGGCGGCGAACGTGGTGCCCGATATGCCGGGCTTCGATTGCAGTGTTTCGGTGAGGGTCGCGCCGTGCGTGGCTTCGATCTCGCGTTCGGTGGTGACGGTGACCGGCACGAAGGCGTCGTCTACGACGAGCAGCGTTCCGGGCAAGCGGTCGCCCAGCACTTGCGGCGTCACGGTATCTTCGGTGGGGCCAACGGGAGCCGGCTCGTCGGGGGCGGAGGATGCCTGTGACGGCGGCGCAGGCGTGGGGGCGGGTGCTACCTGCTGCTGGGGTGCCGGCTTTTTAGCGGGCTTCTTTGGCTTGGCGACGGGGCTTGGCGCGGTGACGACAACTTCGGGCAGTTCGACGGCGGCGGCGTCCTGAGCCGTTGCGGGCTGTGATGCCGGGAATGCGACCGTGGACAGTACTGCGACCGTCAGACGGAGATGCGGTCGCAGAGCCGAGGCTGTCTTGGCGTGCTGCACCGATGCTGCTCTCTGTCTGATCATCGCATACTTCCCGGATGTTATACTATCTCATCCGAAAGAAGCGGATATTATCCGTATTAGCAAGCGAGGACGTTGCCCTCAGCGAACGATTGGGGACAGCTGGGGCTTGGCGGCCACACTGTTCTTGCGGGACAGCTCTTGGGGTCAGGCGATGGAAGATGTCTGAGTGCAGCGGGCGCAGGTGCCGCGCAGCTCCAGCGTCATCTGGCGTAGGGTGAACCGGGCGTTTTCCGCCCAGTCCGCCAGTGCTTTCAATGCTTTGGGTTCGTCGAATTCGTCGACGCCACCGCACCGGTCGCAAATCGCAAAGACAGCCGATCCTTTATGGATCGCATGGCTGCAGGCAACGAAGGCGTTGAGGCTCTCGAGGCGGTGGGCGGCTCCCGATGCAATGAGGCGGTCGAGCGCGCGATACACGGTCTGCGGGGCGAGAGTCGCCTTATCGCGCAGACTGTCGATGATCTCATAGGCGCTCACGGGGCGGCGGGCATCGCGGAGGGCGTCCGAGATGAGGCGGTCCTGTTCCCCTGACGGGCGGCGTTTGACGGGTTTCTTGATCACAAGGGTTCTTGTCCGGTATCGGGGCGGCGTTCGCAAGGCAAAGTTGCCGGGTTTTCCTCGAAACAATTCCAAGGGGTCAG
>JALHQM010000018.1:0-5145 GCA_022841965.1 Hyphomicrobium sp. | reverse complement strand
CCCGCCATCTTGATCAGCAATCCGGCGCGCCCGATACGCGGCTGCCGGTGACCGTTCTTTCTGGGTTCTTAGGCGCTGGAAAGACCACACTGCTTAATCACGTCTTGAACAACCGCGAGGGTCTGCGCGTCGCTGTCATTGTCAACGACATGAGCGAGGTGAACATCGACGCTGAACTCGTGGAGCGTGGGGGTGCGGATCTCAAGCGGACGGAAGAGACCCTTGTTGAGATGTCGAACGGGTGCATCTGCTGCACGCTGCGCGATGATCTCTTGAAGGAAGTGCGGCGGCTCGCTGCCGAGGGGCGGTTTGACTATCTGCTCATCGAATCCACTGGCATTGCCGAACCTCTTCCCGTCGCCACCACGTTCGAATTCCGCGACGAAGACGGCGAATGCCTGTCGGATGTGGCGCGGCTCGACACGATGGTGACGGTGGTCGATACGGCGCATCTGTTGAAGGATTATTCCTCGCATGATTTTCTGAAAGATCGCGGCGAGGTCGCTGGCGAGGAGGATGAGCGGCCGCTGGTGCAATTGCTCGTCGATCAGATCGAGTTCGCCGACGTTATCATTCTTAACAAAACCGACATCGCCACGCCCGCCGAACGCGAAGCTGCGCGCGCGATCGTGCGGTCGCTGAACGCCGGTGCGCGCATCATTGAGACGAGCCACGCCAAGGTCGAGTCCCGTTCGATCCTGGATACGGGGCTCTTCGACTTCGAGACCGCGCACCGGCACCCGACCTGGTACAAGGAGCTCAACGGTTTCAAGGATCATCAGCCAGAGACGGAAGAGTATGGCATTTCAAGTTTCGTCTATCGGGCGCGCGGACCGTTTGAGCCCACTAAACTGCATGCATTTTTCTCGAAATCGTGGCCGGGCGTGATCCGCGCCAAGGGATTTTTCTGGCTCGCTACGCGACCGCAGTGGGTGGGTGAGTTGGCGCAAGCCGGCGCGCTCGTGCGGCATGAGGCGATCGGTTACTGGTGGGCGGCCGTGCCGAAAGCCAACTGGCCGACAGACGAGAGCCTGGTCGCTCGCATCGACAAGACATGGCACGACTTGTGGGGCGACCGGCGGCAGGAGATCGTTTTCATCGGTACGAAAGAGATGGATCAGGCTGCGATCAAAGCCGAGTTGGATGCGTGCCTCCTGCCGCTGCCAAAGACCGGCAAGGTTGACACGAAAGTCTGGGCGAACTTGCCCGATCCATTTCCGGTTTGGCGGCGGGACGCGGCGTAGGGGGCACACATCATCAGCTTGGCGAACGCAACGCGGAGGCTGGGCTAAGCCCTGCCTCCGCTGCAGTGCGACCGTTCTTCAATCAGGCCAGAAAACGGCAAGTCGTAATTACTTGCACTTGTTGAAGTCGGGGCGGTTGGGCGCGCAGAAGCTGCCGCCGTAGGGGCCCTTCAGAGGCTTGCCGTTGAAACGAGCCTTGACGACCTTCGACTTGGTGATGTCCAGGCGCGAATTCGGGCAGTTCGACTTTGCAAATGCAATGCAGCCAGCTTCGGTGGTTGCAGCTTCCGTCTTGTCGCACGACTTGGCGCCGCCGCACTTGCTGTAGGATTCGCTTTCCTTGCCGGCGCAGGCGGTGCGGTTGATGTTGACGACGCATTCAGCGAATGCGGTCGAGATCATCGATACGCTGATCACCGCGGCGAGTGTGATGGTCTTGATCATGACTGTTCCTCTAAATCTCACATATCCGGTAGAGACGCCGGTTCCGCTTTTTTGCCTCCCCGCGAGCCCCCACGGCAGACCTTCTGCGTAAGTAAAATAACAGACGTATGACAACTCAGGCCGTCATAAAAGCTTTGTGCGGCGTAGCTAAAAGCGCGACCGAGCGCTCTGTAGGGCCGGAGTAAGGCGCTCCCCGGCCACAACCTGTTGAAGCTTTCGAGGGCCCATGACACCCAACTTGAAAAATGGTCTGACCCTGGCTGCGATCGCGATCGCGGCCACTTCTTTTTCCACCGCGGCATTTGCTCGTGAAGAAATCCGTGTCGTCGGCTCGTCGACGGTCTATCCTTTCACCTCCGCAGTCGCAGAGCAGTTCGGCAAAACCGGAGGCAAGACGCCGGTTGTGGAATCCACGGGCACGGGCGGCGGCATGAAGCTGTTCTGCGCCGGTGTCGGCGCGGAGCATCCTGACGTTACAAACGCCTCGCGGCCCATGAAGAAGGCCGAATTCGAGATGTGCCAGGCCAATGGCGTCAAGGACATCCTGGAGATCAAGATCGGTCTCGACGGGATCGTTTTGGCCCACTCTAAGAAGGCTCCTGAATTCGGCTTGCAGGTCGAGGAAGTCTTCCTGGCGCTGGCCAAGGACATCCATGACGAAAACCTGAAGTTTATCCCCAACCCGCACCAGACTTGGCAGAGCATCGATCCGCTGCTGCCGGAGACGAAGATCGAAGTTCTCGGTCCTCCGCCGACCTCGGGCACGCGCGATGCCTTCCTTGAACTTTTCATGGAAAAAGCCGCCAAGGGACAGGGTGGCTATCGCGAAATCAAGGAAGCCGACGAGAAGAACGGCACGAAGGACTACGAAAAGATCTGGAAGTCGATCCGCCAGGACGGCGCCTTCGTCGAAGCCGGCGAAAATGACAACCTGATCGTGCAGAAGATCGAGGGCAATCCGAACGCCATCGGCATCTTCGGCTTCTCGTTCCTCGAAGAGAACAAGGACAAGATCAAGCCCGTCGTTATCAGTGGCATCGAGCCGACCTATGAGAACATCGTAAACGGCTCGTATCCTGCTTCGCGCGCGCTCTTTATCTACGTGAAGAAGCAGCACATCGACGTCATCCCCGGCATGAAGGAATTCGTTGCCGAATTCGTTGCCGACAAGGCAATCGGTGAAGACGGTTACCTGGTCGAAAAGGGTCTGATTTCGATGCCGAAGGAAGAGGCAGAAAAGACCCGTAAGATCGCCACCGAGCTGACGCCGATGGCGATGCCCGAAAAGTAGGGCTTAGGAACGCGTGTGACGACACGCGGATATCGAGTTGGATGAGTCAGGGCTTGCCATCTCCTGTGGCTTTGCCGAGCGGCTCATCCACTCGATATCATCACTTAGCCGGCGCTCGTGGTGCCTGTTCGACATAGGACCATTGAAAAGGACCGCATCACAGGTGTGATGCGGTCCTTAGTTTTTTGAGGCAATCCCGCAGAGATTGCCGAACTGGCGATTGCCGCGTTTCGTGCCGACGAAAAACAACAACCGTTTAAACAGCCCGCCGGGCGGCCGTATCGATCTGTGCCGCGAGCGCGGGGTCTATTCTGAGGCGGGTCGCGAGGTCGGCCAGGAAGTTGTGCTCGGCGTTCGTATCGACCTCGATGGCGATGCGGGCGGCGGTATAAATTTCGAGCGCTTCCGTCTCGGACTGCACGCCCTCTGCAAGTGCCGCTGCACTTGCCGGGGACGCGATCTCGCGTTCGAGAAACGCCTCGGCTTCCTTGTCGGCGCCTGACTGACGAAACGCCGAGATGATTTTCTCGCTTTCGCGCTGGTCGATGCGGCCATCGGCGCCAGCCGATGCGATCATGGCTCGAATGACACGGACCGCCGTGTCATTGCTCATGGCTTGGGGTTCAAAACCAGAGCCCACAGGGGCTGCTTGGACCGGTCCACCTGTCGCGACCAAGGGCTGGCCCGATTTGTAGTTCTGGTAGGCCTTGTAGGCGAGGCCGCCAACGAGAGCAGCAGCTCCAAGCGTGGCCGCGTTTCCCGCCATTTCACGGCCCGTTTTTGTACCGAGCAGTAGACCGCCGAGGCCGCCGAGAACGGCGCCCGTTGCGAGTTGGTTTTCGGCGACGACCGATTTCAGTTTTCCAACTAGGTCGCTGGGCGTTTGTCCACCAGATACGCGCGAGACTGCTCCACTTGCAGCGTTGGTCAATCCGCTATCGTTGGCTCCGTCCTTGAGGCCCTGCGTTGCCTGACTGAGCACACCCGTTAGGGTTCCGACGAGACCGCCGCCGCCGCCGGTCGCACCACCTTGCGTGACGCGCGAGAGCATGTCGGCGATACCGCCGCCCTGTTCAGTAGGCGCGTTGCCCTGCGGGCCCACGCTGCGCGTGATTTGATCAAGAAGGGCCTTTGCGTCGAACATTTCGAGCTTCTCCGATGGGATCGTTGTTTGTTCGCCGGAGGTGGGTACGCAAAGTTCTGGATGCAAGGCCTTGTCGCCGAAATTTCGGTTGCGTCCGCAATACCCCTTGGTGCCACCCCGTTGCGTCTGCGGCCATCGTCGAGTCATTGAAGCCAGTTTGACATATTGGCGCAGTCGGCCACGTCCGAGATTGGTGGGCCTTCATCAGCCGATCGGAAAGCAATCCACCTGGACTTGCATGCGGGTCGCCGGGATACCATTGAACCTTTTACCGGTGACGGCGCTTCGCGGGGAGCGCTGATTCAGCGCTGTTATTTGGGGGACGGCATGGCTGACGCGACGGGCGCTTCGAACGACAACAACATAACGGGGAGGCTGCGCGCGATACTCGAATCGCAGCGGTTCCAAGCGTTCATCATTGCCGTCATCATCATCAACGCCGTTACGATCGGCCTCGAAACTTCGCCCAGCGCCATGACCTCCGCCGGGGGCCTCATCTACGCACTGGATCTTGCCGCGCTCGTGATTTTTGTCGTCGAGATCGCAGCAAAGCTGTTCGTTTATCGGCTGTCGTTCTTCCGCAACCCTTGGAACGTCTTCGACTTCACGATCATCGCCGTTTCGCTTGTGCCCGCGGGAGAAGGGCTGTCGGTTCTCAGGGCTCTCAGAATTTTGCGCGCGCTAAGGCTGATCTCGATGGTGCCGCAGATGCGGCTTGTCGTGCAGGCGCTACTGACGGCCATTCCCGCCATGAGTTCGGTCATCGCGCTATTGGCTCTCATCTTCTATGTCGCGGCCGTCATCGCGACGAAGCTCTATGGCGCAGACTTCCCGGAGTGGTTCGGAACGATCGGCGCGTCGCTTTACACGCTCTTCCAGATCATGACGTTGGAGTCTTGGTCTATGGGTATCGTGCGACCGGTCATGGTGGTGCACCCTTATGCTTGGGCATTCTTTGTGCCGTTCATCCTCATCATTACGTTCGCGGTCCTCAATCTCTTCATCGCGATCGTCGTCAATTC
>JALHQM010000017.1:46398-50501 GCA_022841965.1 Hyphomicrobium sp. | reverse complement strand
GGTGCATCGAGAACCGACTGGTTCGGCCGCCAAGGCTCGGCGGTATCGCTCTCCGCCTCGCCTTCAGCGTCGATCTCGATGTCCTGCATCTCGCCGGCGTCAGCGGCTTCCGCGGTATCGCCCTCTTCGCCCTCTTTCTCCTGCTCTTCGCCGGAGCTTTCCTGACCTTCGTTGTTCTCTTCCTCGCCGTCGCTCTCCTGGTCGCCACCGTCGGGCTGCGGCTCCTGCTCGTCGTCACTCTCCTCGCTCTCGCCCTCATTCGGCTGCTCGGCCATCTCGAGCGTGCGCAAGAGATCACGGACAAGACGGCCAAACGCCTCTTGATCGCCTGTCTTCGTTACGAGCTGCTTCAGCGTCTTGCCGCACCGCTTCTCGAGCAGCGGCCGCCACACGTCCGCCAGCGCTTTTGCGGTCGGCGGCGGCGGCTGCCCCGTGAGCTTCTCGCGCACGATCAGCGCCAGCGCCTCGTCCAGCGGCGCATCTTCGCGCGACGACACGTTGGCATAACGCCCGTGTGCAAAGTGGTCCTCGACCTTGGCCGCCAGATTGTTCGCCATCCCGTCCATGCGGTTAGCGCCAATCGCTTCCACACGCGCCCGCTCGACGGCCTCGAACACGGCGCGCGCCTCGCCTGATTGCGGTGCGAGCCGCCGATGCACCTTCGCATCATGGCACGCGAGCGTCAGCGCAAGACTGTCCGCCCACCCGCGCACCACCGCGATCTCGCGCTTCGACGGCACCCGCGCCGGTTCCGGCAATTGGACATGATGACCGTCGAGATGTGGCTTGCCCGGCGAAAATTCGACATTCACCGTCTCGTCGCCCGCCACCGCGCGCACGGTCAAACCGACAACCCGCTTCAACGGTTCGCTCGGAGACTCTTTGCGCTTGGTCGGTGGTGTTGTCACTGGATGCACCCCGTACGTGCCGCGCGGGCGTAGTCAAGCAATTCCGGACGCACGGCTGGCTTCTCGGCAAGCCATTGATCGATGACAGCATCCGCTCGATGACGAAGAGATCGGGGAAAATGCCCCAACCCATGCAGCGCGCTCTCGACGCAGGCGTCATTCGGCAACCGAAGCGCCGCCGTCAAAACCTCAAGAAGGGCATCGGTCCCGCCCGTGGTGCGATGCGCCATCACATCAAAGGGCGACACGTCCCAGAGCATGTAGGTCAAAAACTCGAGCGGATTTCCCACGCTTTCACTTTTGTGACCGAGTACCGGCGGTGAGCGCTGTGCCAGACATTCCCGGTAAAGCGGAAGCATCGATTCGATGACGTCGACTTTGAGTGGGTCGCTCACAGTCGGCTCTGAAACCTCATGCACGAAGTTCGAGAAGTTGCCGAACAGCAAAGCCTGCAGCCCGATCGAAACCTGCCGGTCGGAGTAGTCTGCAAGATCGCGACCCGAATGGACAAAAGTGGACGTCATCAACTCAGCAATTTCCGAAGGTGCGGCTTTGAAGGTCCAGTCCATGCCGAACGGATCGCTGTCCTCAGTCGTGCGGCCAAAAATGCAGGAGAGCCACTCGTCATATCGCGCGGGTGCGTCAGACGCTGGCTGCATAGGGCTCGGCCTTCTAGCTCAGCGCAACGTTCGCCGCGCTCTCCGGCAATTCCTCGCCAAAAGCGCGCTGATAAAACTCCGCCACCAGCGGCCGCTCAAGTTCATCGCACTTGTTGAGGAAGGTCAGGCGAAACGCAAAGCCCACATCGCCGAAAATGTCAGCATTCTCCGCCCACGTGATGACCGTGCGCGGGCTCATTACAGTCGACAGATCGCCATTGATGAACGCCGACCGCGTCAGATCCGCAACGCGCACCATCGCACCGACCTGCTTGCGCTTCGCCTCAGTCTTGGCAAACGACTTCACCTTGGCGAGAATAATCTTCACTTCATCGTCATGCGGCAAGTAGTTGAGCGTCGTCACGATCGACCAGCGGTCCATCTGACCCTGGTTGATCTGCTGCGTGCCGTGATAGAGGCCCGACGTGTCACCGAGCCCGATCGTGTTCGTCGTCGCAAACAGCCGGAAAGCCGGATGCGGCTTGATCACCTTCGACTGATCGAGCAGCGTCAGCTTGCCCGAAACTTCCAGCACGCGCTGGATGACGAACATCACATCCGGACGCCCCGCATCGTACTCGTCAAAAACCAGCGCCGTGTTCGAGCGCAGGCAGTACGGCAAAATCCCCTCGCGAAATTCCGTCACCTGCTTGCCGTCCTTCAGCACGATCGCATCCTTGCCGATGAGATCGATGCGGCTGACATGGCTGTCGAGGTTGACGCGAATGCACGGCCAGTTGAGCCGCGCCGCCACCTGCTCGATGTGCGTTGACTTGCCCGTGCCGTGATAGCCCTGCACCATCACGCGCCGGTTGTGCTTGAACCCCGCCAAGATCGCTAGCGTCACGTCGCGGTTGAACAGATAATCCGGATCGAGTTCTGGAACGTGCTCGTCGGTCTTCGAATAGGCCGGCACTTCCATATCCGACTCGATGCCGAAAACCTGCCGCACCGATACCTTCATATCGGGCAGTCCAGCGGTGTCCTTGGTGGCGGCAGATGACGTCGGCGCACGCATGGGAAGTCCTTCGAAAGATGGAGAAGCGGCCGCGCACGCGAAGACACGCGCAACAGGGTGAGAGCTGGGAGCAACGTCGCCCCGTGAGTGGTCTTCGATGTTTGCAAGGCGGTGACCCGTGGAATTACGTTACCGCCGTCAAACGAGACCAGCCTGCTTCAAATAATTATAGGCTTGGATGATCTCGCGCAACTTCTCCTCCGATCGGGTGTCGCCACCGTTCGCGTCCGGATGATGAAGCTTAACGAGCTCCTTGAACCGCGCTTTGATCTCGTCCTTGGTGGTACCCTGCTTGAGCCCCAGGGTCGTCAGGGCCTTCTTCTCGAGTGGCCGCAGTTGCCGGCGATTTTGTACAGGCGTTGCACGCGATTGCCGTGCGCGCCAGGCGAAAAAGGCGCTGGGATCGTTGGGCGGCGGATCATCGGCCGGCTCTGCTGGATCGGCCGGTTCCGCGTCCTCGCGCGGCGCCCCGGTCCGCCCTGCACGCAAGCCGGGTGCCATCGAGTTTGCGGCCATTTTCCAGGTTGGCCGGTGCCCCGTCAGCGCATCCTTCTGAAAATCCGCAACTTCCCGGTCCGACATCCCATCGAAATAATTGTACGTGGCGTTGTACTCGCGCACGTGGTCCACACAGAACGAGAAAAACTCGCCATCCCGCCCGCGTCCTTTCGGCGCACGATGGGGTCCTGGCTGGTTACAGCCCTTCCATTGGCAGCGCGGCCCGCCCGTGAGCTTTTCCTCTTCGCGGGCCTTTTTGGTGCCAACGCGGATGGAGTCGAAGTATTTTGAGTTCAGTTTCATGTGTGATGGCATGCTGAGGTCGACTGGCCGAAACAAGCCGGGCACGCTATCACATGACGAAGCTCTACGTCGCGGTCTCGGTGGAAAATCCAAGCGGGAATTTTTTTGCGACCCCGCCGTCCAGATCACCCCGGCCCCCTGTGAAATGGAAAACAAGATGTCACTTGAACGCCAATTGCGAGAGAAACTCATGATCGGACTCGAACCAGTCCGCCTCGATGTCATCAATGAGAGCGAAAAACACGCCGGGCATCGCTCCTCGCCGGGGACTGGAGAGAGCCACTTTCGAGTTTTGGTCGTCTCGGAAAAATTTGCCGGCGTCTCCCGCGTCGACCGCCACAGGATGGTCAATCAACTCATCGCAGCTGAATTGGCCGCCGGCGTCCACGCCCTCGCACTGTCCACGCACGCACCCGGCGAAAAATTCTGAAGTGAGGCCGCCCACCAGCGATGCGCATCCCGCTTCGCGCGATGTCAAAAATGCTGAAGGTCCAGCTCTCGGGGGCAAGAGCCAGACCTCCATCATCAGTCATAGATCGTGTCAGCGACTACCACCGCGAACCGCGGCACACGCGCTCCATGTGGCAGCGCTTCTCACCCCAACGATTGCGGAAGCACACGCGATCCCAGAAGCAGTTCCGGTGACGCCAATGCCGGTAGCCCCAATGGCCGCGGCGATGACCGGCGTCTTCAACATGACGCGATCCACCATCACGG
>JALHQM010000017.1:0-46298 GCA_022841965.1 Hyphomicrobium sp. | reverse complement strand
CCGCCATCGCGATGAACACCATCACCCCGGCCATAGCCCGGATCAGCGAATGCCGGTGCTGCGGCGCCGGCGAACAGAAGGCCACTCGCAACGATCGTGGCAGTCAAAAGGCGCTTCATGGATCGAACTCCTCATTTGTCTTCTCTGGCCCCGGGAACGATCCCCGGTCGAACCAGCATGAGGGTGATTGAGCCATGCGGCGGATGAACTGGCTCTGAACGGAGCGTTCAGCCAGCGTTGCCCTCATCCTGCCCCGTTGTGTACGGATAGGTTGGAACTGGCCGATCCCAAGTCATTCTCCTCGCTACAGCCCTAAAGCCGCTCACCATGCCCGACCGCCACCTCTCCAGCGATGACGTCGAAAGCGTGATTGTGCGCGTCCGCGAAGAACTCGCGCGCCGCCGTATCTCCCGCCAACGCCTCGCCGACGATGCGCGCATCAGCGTTTCGACGCTGGAGAAAGTTCTCTCCGGCCGCCGCACCTTCACCCTCGCCACACTTGTCCGGCTGGAAGAAGCATTGGGCGTATCGTTGCGCCCGGTCCGGTCCAATGGTGCGCGCCGCGCCAGTGACCGCCCGGTGATCGCACCTGACGACTTGGGCAGCTACGCCCGCGCGCAGGTGGCATGGCTCGAAGGTGCCTACCTCACGCTCATTCCATCGTTCGGCGAGCGCTCGGCCATATCCGCGTTCCGCATCGATATCCGCTGGGACGACACACAAGCCTGTCTGAACTTCCGCGAAAGCGAACGCGTAGATGGCGCTTTTACGCAGCATGGGTTCGTCGCCATGCCGACGCAGACCGGCCACATCTACCTTGTCACCAACCGGCACGGCCAGCAGCGTCTCGTCATTCTTTCGCGCCCGGCAAGCCAAGGCGCGATGCACGGTCTTCTCGCCACGCTCATCTCCGGACGCGGATCGCAACTGACCCCCGTCGCCGCACCCATCGCACTACTGCCGCTCGACGCCGCGTCGAAAGTCGTATTCGGCCGCATTTCGCAAGGCCAACCCGACTACGCCCGCTACCGCACGCTTCTTCGCCGCACGCTGGACGAAAGTTTTGCCGTGCTGCTGCCTGTGTAGGTGTGCCAATGGATCTCGTGTATGAAGCCAGTGGCCGTGTGGGCCATGTGCTGGGGAGTGTCGAGTGAGAGCCGTGCCCACCAGTCTTCCCATGAACCAGCGCTTCACCCCGGGTCTAAAGCCGGTGCGCGCAGGTCTCGTCGCCGCGAGTGTTATCACAGGCGCGGTCATCGTATCGGGCTCGATCGCATTGGCCGCCAATTCCAAACCGTCACTTGGATTGGACAAACCACAACCGCTGCCCATTACGGCAGCCCCGCTCGCCTCATTCACCAAAACCGGCGGCGCCACTGCTCCTCAAGGTCCTCTCGTGTGGCGCGGCGGGATAGTGCTCTCGGCTCAAACGGATAAGTTTGGCGGCTACTCTGGCCTACTCGTCTCCGCCGATGGCCGTGATCTGTTGGCCATATCCGACGCCGGCGGCTGGCTCAAAGCCCGCATCGACTACACCGGAACGCGCCCGACGGGCCTCTCATCTGCCGCCATCGGATCGCTTGTCGCCCGCGACGGCAAGCCCCTGCGCCGCAACCGCGAGCGCGATGCCGAGGACCTCGCGTTGATGTCAGGATCGCTTGCAAAAGGTGAAATTCTGGTCGCGTACGAGCAGAAGAACCGCCTCGTCCGCTACGACGTCACAAACGGCGCACCGGGCCTTCCACGCGAAATCATTGCACCACCCGCAGCGCTCCGAAAATTCTCGCGTGATGGTTTGGAAGCGATGACCGTCATGCGCGGCGGTCCCCACAAAGGCCGCATTGTGGCCTTCTCCGAAAACGCAGCCAGCAACAATCGGCACGCCGGCTGGATCTGGATTGATGGCAAGCCGCAGCCTATGAACGTCGTCTCGCGCGGTGGCTTCGCGTTGACCGCCACAGCATCATTGACCGACGGAACGCTCCTTCTTCTCGAGCGCCGTTTTACGATCTTCGAGGGCGTGCGTATGCGCCTGCGTCAAATCGAATCTGCCGCTCTAAAACCCGGCGCACTTCTGGATGGCGAAGTTCTGCTCGAAGCCGACATGTCGGATGAGATCGACAACATGGAAGGCTTGGCCGTTCATACCGCCGCCAACGGCGACACGGTTTTGACCATTATCTCCGACGACAACTTCAATCGCATCCTTCAGCGCACCCTGCTGCTGCAGTTCACTCTGCCCCCGCGCGCCGGGTCCTGAGAAAGAGCGCCCGCAAACAAAAAAAGCGCGGATCAGGCGATCCGCGCTTTGAATATTATTGCGGCGAGGCGAGCCGTTAAGCGGCAGCCGTCGTCTTCGACTTGACGAGATCGCGCTTCAGCTTTTGCAGCTGCGGCGAGAGCTGTTCGGTCGATGCTTTCAAAAGGTAGGCATCAAGACCGCCGTTGTGTTCCACCGAACGCAACCCGTGAGCGCTGACGCGAACCTTGACCGAACGATCAAGCGCTTCGCTCATGAGCGTCACGTTGACGAGGTTGGGCCGGAACACGCGCTTGGTTGAGTTTTCAGCGTGACTGCGCAGCTGGCCGCTGAGCGGCAGCTTGCCGGTTAATTCGCAACGGCGGGTCATGAGCAGCATCTCCTAGGAAGTTCGCGCCCGTCCCGGTCGGAGTGTCCCTGCCGGGGTGGTCGCGAGGACCCGACGTATGGGCATCGACGAATGGGCATCGGTGTGCGGACGTCGGTCCAAAAAACGAAGGGCCCCGCCGGAGGTCCAGCGGGGCAGTGGCGGTTCTATACTGTCAGCGACCCGGACCGTCAAGCGTGCCACCGCGCGATGCCCCCGCCCCACCTCTAGAGCGAATCGTCCCGATTCCGGCCGCACTTCAGCGAAGTGTTTACGATTTTCCGCCATCTTAGCGTCTTCGGAATACCGGGTTCTCCCCGGAGTTGTTGCTGAGTCAGCGCTGCGGCATCTGTCCCGGCGCCGTTTGTGAGTGGTGGTTCCATGTCGAGTGAATGCGTGCGCGGCCCCCGATTTGCCGCGCCCCGCTGTGTCGCCGTTGCTCTGACGGCACTGGCCCTTCTGGGCGGTTCGGCGGGGTTCAGCCCCGTTCCCCGCGCCCTTGCCGGCGCCTCCGCCGACACTCCGCTCGAAATTTCTGGAAAATATTCCATATTTTTCAATGGCTTCGATATCGGAACCGTCCGCCTTGACCATCGCACCGCGGGCCGGACCTACTCCGCCAGCTCAGAAGTCCAGATTTCCGCCCTTCTCGGCGCTTTCCGCTGGAAGGGAACGACCCGCTCGGCTGGCACGATGTCTGAGGGTGCCATCGCTCCCTCCGGCTACGATTTCCAGTATGAGGGCACGTCCAAAACCGGCTCGATCCGGATGGGCTTCACAAAAGGCACCGTCACGTCTCTGACGGCCATCCCCGAAACCATCGACCCGCCAGACCTCGTCCCCCTCAAGCAGGCGCACGTGAAATCCGTTGTCGACCCCTTGAGCGCCATCGTGGCTGTCAGCCGCCCCGCCGCCGATCCCTGCGGCCGCAAACTGGCGATTTTTGACGGCAAACAGCGCTTCGACCTCGCCCTTATTCCTGCCCGCCGTGAAGCGGTTCCCGCTGGCCGCGGTGGCGCAGCCGTCGAAGGCCTCGTCTGCCGCGTGAAATACACCCCGATCGCCGGCTACCGCGACAATGCCGACACGCAAGCACTCGCTCAGTCGGCCGGCATTGAAGTCACCTTCCGCCCGATTCCCGAAGCGGGCCTCTGGGTGCCCTATCGCGTCGCCATCCCGACCATCGCCGGAACGGTCTCCCTCGAAGCGACCCGTTATGACGTCAGTGCCCCCGGCCTCGCCGAGATCGCTCTTGTCGACTGATCGGCCAGTCAGACAGCCAACTAGCAAGCAGGCGGCCTTCCCGGCCGCCGGTTTTGTTTTTGGGTAGGAACCCCCACCACGCGCTGCTTTTAAGAAAGCCTTGATCTCCCCTCCCGGCGATGCAATGCCAGGGCCACCCCGCCTCCCGGGGGACGCCACGCCAGAGGGCCGTTAATGGGCATCGACCTCGAATCCCGCATCCGCAATGTCACCGCGGTTCTGGGACCGACGAACACCGGCAAAACTCACCTCGCCATCGAACGCATGTTGGGCCACTCGAGCGGCATGATCGGCCTGCCGCTGCGCCTCCTTGCGCGCGAAGTCTACGACAAGATCGTTGCCCGCGTCGGCGTCGATAAAGTCGCCCTCGTCACCGGGGAAGAAAAAATTAAACCCGAGCGGGCGCGCTACTGGGTTGCCACCGTCGAAGCAATGCCGCGCGACGTTGACGTCGACTTCCTCGCCATCGATGAAGTCCAGCTGTGTGCTGATCCCGAACGCGGCCACGTCTTTACCGATCGTCTCTTGCACGCGCGCGGCCGGTCCGAAACGCTGCTCTTGGGCGCCCAGACCATGGGCGGCGCGATCAACGATTTGATCCCCGGTGCCAATTTCATCTCCCGGCCCCGTCTTTCCAAGTTGAGCTACGCTGGCGAGAAAAAAATCACCCGCCTGCCGCAGCGCTCCGCCATCATCGCCTTCTCCGCCACCGAAGTCTACGCCATCGCCGAGTTGATCCGCCGCCAGCGCGGTGGCACCGCCGTCGTCCTGGGCGCCCTTTCGCCGCGCACCCGCAATGCGCAAGTCGCGCTCTATCAGTCGGGCGATGTTGATTTCCTCGTGGCCACGGATGCCATTGGCATGGGCCTCAACCTCGACGTCGATCATGTTGCGCTTTCAGCGACACGCAAATTCGACGGTCAGAACTTCCGCAACCTCACGCCTTCGGAACTGGCCCAGATCGCCGGCCGCGCCGGCCGTCACATGAACGATGGAACGTTCGGTGTCACGGGCTCATGTGACGCCCTTGATCCCGAAATCGTCGAACGCATCGAATCCCACACCTTCGATCCCGTCCGCGTTCTCCAGTGGCGCAACCGCGAACTCGATTTCCGGACGCTATCCCGCTTGCGCGAAAGCCTGCGCACGCTCCCCAACGAGCAGCGCCTCACCCGCGCCCGCATGGCCGACGACGTCATCGCCTTAGAAACCGTCGCCGACGATGACGAAATCGCGCGGCTGGCCACGTCGCCCGCGGCCGTGCAGCGGCTCTGGGAGGTCTGCCAAATCCCCGACTACCGCAAGATTTCGAGCGCCAACCACGCCGAGCTTGTTGCCACCCTTTACAAAGACTTGATGAGCACCGAAGGCCGTATCTCGGAGGACTGGTTCGCCCGCCAAGTCGCCCTTGCCGATCGCACGGATGGCGATATCGATACGCTTGCGACCCGCCTTGCCCATATCCGGACCTGGACCTTCGCTTCAAACCGCGCCGACTGGCTCAAAGACCCCGCCCACTGGCAGGGTCGCACCCGCGCCATCGAAGATTCATTGTCCGATGCGTTGCATGAATGCTTGACGCAGCGCTTCGTGGATCGCAGAACCAGCGCACTCATGAAGGGTATGCGGGATAAAGAAGAGTTGAACGCCGAGATCAAAGACGACGGCTCCGTGAACGTAGAGAGCCATTTCGTGGGCCGCCTCCGCGGCTTCCGTTTCACGCCCGACGCACAGGCCGAGGGCGTGCACGGCAAGGCCGCCCGCAGCGCTGCTGCCCACGTTCTGTCGAGCGAACTCGCCATGCGCGCGCGCCGCGTGGCCGCCGCGCAAGCGGACGCCTTCAAGATAGATCGCAAAGGTCAGATCCTCTGGCGGGGCGAAGAGATCGCCAATCTCATCGCCGGCGAAGATCCTTTAAAGCCCTCCGTCGAATTGCTCGTCGATGAGCACATTTCCGGCCCCGATCGCGAAAAGGTCCAAGCGCGCATAGATGCGTGGCTCTCCGAACACATCGCCGACAAGCTGAAACCTCTCGTCGAACTCTCCAATGCCGAGGATGTCACCGGCCTCGCGCGCGGGATCGCCTTCCGGATGAAGGAAAACTTCGGCGTCCTGAAACGCGAAGTGGTCGCCGAAGAACTGAAAAGCCTCGATCAGTCGGCGCGCGCGCAACTGCGCAAATACGGCGTTCGCTTTGGCGCCTTCAACATCCACTTTCCGCAGCTGTTGAAGCCCGGTCCCGCTGAACTGACGCTCGCGCTCTGGTCGCTCAAGCACGCAAGCACCGCTGGCCTCGACCCTGATAAATTGCCCGAAACGCCCCGCGCTGGTCTGACCTCCGCGCCAGCCGCACCCGACGTGCCTGAGGCCTTCTACCGCGCGTACGGCTATCACGTCTGCGGACCGCGCGTGATCCGCTTCGACATGCTCGAGCGATTAGCCGACATGATCCGCCCTCTGCTCGCCTGGCGCGCCAACCGCGATCCGGAAGCAAAGCCACCGAAAGGCTCCACCGGTGATGGCGGCTTCATCGCCACACCTGAGATGATGTCGATCCTGGGCTGCTCGCCCGACGAGCTCGGCAAAGTGTTCAAGGCGCTGGGCTTCCGCCTCGACCGCCGCCCCGTCAAACCGGTTGTTCCCGCAGCCGGGATCGCCCACGCCCCGATTGAGGTCAGCGCCGTCGCCGGGGCCCCCGCCGATATGGCCGAAACGACAACGTCTGAGCCCGCCGTCTCAGAGCCCATCGCAGCCGGCACCATTGTCAGCGAACCCGGTCCGGAAGCCGCAGCAACGAGCGAACCCACGGCGACGTTGGCGGAGTCACCCGCCGCCGACGCCCACGCCGAGATCCAGTACGAAGAGGTCTGGCGCCCGCGTCGTCATCATCGCGACTCGAACGAGCGCAGCGAAGGCCGCAGCGACCATCGTCGCCGCGAGCGTCACCATCGCGGCAATCGCCCTCAAGGCAGCAATCAGCCCGCACCAGCAATCGCCAACAGCGACGCCACAGCGATATCGTCCCCCGCAGTTGCAACAACCGACGCACCCAAATCGGACCGGCCACACCGCCACGAGCGCAATCGCGGCCCTCGCAATGAAGGGCACGGCAATCGCGATCAAAAGCGCGCAGGGAGCGAACGTCCGCAGCAAGGCCAGCGCAACGAACCCCGCCGCAACGACCAACGCCGCGACAATCGCGGCGATCGCCAGCGCGAGGACCGCAATCAGCCCCGTGCCATCACGGCCGCTCCGCCTCGTGCCAAGGCGGGAGCAGAGGCCGATAGCCCATTCGCAGCCCTGATGGCTCTGCGCTCGCAACTCGAACAAACGCGCCGCGACAAGAGTTGAGCATGACGGACGACGAGACAAGCGCTGGCAAATCGGGACCGTCCGTCCCTGCCTCGCAGCGTCTCGACAAATGGCTGTGGTGCGCACGTCTCGCCAAAACGCGGACCCAGGCGGCTGCCCTCGTCTCGAGCGGTAAGATCCGTATCAATCGCATCAAAACCGAAAAGCCGGCCCACGCCGTGAAAGCTGGCGACGTCATCACAGCGTCCCTCGGTCCAAAAATTCGCGTGCTCGCAGTCAAAGCCATTGGTGACCGCCGCGGCTCTGCAGACATTGCCCGCCGTCTCTTCGACGATCTCACGCCCGCGCCCCTGCTCACCGGGCCAGCACACGTGTCCGAAGGCGCGTCCGCCCATCGCGACAGCGGCACCGGCCGCCCAACAAAGCGCGACCGCCGCTTGACCGACCGCCTGAAGGGAGAATTTTGAACACCACATCGCACCCGCAGTGGCCTGCGCCGCCTCGCGCTTTTTTTCGCATTGTGCGGCTTCCGCGACGCCGCTATGAGACCTCACCGCAATGAGCGACGCGGGGTCGGAACCGGCAGCCCAGCTGGTTCGGAACAGGACACGAACGCATGACTTACATAGTCAACGATAAATGCATCAAGTGCAAATACACGGATTGCGTCGAGGTGTGCCCCGTCGACTGCTTCTATGAAGGCGAGAACATGCTCGTCATTCATCCCGATGAGTGCATTGATTGTGGCGTCTGCGAGCCAGAGTGCCCGGTCGACGCCATCAAGCCCGACACAGAGCCAGGCCTGGAAAAGTGGCTTGAACTCAACCGCGACTACGCCAACAAATGGCCGAACCTCACCGCCAAACGGTCAGCCCTTCCCGACGCCGACAACCACAAAGACGAAGCCGGCAAATTCGAAAAGTACTTTTCCGCCAATCCCGGCGAGGGCGATTGATCCGCCAACGACTAGATTTCTCACACTTATTTCAAATGACTCGCGCGTCGAGATTGGCCCTTTGAGCGGCCGGCAGTCCTTCGCGGCACCAAATTCCGTACGCCTCGTTTAGCCCGTTCGCAGCCGGGCGTCGCGCCGCCCTTCATTTTCAGTGAAGGTTGTGATACAGTCATACTCAGTTAGTGGTTTTGAGGAACTGAGCAGGAACAAAAACGGACATAATGTGGACCGTTTCAAACTGCCAGCCTTTTGACGCGCTTCGAGGTTCGCAGTGCAACCAAAACGGCTCTGCGGCACCATCGACGATAAGGATGGGGATGACGGCGCGTCCTAGACGCCCAATATGAGGACATTCAGGCGGTTAGGGGGGACCTGACCGTTAAAACAAGCCTGCCGGCCCGGCAAGCAGGCTGCGGTACTCTGAACGAGAACCGCTCGGGCCGTAACGACCAAGTCGACCGTACAAGTAGCCCTTTGAGAGTGAGCGACGCGCAATGACCCAGAAGAAAACAACTTCGGTGAAAGCTAAAGCAGCCAAGGTCGCCGCTCAACCCAAAAAGTCAGGATCAAGCACGTCCACAGCGCAGGCTGTGGCAGCTAAAGCACGTCCTGTTGCGGCAGCAGCACGCAAATCCACCGCTCCGGTCAAGGAAATCAAGAAGCCCGTGTCTGCTAAGGCAACCGTTGCGTCTAAAGCGCCGGTTGCGCCAGCAGCAAAGGGCGCGCCCGCCTCCAAGTCTGCGCCGACAAAGGCAGCTGGTGGTGCAAAGTCGCCCGTAGCCGCGAAGGCACCTCTGACGCCGGCCAAAGCCCCCACCGCCACTGCTGCGCCGGCAAAGAAGGCCGCCGTTCCAGCCCAACCGCGCACTGAGGCCGCTAAGGCTGCGCAGGCCTTCGCTGCCCATCGCGCCCAGGCCGCGCAGGCATCGGCGCCGGCCACCGCACCCGCGCGTGCGGTTCCCGCGTCGGTCTCCAAGAACTCTGCCAATACCAAGATCGCAGCGCCCGCACGGGCGCCGGCTCCGGCAGTGGGTGTCAAAGTACCCGTTGCCGCCAAGCCGGCCGCCCCCGCTCCGGCATCGCCCAAGGCGATTGCCGAAAAGGCGGCAGCAGCACGCGCTGACGCAAACAAGAAGCCAGTCAACTCGCGCCACGGATTCAAGACGAATGAATTCGTGGTCTATCCGGCGCACGGTGTTGGTCGCATCATCGGAATTGAAGAACAGGAAATTGCGGGCATGTCCCTCGAACTGTTCGTGATCAATTTCGAAAAGGAAAAGCTGACGCTGCGCGTGCCGACCGGCAAGCTGCAGAGCGTTGGCATGCGCAAGCTCGCCGATGACGACATCGTCAAGCGCGCGATGGAAATCCTCAAGGGCCGCGCCCGCATCAAGCGCACCATGTGGAGCCGCCGCGCCCAGGAGTACGTGGCCAAGATCAACTCCGGCGATCTGATTTCCATCGCCGAAGTCGTCCGCGACCTCTACCGCTCCGAAGCCCAGCCCGAGCAGTCTTACTCTGAGCGCCAGCTCTACGAAGATGCCCTCGATCGCATGGCACGCGAACTCGCCGCCGTCGAAAAACTCGACGACCGCGGCGCAGTTCAACGCATCACTGAAGTTCTCTCCAAGAGCGCCAAAGGCCGGCGCATCGCGGAAGATGGCGGCCCCACGGAAAGCGACGAAGTGCAAGCCGCCTGAAAGCAAACGAGCTAAAGGATTGCAAGCGCCCGGTGATCATCGTCACCGGGCGTTTTTTCTTAGTCAGTGACCGTCACCGGCCGCTGGCGCTACCCTCAGGCAGATCTTCGATCACATCCGCCGACGCGACCCCAATAAAAGGTCCATTTCGCCGTTCGACGAAGCCGCGGACGCGCACAAAACGGCCCTTCAGCCGCTTAAGGCGGGCTGCTATCGCATCCCTATCTGGCGCCCGGCGAAGATCGACCGCAGCGGTGAAATCCCATCGCCAATTCCGCCCGAAATTCAAAAACACTTCGCTGCGCGTCGCCCCCACTTCGGCAACCCAGCCCTCAACGATTTGAAACGTTCCCATCAGCCGTTCCAGGGTTCGCGTATGCCGCGCCTGCCGGATCGCATAAGCGGGGTTTGCCCACAGACCCACGCGCTTGGCGCGCGCCACTGCCTCGCGCGCATAGAGTTCGCGCACACAATCCAACTCGCCGGGCAAGGGGACCACGCGCGCAAGACCCTCATCCACCATAGCGGATTGAACCCACAGTCCATCGGCAGAAATAGCGTGCGCAACCCGCCGGCCATAACGGTCGCGAAAAGATCCAGTCGCAGCGAGTTTCAGGGTTCGGCTCGCAAGGAAGCGATCAAGCGCAGCCTCCGCCTCAGACTGTAGCGGCCAACCCTCAGACGGCGCGGGTAGATCGCGCGGAGTGGGCAGGAGGATGCTGGACAGTCGCAACTCCGTGCCGTCGTCGAGTGTCAGGGAGTTGCCGCTCGCAATGGCTGTCAGGGCCCGGGTCTCCGTCGCCTCTGGCGGGCAGGCACGCACAGGGAAAACGCCCAGTAAACCTGCGCTCAAGGCGGCGCCCGCGAGTGCGCCAATCCGATTGCCCCAGACGGTCATGCCCTATCGGACCTGCCAACAACGATTGATCCCATGCGGTCAATGTCGCACGCAGCCGGTCCGGCAGCCAGCATCACAGCACGAAGTCGTCGGCCTGCAGAAGAGACGACGCCACATTCAAGATTGTGATCGAAGAATCGGTCTGCGCGATCTGGATGACGCTATGGCCATTCACATCCTGGGTCAGCGCGAGCACATCCAAAAACGACCCGAACCCAAATCCCGACAGATCGATCACGTCGCCATTGGTGCGCGGGTTCAATCGCAATTGGAAGTCGGCGATCGTATCCTGTCCGAAATCACCGGCGAAAACGAAGGTGTCCTGCCGCGATCCACCCACCAGGATCTCATTCCCGGAACTCCCGCGGATCCAATCCGCACCCGCACCCCCCTCGATCTGCTCGAGCCCTTCGACGGCCACACCCGAAAGATCAAGGACGTCGTTGGTCGAATGCATGCGCACAATGTCGAAACCGTCGCCGAAATCGATGGCTTCGATCGAGACGAGATCGGCTGAACCGCGCCTGAGCGTCAAGACGTCATCACCGGACGTGCCGAGGATCGTGTCGTAGCCCACCCCGCCGTCGTAAATGTCATAGCCCGACGTCTCCGAAAACAAGAACGTATCGTCCCCCGCACCGCCAAAAACGAAATCGTTGCTCCGTCCGGCATCAATCACGTCGTTCCCGGCGGACCCAATGACGGTATCCCGCCCCCCGCCCGCCAAGATGCGCTCGATGCCACTCACGGTGATCATCGAAAGATCGATTGTGTTTGCCGAGTTGTCGAACTTCAAAACATCAAAACCGTCTCCTCCGTCGATGGCCTCGATGCCCGCCAGTAAGGCCTGGAGTGGTTCACCCGATGGCCCGGTGACGGTCAAAGCTTTCGCGCCGATCACATCGTCGCCCGCGCTGCCGCGAATTGTGTCGAACCCCGCTCCGCCGTCGTAGATGTCAAAACCAGCATTTCCGGTCGCCCAAAACACGTCGTTGCCACCGCCGGCGAGCAGCGTATCGTTGCCGCCCAAAGCGAAAAACTGATCCGGTCCCTCACCGCCCACGAGTACATCGGCCCTCGAAGTTCCCATAAGTGTGAGACCGGCAGTGACCTCCCTGGCCCTCAAAACAAATGTGGTCGCCGTCTCGGCCAGTCCATCGCTGGCCGTCAGCCGGATGGTGAGGTCTCCATCAAAATCTTGCGGCACGAGACCTTCGAACCGCTGCGTGGCGGAGTTGAATGTCAGCCAAGAAGGCAAGCCGCTCCCATCGGAGAGATCCGCACGGACATAGAGAAGATCGCCGTCAGGGTCGGTAAAGGTGGTGCTGGGGACATCGAAAACCCAGGTGCTGCCCTGCTCGACATCGACATCGCTGAGCGGTGCTCCGTTGATCACTGGAGCATCATTGGGAACGAGTGAGATGTTGACGCGCGCGGTTGTGAACCCACCCCGTCCATCGGAGACGGTATAGTTGAGGACAGCCAGATCCGTTTGTCCTCCAGCCGACGCGACCTGAACATCACCATTAACAGTCAAGCTGGTGCTCACTCCAGCCGTCAGACTTTGAACGGCGACGATGGTGAGAGCGTCGCCGTCAACATCCCAATCGTTAGATAACAAGACGGCTTTGGAAATAACAAAATCTGAGGTGCCGGCCAGCAAACCCAAATCGTCACCCGCCACCGGTGCGTCGTTCACGAGCGGTCCAGCCGCTAGCGCCGCCGTGGAGATCGCACTCGCATCCCAGATATAGTCATTGTCAAAGCCCACGGCGGCGATCGACCCGCCGGCAAAAAAGTTCTGAAGAGTGATCCGCGATCCATCTACCAATCGCAAAATGACGTCGGCCTCGGTGACCGACTGAAATGCCAACACATGCTCCGGCGCGAAGCCGACAATCTTCAACGCGTCGATGCCAGCGGTCGCCCCGCCAGAGATGATCGTGTCATTGCCATCACCGGTTTGATAGACGTAGAGGTCGTCGCCACCCCCGCCGTCGAGAATGTCGTTTCCTCGCCCACCGACAAGCCGGTCATCGCCGTCGAGTCCGATCAGCGTGTTGGCAGTGTCATTGCCGCGAATGAGGTTGTGACCCGCGTTGCCTTGACCGAACGCGGCCGTCCCCGTCAGCGTCAAATGCTCCTCATTCTCCGGCAGCGTATATGCGACCGACGCGATAACGGTATCAAAGCCGGACGTAGCCGCCTCGATCACAATATCCCCGGCCGCATCCACGATGTAGCGATCATCTCCGCGCCCACCCGCGAGTGTGTCGGTCCCAGTGCCACCGTCCAGAACATCCCGGCCTGTTCCCCCCGTCAGCTGATCGTTCCCCCCTCCGCCGAACAGATCAGCGCCGGAAACGAACTGGCCGGGTATCGGTGCGGCGGCGACGACGATGATAGTGTCGTCCTGCTCTGTTCCGCTGATCTGATCGCGAACGTCGCTCTCGCCATCCGAAGGTTGATCAAAAATCGGCGTCTCCGGATCCGCTTCGAGCGCATCGCGCAGCAACGTATCGCCCACTTGCGCAAAATCCGTGGTGCTCCAGAGCTTAGTCGGGTCGGGCGTGCCCGAACCGCCCGGAAACGGAAACGGTGTTTCCGGCCCCAGTTCGTAGAAGCGAATGCCAAGCATACCCTCAGAAAAGTCCACGACGCGGATGACCGCTTCGGTGACCGGATCGGGGTCGACCTCTTGAAAGACGAAATCTTGTCCGCCGACTGTGAGGAACGTCTGTGTATAGACCTCGCCCGTGCCCCAGATATGAATGAGAAGATCGTTGCCGTCGCGATTGAAGACGACCTGATCGGTAATGCTGATCAGCCCGTCCGGCGATCCCGACCATGTGCCATCCAGCGGCACCTGACCGGCGAGATAGAAGAAACCCGGAGCGTCGTATCCACCGCGTGGCCCTGGTCCGGGATTTTGAGGCAGATTTGCAAACGTCGCACCGCCAATGACTGGCGAAATTGCTCCGAGGATCGGAAACAGCTCTGACCCGTCGAACGGCCCAGCATCGGGTACGAGAAAGTTGAACGGCACCAGCAAGCGATCCGCGCTGTCCGCGCCTTCCACGACAAATTCGACAACGCGACCGGAGCCGGACAAAGAGGCGAGAACGAACGTATCGGCTCCGGCACCGCCATTCGCGAAGCTTCGGCCAAGCCCAGAGATGATCGTATCGTCGCCCTCCCCGCCGCGGAGTTCGATGTCATAGCCCCGTGGGCTGAGGCCCGTCAGAACCGATGCCTGACGGCCGCTGAGAACATCGTTGCCTTGATCGCCTTCTACGCCCAGAAGGGTGGGCCCAGCATAGATCCGATCATCACCAGCTGACCCAATCAGCCATTCGAGGGAGCGCGCCCAAATCCCGCCATCGGTGAACCCGCCCGCCGGTGTTGCTGACCCAATAAGAACAATGTCCTCGCGATCGGAAGGTGCCGAAAGTAACCCAGATGTTTGATCAGAAAAATCGATGACATCGCCCTGGCTCTGCGGTGCCTCATCGTCGAAATCCAATTCAAATCGAACATTGTTGAATTCGACCCCTTCACCAAAAAGAACGGTATCGCTCTCGTCGAGCCAACTCAATTCGTCGATCGAAAACAGTCTGTCGACGGAGCCGCCGCTGTGAAGTGCAAGGAAGTCCGGCGCGAGGTGGGGAACGGGATCGTCTCCCGCGAGGATCACAACCGTTCCGACACCGGCATAGTTCACGCGGTCGCGTCCATCGAGCGCGTAGTCGAGATCGGGTTGCCCGCCGTGATAGAGATTGTTGCCGCCGCTCCAATTGAAGAGGTCATCGTCGCGGCCACCGTAGAATTTTTCAGTGCGTGTTGCGTTGTCGGTCCCTTGTAGGCGATCTTCTCCTTCGCCAGACAAAATGGTGTCGAAGCCAAGAAGCGGATCTAATACGAAGTCATCGTCGGCAAAGGTTCCCAACAGTGTCCCAGTTCCGACCGTAAAGGACAGCCACTGAATCGGCATATTCTGCGCAATATCGATCCCAACATAATAAAGCAGGCTTGCAATAACCGACGATGAATTGGAGGTTGGCAGCGGGCTAAATGGCAAATTGTAGAGAAGGTATGAATAGTTCTGGTCGTCGATCTGCCGTCCGTACGAGAGGATCGTAGACCAGTCACTGGCAGGAACAAAACTCGGCAACACCCTCGACCCGCGTGCTGCTGGCGATCCGATCACGTCCCGCAAGGCGTCACCCGTCAGATCTCCATTCTCCGACGACAACGTCGCTGGCTCATTGACGCCGTCAACGCCCAGCAACGGAGGACCGAACGCACCCCTATCCAGTGTTCCCTCAACAATCCGCCAGATCTCCTGGGATTGCCCATTGTCGAAGTCGTCTTGCTGCAAGACGAGCGACAGATGGTCGGCTCCGATCAGCCAAAGACCACCTGTCTTAATCAGCGCGCGTTCAATTCGGAGATTGGCCATCGGGTCCTCCGGCAGGGATCAGGGGTGAATCAAAATCGCGGCAACGCGCAATCGCCGCGGCGTCGCGAGCAATGGAATGGAGCGCGGAATTGAGGGGGTGAAGTGATGCCGGCGGAGCGGCACACGGCGACGGCAATGGATGGATGACGCGCATGAACCACCACGAACGCAGGAGGCCTAAAACGTCTCTTCAGTCGCCTGTTGAAATCCGACCGTCCGGCTACCTTAAATTGCAGGTCAGGACCTTGGTTCGACAGAGAACACCCGTTAAGGTTTCAGTAATAAATAAAATACAGCTTACGGAGGGAGTCAATGGTCTCTTCTAAAGATATAATTAACCAATCAAATTCATGGGCTTATGTCAGGACCGCGCCGCGTTGGTGGTTCGCTCGGAAACGCGCTGGCACCAACTGCCCAGTCCACTGATTGCTCAAGTAAAAATTGCAACGGCATTGAAGTTATCTCAGCCGTTCACCGGCGGCTGAGCAGGCGAAATCGGCCAAATATCCACGCGGCAAGAGCGGCGTGGATCAACCACGAACGGCCATAGTGATCACAAGGTTCGCGAAGTGCATGTCGTGTTGCGAAGGCCAGGATGCCCGTCCGCAGCACCGCCCGCACCGTCACAAAGCCGCGCAGACCCTGCTGGCATCTGGTGCGGAATATTAAAGAGCGGGAACCGTTGAGTCCCTGAGCGCCTCGGCCCCGCGTCCAGTCGGCCGATGAGTTGAGAGGAGTTTTAGGCCATGGCGAACCCGCAGCCCGCACACAACGGTGGCGCGTTATCAATGGGAATGGGTCTACGCGCCACGCCGCCGCCAGCCCCCGGTTCGCCGTTTGCCGCTTCGGCCAACCAAGCGGGCGGACTGTCCGTCATCGGCACAGATCTGACGATCCTTGGCCAAAACATCGCGATCATCTCGCAAAACAAACTTCAGATTGACGGCGATGTGCGTGGTGACGTTGTCGGCAAACAAGTCACCATCAGCTCGGACGGCTCCGTCATTGGCACCGTCTCAGCCGAACGAATCGAAGTCCACGGCGGCATCAGAGGCGCAATCCGTGCGTCTGTTGTTATCGTCCACCCGACGGCTCAAGTCGACGCCGACATTCTGCATCAGTCGTTATCGGTCGCCGAAGGCGCGCTTCTCGAGGGCAGTCTGAAGAAGTCGAAAGACCCAGCTGAGCTCGTGCCAAATCTCGATCCGGGCAGTTATACATCGAAGATGTCCGCGCTCGTTTGACGGGGAGGGAACCAGCCGCGCGGCCACCTAGGCTGCGCGGCTGACGAGAACTTTATCGATCCGTCGACCGTCGAGATCCACCACCTCGAAGAGCCAGTGACGGTACTCGAACGTCTCGCCCACGTCCGGCAGCCGGTGGAGGACTTCGAGCACCAGTCCCGCCACCGTCTCGTAATCAGCCTCCGGATCGAGTGGCATTGAAATTTTCGCCGCAAACTCATCCACAGGCATCCAACCGGCAACGAGAAACGATCCGTCTTTGCGCACAACGAACGCCGGCTCGTCCTCGCCCTCTTCTTGAAACGCTCCCGTAATCGCTTCCAGCACATCGCTGGACGTAATGATCCCTTCGAAATGGCCATACTCGTCGAACACCAGCGCCATATGCACGGTCGACGACCGGATCGCCTTCAACACATCGAGCGCCCGCGTGTTATCGCTGACAACCGGCGCGATTTGAATATCGGCAACAGCGCGAATGTTCTGTAACTGCCCCGCCGCTTCCTGGGCTGCCAGCCGGTCGTAGAGATCCTTCACCGTCACCACGCCGACAATTTCATCCGCATCGCCATCCTGCACGGGAAGCCGCGATCGCTTCGTCGCGCGCAGTTTGGCGAGAATATCCACCGGCCGGTCAGCGAGATTGAGAACTTCAACCTCGCGCCGCGGCGTCATCAATCCGGTAGCGGTGCGATCAGCGAGCCTCATCACGCCCGAGATCATCTCCTTCTCTTCTAACTCCAAAACGCCAGCACTCTCCGCTTCGGCGATGATGGTTTTGACCTCTTCGTCCGTCATTCGTTGCTCTGCTTCACCATGCTGGCCCAGGAGGCGCAAAATCAATTGGCCCGATGCGTTCAACACCCAGACCAATGGCGCCGCCAGCCGTGACAGGACCGCCATGGCCGGCGCCACGCGCGCTGCCACCCGCTCCGGATCGCGCAGCGCGATTTGCTTGGGGACGAGTTCTCCAACGATCAGCGACAGATAGGTGATCGCCACCACGACGAGCATCACCCCCAGCGTATCGCTGGCCCCATCGGACAGTCCCTGCGTCGTCAGCCAGTCCGCCAGCCGCGCACCCAGCGTCGCGCCCGAGAACGCGCCCGACAGCACGCCAACGAGCGTAATTCCGATCTGCACCGTTGAAAGAAACCGGCCCGGATCTTCCGCCAGCCGCATGGCCGTTCCCGCGCCAGACGATCCCTGATCGCGCATCACCTGTAGGCGGGCGGGACGCGAGGACACCACGGCCAATTCGGACATGGCGAGCAAGCCGTTCAAAACAATGAGAACGACGACGACGGCAATTTCGATAAACAACGGGAGCCTAATGGATATGCCGGACTGCAACGTGATGGCAGCAGGCTTCACGACGTATTATAGACCGATGCGCAGCGCGGGTGCCATACGGATGTTGCGATCCCGCCAGCGGCACCATCAGCGGACGCCTCGATGAAACCGGATCGGCTATGCAATTCAAGATTCCAGCGTCGAATGAGCCCGTCCACCCCGATTATGCCCGCCTCCTCGACGAAATCGACCGCCTCGCCGGCCGTCTTGATACCCAATTCCGCATCCCACTAACGAACGTCCGCTTCGGCTGGGACCCTGTCGTCGGGTTTATCCCCATCGCTGGCGACCTAGTCACCGCCGCACTCGCGATCAAGATTATTCTTGCCGCCCGCCGCCTCGGCGCCGACAAAACCCTCATCCGGCGGATGTCACTCAATTCCGCCACCGACATCGCCTTCGGCGTCGTACCCATCATCGGAACGCTGTTCGATATCTTCTACCGCTCCAACGTCCGCAACGTCGAAGCGCTCAAGGATGAAATCCGCCGCCGCCGCACGCCCTCTGCGTGATCCGCCCACTCAACCCCACACGCGCCCGCCGCGCACCGTATCAATCTGATAATCGCTCGCATGCCGCGAGAAAAACGTCTCCCCAAACCGCCGCGCCTGCCCGATTGGATCATTAGGATCACGCGCCACCTCACCCCGCGCATTGCCGATCCCATGCACCACGCCAGCAAAAGTTCCGCGCGTATAGCGGGTATATTCCTGCATTTGCGACACGATCCCGGCAGCCACCATTGGAAACGTCTCTTCCGATGCAAGCACCAAACCGATGCGCTTACCCATCATGCGCTGGATGACGTCGCCCGATCCAGGATACGACGCTGCGTAGTAGCAGAACGACCGGTCGAAAAACGCCTTCATCTGCGCCGAGCTGCCATACCAATAGACCGGCGTCGCCGTAATGAAGCCGTCCGCTGGAAGAAACCGCTCCAGGAAAACTTGCCCGAAATTGTCCTCGATCGCGCAGGAACCATCCGCCCGCCGGCACTGCCGGCAATCGCGCAGGAAGTTGGACAGCACATCATCCGCATAGACAAAATCTGCCTCGTGCCCGGCCTCCACCAGCCCATCCCGAACGGCTTCGGCCAATAGGGCCGAGTTTCCGTGCCGCCGCGGGCTCGAAGAGAGGATAAAGGCTTTCATGGCAGCTGAGGTCCGGTGTTGGCGCGAGGTGCGGACCGATCAAACCATGCCAGCGGCGCGCGCGGAAGCCTCCGCCCAGTCCCGGCTCACCCCATCCCTCTGTGGATATGACCTTCTCGCAGGAAATCGCTCAGACCTATACACAAATCAGGCTAAGGTGCCGCCCGCGGTCATCAAGTGACCGTCGCGCCCCGATGTGGTGGCGTGACTTAATTTTGGGGAAGACAGGGCTTGCCCATAGCGGCGGCCCTTAGGGAGACCACACCATGGATTTGACAAGCATTCTCGTACAAGCAGCTGCTGGCGCCCTCGGCGGCAACGCCGCAGGTGCCGCGGCTAAAAACATCAGCCTTGGCCCGGTCGGCAACTCGATCACGGGCGCACTGGGCGGCGGCCTCGCCGGCCCGCTTCTCGGTGGGCTCCTCGGCATGGGCGGCGGCGACATGTCGGCCGGCATGGACTTCGCAGCCATCGCCCAAGGCTTCGCAACCGGTGGCGTCTCCGGCGCGCTCACCGCCGCCGTCCTCGGCTTCATCAAGTCGAAGTTCGCTTGATCCGACGCTACGCAACACGCTCAACGGCGGCGCAACCTTGCGCCGTCGTTTTCGTTTTCGCGCCTTTCCTAAAAGTTCCAAGTGCTCGATCACTGTCCGTGGGAAGATCGGCCGTCAGCGCGCATATTGCGCAGCCAGCCGCTCGGCAGCGCGCCCAATCAACGCGATCGGCAACGGCCCCGAATGCGGGAACGATAGATTCCCTTTTGGCCCGCGATAAGGCATCAGATCCTCCACCAGCGCCGCCGGCCCATCTACCGGCGGATAGATGCCAATGTGCTTCTTGAAAGCCGCGAAATAGAAGAACACGCGGCCCTTGCGGAATGCCGGCATCTGATAGGCCACACATCGCTCGGACCCCGGCACCCGCCGCTCCACCTCCGCCTGAATCAGCTGCAAACGCAGTCGCATCTCCGGAGCGACGATGTCAAAGTGTGCGGTGTGCGGACAAGGGATCATGAGGCACCGATTGGAGTGAACGCATAGGGTGTCCCGCTCTCTCCTTGCCGCGTTCTACCCGTAAGCAGTTATCGCCATGTTCGCGCGAAGGGCAGGCAATTGCCAAGTTTTGTTCGTCACGCGAGCCTTGCCTCTCGAACTTTACTTGATAGCTTGGTTGACCGTTCACCTCTGGCTGAAGCGACTGGTTCAGATGGCAAGAACGCGCCTCAGCCCTTAACGATCATCACATAGATCGCTGCGATCAGCGGCACGGTTGCAGCAATTCCCCACACCAGCCAAAGACGGCCGTCGCGCCAGTACGACTCCGGAATTTCGTCTTTCTGATTGAGCGATCGGACCGTCCTCGCCTGGCGAATTTGCGCCGGCACAAGAATCCCAAGCCAAATAAGGCCCGACAGCAAGAAGAGGGCTTGCGACCAGAGCAGCCAATCTGCGCCCAATGGATCTAGCCCTGCTTCCCAAACCATACCGTAGCCACCGACAAGGATCAGAAGAATGCCCGGCAACGTGAACAGCCAATCGGCATAGATCACACCCCGCTGCGCATGTGTGACCAGCGCCGTGCTTCGGGTCCGATCCGCAAGGACTTTCCAATAAGCAGTAATCGTCACGTTGCCGATCAGTAGAACCACGCCCAACACATGCAAGAACTTAAATACAGAATAGGTCATCGATGACGGAGTCTCGCTCAAGGTTCATGGTCGCCGCGCGCAGATCTTATCGTGACTCTCATTCTGACCCACACGACGCCGTTCTATATAGCGACCCCGGTCAGGTCCAGATCACCAACCACGGGGGTCAGCCGTCAGGGCAACTTTAGCGGTGCAGATGCGGTTACAGAGGGCTCCGGCTACGGGATCGCCTCAGACTTTCCCAGCGAACGCCAGATAGTTCACATCCGTATCGTCCGACAGCGACCACGTATCCTTCAGTGGATCATACGACAGCCCCTTGAACGTCGGCGACGCCAATCCCGCCGCGGACACGAACCGCGCCAGTTCCTCAGGCGTCACGAAGCGCTCCCACTGATGCGTGCCGCGCGGCAGCCAACCGAGCACGTATTCCGCCGCCACGATCGCCAGCGCGTACGATTTCAAATTTCGATTGATCGTCGACAGCACGAGCGCCCCGCCGGGCCGCACCAGCGCGGCGCACGAAGCCACGAACGCTCCCACTTCCGGCACATGCTCGACAACTTCGAGTGAAACAACCGCGTCGAACTGCACACCCTCCGCCGCCAAGTCTTCCACCATCCCCACCCGATACGTCAGATCGAGTCCTCCTGCGCCCGTCTGTCCCTCCACGTGCGCACGCGCCGCTTCCACATTCTCACCTCCCGGATCGATCCCGACGACGCTCGCCCCCATCCGCGCCAGCGGTTCCGAAACAAGACCGCCCCCGCAGCCGACATCGAGCACCCGCAACCCGTTCAGCGGCTTCAATCCACGCGCCGTCAACCCGAAGTGCCCCACCAACTCGTCGCGCACGAACGTCAGCCGCGCTGGAGCCAGCTGATGCAACGGGCGGAATTTCCCCTTGCCGTCCCACCATTCCGACGCCATCCGCCGGAAGCGCTCGACTTCCGCCTCATCGAGGTTCGGCGGGGCGGGCTTTTGGGCACCGGGCAGGGCGGTGGGGGGATGTGCGGATGCGGTCATGGCCTCCAGTTGGCCTCCCCCGATGCCCGGCTGTCAATGCGGCAGTGCAAGGTTGCCCAACAGGTCGGTTGGCCTTATGAGAACCCCCAACCCGGGGACCTCTCGATCAGCCTCCCATCTGTGCGCGAACAGAGGCTTGGCGGATAGGGGCAATTCCGGGGGGATTTCCGTTGAGCGTGAAGACGCACGAAGACCCGCGGGCGCAAGAACTGAGCGCCGGGCTGGAGACGCTATGGCATTGGTTGTGATGAAATTTGGCGGCACGTCGGTCGCCAACGTCGAGCGCATTCGCAACGTGGCCGCCCACGTCAAACGCGAAGTCGATGCCGGCAACAAGGTCGCCGTCGTGGTCTCCGCCATGGCCGGCGCAACAAACCAGCTCGTCGCCTGGGTCAATGAGGCCTCGCCCCTGCACGACAAGCGCGAATACGACGCCGTCGTTGCCTCGGGCGAACAGGTCACCGCCGGCCTCACCGCCATCGTGCTCCAATCCATGGGGCTGAAGGCGCGCTCTTGGGCCGGCTGGCAGATCCCGATCGAAACCAGCGACGCCCACGGCGCCGCCCGCATCCTGAACGTCCCAGGCGATGAGCTGCGCGCCTCGATTGAATCCGGCGAAGTCGCCGTCATCACCGGTTTCCAGGGCATTGATCCCGACACCGGTCGCGTCTCGACATTGGGCCGCGGCGGCTCCGACACCAGTGCCGTGGCGGTCGCCGTCGCCCTCAACGCCGACGTTTGCGACATCTACACCGACGTCGACGGGGTTTATACAACCGATCCGCGTATCGTCTCTAAGGCCCGCCGCCTGCCCAAGGTCTCCTATGAGGAGATGCTCGAAATGGCGTCGTCGGGATCGAAGGTGCTGCAAACCCGTTCGGTCGAGCTCGCCATGGTCCACGGCATGCGCACGCGCGTGTTATCGAGTTTCGTACCCCCCGGCCAAATGCAGGCCGTCACGCTGGATAATCTTGATACTATTGGCACCACCGTTTGCAGTGAGGACGAGATCGTGGAACAGCAGGTCGTGAGCGGCATCGCCTACGCCAAGGACGAAGCCAAGGTGACGCTCCTGAAGGTCGAGGATAAGCCCGGCATCGCTGCCCGCATCTTCGGGCCCCTGGCCGACGCCTCCATTAACGTCGACATGATCGTCCAGAACGTCGCCGCCGAGGGCAACGCGACGGATATGACCTTCACCGTCCAAGCCGCCGAACTCACCCGCGCACTCGCCGTCATCGAAGCGGCCAAGCCCGATATCGGCCATTGCGAAGTGCGCGCGTCGGATGGGGTCGCGAAAATCTCCGTCATCGGCGTCGGCATGCGCAGTCATGCCGGGGTCGCCGCCCGCATGTTCCAAGCCCTTGCCGAAAAAGGCATCAATATCCTGGCGATCTCGACCTCCGAGATCAAAATTAGCGTGTTGATCGACGCAGCCTATGCAGAACTTGCGGTCCGGACCTTGCATACCTTGTATGGTTTAGACGCAGACTAAACGACGAGCACCCGGCGCGGCGGGAAAATGTCCCCCGCGCGGCCCTAGTGTGATGATTCCGAAGTTCGCATCCATGTTGCCGCGATACCGAGTTGCGAACTTCGGAATCTGAATCACACTAGAAAACATATACTTGCCTAGTGTCCTTATCGTTCGCGAAGTTCGCCCAGAGACTGCGGCAGGTGGTTGCGAACTTCGCGAACGGGACACTAGCGGAGAGTGGGCACGGTCATGGTCACCAAGAGAGGCGAAGAGACCCGCGCGGTCGCCGCGTCCGAGCCGGCGCTGCGCATCATTATGCGCCGCCTTCGCGACATCATGGCCGAAACCGGCGACGGCCAATCCCGCCTCGACAAGATTGTCCGCCAGATCGCCGGCGTCATGGTTGCCGACGTCTGCTCGCTTTATCTGAAGCGTCAGGATGGCACGCTTGAACTGTTCGCGACTGAAGGCCTTCTGCCCACCGCCGTTCACGACACGCGCCTGAAGCGCGGCGAGGGCCTCGTCGGACGCTGTGCCGAGCTCAACTTGACCATCAACGAGCCGGACGCTCCTAAGCACCCCGCATTTTCTTACCGTCCTGAAACCGGAGAAGAACTCTATCACTCGCTGCTTGCCGTCCCGATCCAGCGCTCGGGCCAGACGCTGGGCGTCCTCGTCGTCCAGAACAAGGCAACGAAGGTCTATTCCGACGAAGACGTCGAAGTCCTGGAGTCGACGGCGATGGTCGTCGCCGAGCAATTGGTTTCCGGCGCTGTCGCCGGCACCACGGCCGCACTTGAGATTTCCAGTTCGCTGGCCGCCGTCATCAAAGGCCAGTCGATCTCCGACGGACTCGCACTCGGCCACGTCGTCCTTCACGAAACGCGCATCGTTGTCACCAAACTCATGGCCGACGATCCGGTCCACGAATTGCGCCGCCTCGAAAACGGCCTCACCGATCTGCGCCTGTCCCTCGATGAAATGCTGGCCCACGAACAATTGTCGGCCGCCGGCGAGCACCGCGACGTGCTCGACGCCTACCGCATGTTTGCCCACGACAAAGGCTGGGAACGCCGCCTGCGCGAAGCGGTTCAGGGCGGCTTGACCGCCGACGCCGCCGTCGAGCGCGTGCTGAACAACACCCGCTCCCGCTTGATGCATCAGCCCGATCCCTTCTGGCGCGAACGTCAACGCGATCTCGATGATCTGTCCGACCGTCTGTTGCGCATTCTTTCCGGCCGCCCCGGCGGGCCGATCGAACCCGGAGAAATGCCGCCTGATACTGTTCTTGTCGCGCGAACCATGGGCCCTGCAGAACTCCTCGACTACGACCGCACCAAGCTGCGCGGCCTCGTTGTCGAAGATGGCTCGCCACAAAGCCACGTAGCAATCGTCGCCAAGGCCCTGGGAATAGCGGCCGTGGCGCGCGCAACGGGTATTGTCGAACGGGCCAGCGCCGGCGATTCCATCATCGTCGATGGCGTCACGGGACAGGTTCACCTGCGGCCCCAGCCCGAAGTCGTCTCCGCCTACAGCGACAAGGCCCGCTTTCGAGCCCGCCGCCAGAAGCAGTACGACGCGCTGCGCGACAAGCCTGCGATCACGCGCGACGAGGTCCGGATCAACCTGCAGATGAATGCCGGCCTGATCGTTGACATGCCGCATCTGGAAGAATCAGGGGCTGACGGCATCGGGCTCTTCCGCACCGAACTTCAATTCATGCTCTCGCGCACCTTCCCGCGCCACGCCCGCCAATTGCAGACCTATAAAACCGTTCTTGACGAAGCCAAGGGCAAGCCCGTCGTCTTTCGCGCGCTCGACATCGGCGGCGACAAGGTGCTCCCCTACCTGCGCCAGCAGAAAGAGGAAAATCCCGCCATCGGTTGGCGCGCGATCCGCATGTCGCTCGATCGTCCGGCGCTCCTGCGCACACAGGTCCGCGCCTTCCTGCACGCCGCATCCGAGCGCGAGCTTCGCCTCATGATCCCCATGGTCTCTGAGGCCGCCGAGATCGACCTCGTGCGCGCCCAGGTCGACAAGGAAATTGGCATCATGCTCCGCAAGGGCATTGCGCCGCCCAAGTCGCTGAAGCTCGGCGCCATGATCGAAGTGCCAAGCCTGTTGTTCGAACTTGATGGCCTTCTTCCCAAGGTCGACTTCGTCTCGATCGGATCGAACGACCTTTTGCAATTCCTGTTCGCCGCCGATCGCACCAACGCCCGCGTTGGCAGCCGCTATGACAGCCTGACCGTCGCGCCCGTGCGCGCGCTGTCCCAACTCGTGAGTGCCTGCGCACGTCACAAAACGCCGTTGACGGTTTGCGGGGAAATGGCCGGACGCCCGCTCGAAGCCATGGCGTTGATCGGCCTCGGCTTCCGCACGCTCTCGATGGCGCCAGCCTCCGTCGGCCCGGTGAAGGCGATGATCCTCGCGCTGCATGCGGGCGCGGCACAACAGATCGTGGAACGCTTTGTGCGCGATGGAAAAGGCTCACTTCGCACAGAATTAACGCGCTTTGCTGAGCAGAACGGCATTGAGATTTAACTTCGTCTGCGGCCTGTTCGCAACACGCAGACTTATGCCGATCTTTGACTTTGACTCTCTAACCGTTTTGACGATTCTTAGCCCGTGTAACGGACCGTTGTCCGGGCAGTAGCAGACACGTGGTGAGATTGAGTTGATGCGTTCAGCGTTTGCACCCACGTCACAGTCGAATACCGCGGCCAGCATGCGCACTGCGCCGCGTCCCGATCCCGAGATCGCCCGCCTCTTTTCCGAACTGCGGCACTATCTGGGTCTCCCAATTCCGCACATCGCCCAGCATGTGGCCTGTCACCCTGGCGTCATCACCGCGCTGGAATCTGGCCGTATTGATCTTCTGCCACCGTGGAGTGAAACCGCGCGCATCGTCGCTGCCTACATCTCGCTCGCGCGTCTGGATCCGCGCCCCGCGCTTGATCGCCTCTCGGTACTGATGGGCGTCGCCATTCCCGCCACGCACTATTATGCCCCGCCCAGCCACGAGACCGCAGCCCATCCACGAATGCCCGACGAGGCCGCCACGCCCGTCGCGCGCATACTTGGCCGCTTGTCCGACGCCGCCAACCGCGCCCGCGAGCAGGCGGCAACGCCCGGCATCCTGGCCGAGTGGGTTGCACACTTCACCGAAACCGCCGAGGGCCTCACGTCGTCCGTGCGTGCCATGCGGGCGCCTGTGCGCTGGGTTGCCGCCGCTGCGATCGCCCTCATCCTTTTCGGGTCGGCCGCCCCGTCTGGCGTTTTGCAAGCGTCAGTCAACGGCATCTCCCAGCCGATTTCCGGCCTTTGGCACAAGCTCAGCGGCCAGAGCAGCAACATCCGGGTGATCATTCGGGACGGCCTGAAGTGGATTGAAGCCGACGACCCGCGCGAGCGCCGATCAGACAAATTGCCCTCGCACCGCTCTTGAGCCTATAAGTCGGCCCGAAGCAAAGCGGCCTCCCCGGCGGGGATGCCGCCGTTCGCCGTTTGAGCCGAGCCGCACAGCCGCGGCTTAGTGAGCGGCCCACCCAGAAGATACATCATCGCCCCATGTCCGCTCTGCCCGAAGAAAAGCTGGAAAAGCTCTTGGAACGCTGGGAGTCGATCCAGGCCGAATTGAACCTTGGCGCCAACCCGGCGGTCTACGCCAAGCTGACCAAGGAATTCGCTGACCTCGATCCTCTCGTCGGCGCCATCCGCCGGTTGCGTTCAAGCCGCGATGAGTTGGCGAGCCTCGAAGCGATGGCCAAAGATCCCGCCGCCGACAAGGAGATGGTCAGTCTCGCGCGCGAAGAAATCGATGCGCTACGCCCGCAAATCGAGGACCGCGAGCAGGCGCTGAGAATTCTGCTGCTTCCCAAGGACGCCGCCGACGAGCGCAGCGCCATCGTTGAAGTCCGCGCCGGAACCGGCGGCGATGAGGCAGCGTTGTTCGCAGCCGACCTTTTTCGCATGTACCAGCGCTACGCCGACCTGAACGGCTGGACGTGCGAGATCATTTCGATGTCGGAAAACGACCTCGGTGGTTATCGCGAAATCGTCGCTTCGATTTCAGGTCGCGGCGTGTTCTCTAAGCTGAAATACGAAAGCGGCGTTCATCGTGTACAGCGCGTGCCGGCCACCGAAAACCAAGGCCGCATACACACCTCCGCCGCCACCGTCGCCGTGCTCCCAGAAGCCGAAGACGTCGACATCGATGTTCGCCCCGAAGACATCCGCATCGACACGATGCGGGCTTCCGGCGCCGGCGGCCAGCACGTCAACAAAACCGATTCCGCCGTCCGCATAACCCATCTCCCAACCGGCATCATCGTCGTCTCCGCTGAGAAATCGCAGCATCAGAACCGCAAGCTCGCCATGCAGGTCTTGCGCTCACGCCTTTACGAAGTCGAGCGGGAAAAAGTCGATAGTGAGCGCAGTGAAGCCCGCAAATCCCAGGTCGGCTCCGGTGACCGGTCACAGCGCATCCGAACCTACAACTACCCGCAAGGCCGCGTCACGGATCACCGCATCAATCTGACGATGCATAATATCGAGCGCGTCATGGAAGGGACCGGCCTCGGCGAAATCATCGACGCGCTGGTCACGCAGCGACAGGCCGAACTGCTCTCGGACTTCGAGAACAATGCCTGACGTGCAACACGATTTCGCGGGCCAATCGATCTCTGCCGCGCGCCGGTACCTGCAATCGACCCTGGCTGCTGCAGTGTTGGAAGATCCGCACCGCGAAGCCCGCCTCCTGATCGAGTACGCAACGGGGCTTTCGCCGGAACAACTCTTGCGCGACGACGACCGAAGTCTGTCCCCCAGCGAAGCGCTGTTAATCGCAGAAGCAGTACGCCGCCGGCTCGCCTATGAGCCGCTCTCGCGCATCAAAGGCCAGCGCGACTTCTACGGCCGCACGTTCGTCATCACCGCAGCCGTTCTCGATCCGCGCCCCGAAACCGAAACGCTCATCGATCTGGTCTTACAGTGGGTCGACGCAACCGGCGGCCGCCAGCGTCCGCTGTCCATCTGCGATATCGGCACCGGCTCCGGGTGCATCCTCATCACGTTGCTGGCCGAACTGCCGAACGCATCGGGTCTCGCCACGGATATCTCGTCCGACGCGCTCGACATCGCCCGCATCAATGTCGAGCGCAATGGTGTCGCCGCGCGCGCCAGCTTCACGCAGGCGCGAACACTCGACGGCATCGCCGGCCCTTTCGACATTCTGGTTTCCAATCCGCCCTACATTCCAAGCGCGGAAATCGCGGACCTAGCCCCCGGCGTCCGCGAGTATGATCCCCGCTTGGCACTCGACGGCGGGCCGGACGGCCTCGCCATTTTTCGCGATATCGCAGCCTGGGCAGGCTCCGTTGTCCCGGCCGGCCTGATCGCGCTTGAGGTAGGGGCGGGTCAGGCCGATACTGTCGCCGGCATCCTGACAAATTCGGTGGAAAACCGCGCCGGTTTACCTTGGACTGAGGTGGATCTGGGCGGGCATACGCGAACTGTGGCAATGCTGACACAACGCTAACCCTGCGCGCGAAAGCTCTTGGATTCCCGAGGCGGTCGGGGTAGTGTCTCTTCAACAGCGACACATATCCGGCAGCCGAACGAGGACAACTCGCCGTCTGGGGGCCCGGGGTGTCACAAGCCAAGATGGGGCTAAAGGTCGGCGTGGGTCCGGCCGCTCCCGGCGAGCGCTGCTTAGGCAAGCGCTACAGCTATTGAGCCAATTCCGACACGATGAAGCACCAGTACGGTTGATCTTAGTCGTGCGTTCTCTCGCCGGTTCGCAAATCGCGGCGGGGCTTTGGCCCGCGCGGAAACTGGAGAGCGAGTGGTGTCCGGTTTCAGGGCCGCGCGTGCGGCCATGCAGCAGAACAGAAATTACCCGATAAACAGTCATACAAGTCGAGATCGGAGCCCATGAGGCAGGGACAGCAGAACCGCAGAGGCCGCGGCCGCAACAACAACAACAACACCAATCAGAACAATCCGCCCCGCAAAGGCCAAAATCCGCTGACGCGGAGCTTCGAGAGCAACGGTCCGGATGTGAAGCTGCGCGGAACGCCCGCACACATCGCAGAGAAATACATGTCGCTCGCGCGCGATGCGCAGTCGTCCGGCGATCCCGTGCTCGCGGAGAACTATCTCCAACACGCGGAGCACTACAATCGCATCATCATGGCCTACCGCGAACAGCAGGTGAGCCAGGGAGGTGTCGATCCGGGCTACAACGGCAATGGTCAACATCGCGCTGATGGTGACACGGACGGCGACGAAGGCTTCGACGGTGGCGGCGACCAGCCACCGCTGGTTGCGCGCCAAGCCGATCAGCCACGCTTCCAGGATAACAACGGCGGCGAACGCCGCTACGAGGATCGCCCGCACCGCCCGCAAGGCGAACAGCGCCATCAATATCAAGGTCCGCGCGACCGTGACCGCGATCGCCCGTACCAAGGGGATCGCGGCGGCTACCGCGATCGCAACGACCGCCCCGATCGGCAAGATCGAAACGACCGCCCTGATCGCCAGGAGCGCTTCGAGCGTCTCGATCGGCAGGACCGTGGCGATCGTCCGGAACGCACCGAACAACGCCCCGAACATCGCATGGATCGTGATCGTCCCGAACGCTTCGAGCGGCCACCAGTTCCAGCCGTCGAGGCTCGCCCCAGCGAGCCGCGCCCGGAGCGTCCGGAAAACAGCGTGCCACCGCGCCGGCGTGAACGCCCCGCCGGGGATCGCTTGCCAGCAGACGCGCATGAGCAGCCAGAGTTTCTCCGCCGCCCTGTCCGCCGTCCGCGTCGCGATGATCAGGATGAGGCCGGTACGAGTGCGCCAGTGCCAGCCATTGCAGCGAACGAAGACAGCGACTAATCCACAAAGGCCGCCAGACATTAGAGCAACCGCCGCCCCCAGGGCGGCGGTTTTGTTATGGGCGGACGGTCAATCGTGAGCGAACGCCGTTCCGTTATCCGGGATACCGCACTACGATGCGCGTATGGACACGTTCGAACTCTTCCAGCGACTTGGTGTGGCGCTCGCCATCGGATTTCTGATCGGTCTCGAGCGCGGATGGAAAAGCCGCAACGAACCGGAGGGCAACCGCGCCGCCGGCTTGCGAACCCTCACCCTCGGCGGTCTCCTGGGCGGCGTCTGGGGCGCATTGGTCATCGCGAGCGGCAGCGATGGCCTCATCGCCTTGGCGCTCGCCTTTGCCGTCTACAGCGGCGCTATCGTCCTTTTCCGCTATCGCGAAGCAACCATCGAAAACACATTGGGCGCGACAACGGTCGTGGCCGCGATGCTAGCCTTCGCACTCGGTGCACTTGCTGTGGTTGGTGACATGGCCGTCGCTGGCGCCATGGGCGTCGCCGTCGCCGGCCTTCTCGCCTTCAAAGAGGTCTTGCACGGTTGGGTGGGCCGCATCTCTTGGCTCGAGTTGCGCTCAGGTCTGCTGCTCGCCGCGATGACCTTCATTATGCTGCCGCTTCTCCCCGACCGCACCGTCGACCCCTGGGACACCATCAACCCCTTCGAGATGTGGTTGCTGACGGTGATGATCGCCGCAATCTCCTTCGCCGGCTACATTGCGATCAAAGCCGTGGGCGATAACGCCGGCATCATCATGACCGGCGTTGCCGGCGGCCTCGCGTCATCAACAGCCGTCACCGTGACGCTTGGCGAAATGGCCAAAGAACATCCTGAAAAAGTAGCGCCTCTAGCGGCAGGAGCTCTCTTTGCCTCTGCCACGATGGCGGCCCGCGTTCTCGCCGTCGTCGCAGCCGTCGGCACCAGCATCCTCCCCGCCATCGCACTGCCCATCGGTTTGGGCGGTGCCGCCCTGCTGGCGACGGCCTTCTACTTTCTGCGCCAGGACTCGAACGGCGTCGAAAGCGGCCGCCTAAAGCTCACCGATCCCTTCGAGCTCACGACGGTTCTAAAGTTCGGCCTGATCCTGACGGCAATCACGGCGGCGACTAAACTTTTGACGCGCATCGGCAGCGGCCAGGGCGTGTACGCGTTGGCAGCCTTCTCTGGCATCGCCGACGTTGATGCCATGACGCTGTCCATGTCGCGCCAAGCGTCCGATGCAGCCAGCACGACGCTCGCCACCAACGCCATTTTGATCGTCGTCGCCGTCAACACCATCGCCAAAGCGGCTCTCGGCTGGGCAACAGGCGGCCCCGAATTCGGCAAGCGCATGATGATCGCAGCAGCGATTGCCATTGCAGCAGGCGCCGCCGGTCTTTTCTTTTTGCCCGCGTTGACGTGAAGCCTCTCACGCGACCGGCGCGATCACCCGCCGGTAGAGATGCCACGTCGCGTGCCCCAGCACCGGCAGTGCAACAAGCAATCCGAGAAATCCCGTGATCGCCGAAAAGAACAACATTGCCGCGATGATGGCCGCAAAGAACACCATCGGCACCGGGTTCATCGCCACCGCCTTGACGCTCGTGATCATGGCCGTCACGAAGTCCACATCCCGGTCGAGCACCAGCGGAAATGACACCACCGAGATTGAGAACAGAAGCGCTGACAGGAACGCGCCGACGATGTTGCCGACCACCAGGAACATAAGGCCCTCCGTCGTCGTAAAGACGACGCGCAAGAATTCCCCCAGTGTCGCCATCATCCCGCTGTAGCCGAGGAACAGCGCCATCAGAAAGCGCACTTGATACATCCACATGATGAGCACGAACACGGTCGCAAAGCCCATCCAGCGAATTTCGCTGCGCCCCTTGATTGCAGCCCACACGTCACCTGCGGCCAGGGATTGCCCCGTCTCAAGGCGACGGCTTACTTCATAAAGTCCTGCTGCGAGAAACGGGCACACCAGCGCAAAGCCGGCACCTAGCGGATAGGCGAGATAGGGCAAACCCAAAACATACAGCAATGCAAGGATCGCGATGCCCACGGCCGCCGACACTCCGCCCAGAACGAGGCCATGCCGCGGCGCCCGCCGGAAATCCGCGATGCCCTCCGAAAGCGCGGCTTTGACATCATCGATTGAAATCTTTCGGATGACCGGATCAACCTTGCCCGATAGAGATGTGGCAGCCATGCGAACGCTCCCCTCAGCATTGTCGTGCCGGTCATTTTCGTCGCGGCAGAATGGCACGCAAGGCAAGCGAGGGAAACCGCTCTTTGGTTGGGTCTGCGCTAGCTCAAAAGATTGACCAGCGGTGCGCTAAAGTCCCCGGCCTTCCGGATCAATGCAGCACGGCCATTTCGCACGAGCACTTCCGCCGGCATGGGATGCGACAGAAACCCAACCGGGCTTGCCGACAGTCCATAGGCGCCGGACTGCAGAATGGCCACGAGATCGCCAGCGGCCATGTCCGGCAACTTGGTCTGCCGCCCCAGGGTATCGAGCGGCGTACACAACGGACCAACCAAGGTCGCGGGCGCACGTTCAGCATCCGACAGCCGCGTCGCAGCAACAATGGGATAATCCCGCTTGATCACCTGACCCAAGTTCCCCGACGCCGCCAAATGATGATGCATCCCACCGTCGCCAACAACGAACCGCTGCCCGCGCGAGGCCTTCACCGCCAGCACCCGCGAAAGATAAACGCCCGCCGGTCCCGTCAGATACCGTCCCGGCTCAATGAGAATGTGCGCCCCCGCCAGCCACGGATCGGCACGGCGCTCCTCGTCGAGGCGCCGCGCGCCCGCCGCCACCGCCGTCAGATCGAGCGTCTTGTCGCCGTCATGGTACGGGATGCCAAGTCCACCGCCGAGGTCGATCCGCTCAACGGGCCGTACGGTCTTGCGCCCCACCTCCGCGGCCAGCCGCAGACCATAAGCCCATTGAAACACCAGCACGTCGGCATCGAGGATCTGCGTGCCGGCAAACAGATGCACGCCCGAGAGATGCAGCGATGGCTTGGCCGCAATTGCTGCCAACACGTCGTCAATCATCTCCTCGTCGAACCCGAAAGCGGCGGGCTTTCCGCCCATGCGCATCGCCCCGCCCTGTGCCGCCGCCGACGGATTGATGCGGATCGCAACCTTTGCCACCCGCCCCTGCGCCGCGGCCAGCGCCGCCACCATCTCGATCTCTTCGAAGCTCTCCAGATGAATTTCTCCAATGCCATGCGCAATGGCGAGAGTGAGTTCCAGCTCGCCCTTGCCCGGACCAGCAAAGAGGATGTCGGCTGCTCGCGCTCCGGCCGCTTCTGCCAAAAGAAGTTCCGCGCCCGACGCGATCTCCAGCCCCGCGCCCTCATCCACCAACAGCCGCGCGACAGCGGGATGCGGATTGGCCTTGATCGAATAATAGACGCTTGCAAAGCCGTTCAGCGCCGCCGTCAAAGCCCGGTACCTGCGAACGATCACATCGCCGTCGTAAACATAAAGCGGCGAGCCATACGCTGCCGCAAGGTCCGTCGCGGCAATCCCGCCGATGGTGAGCACACCGTTTTGCTCGCCGAAGTTTTCTGCAATCAGCGTGTCCGCCAATGCAGGCAGCCCTGCATCGCTCCGGCTGGCAAACGGAACCACACTCATGTCACCCTCGCCACAGCAGCGCGCTCGGCCACAAGCGCCTTGTAATCGACTTTACCGTTCGGCGTCTGCGGCAGCGCATCGACCACATCGATCCGTGCCGGCACCATGTGCCCTGGAAGTGTCGCCGCAGCCTGCTTCAACACCGCGGCCGTATCCACCGCTCCGTTCAGCGCCACACCGACCGCGCACACCTTCTGCCCCACCCACTCATCCGGCACGCCAATCACCGCCACCTGACGGAATGCGCCCGTGTTCATCAAAACGTCTTCCACTTCCGTTGGGCTGATCCGGTATCCGGCCGATTTGATCATCGCGTCCTGCCGTCCGACGAAATAGAGAAAGCCCTCATCGTCCTCCACCACGAGATCGCCCGAGTAGCAGACAAGATCAGCGCCCTCGCTTGCCGCGCGCAGCGGATTTGGTTTGAGAACGCGCGCCGTATCCTCCGGCCGCCGCCAGTATCCCAGCGACACCGTTGGGCCGCGATGCACCAAAATGCCAGATTCACCAGGCTTCGCGCGCCGTCCGTCCGCAGTGACGGGGAAGACCTCGCACTCTGGAATGGCCTTGCCGATGGACGTCGGCCGTCGCGTCACCTCATCCGGCGGCAGAAACGTCGACCGGAACGCCTCTGTCAGCCCATACATGAGAAAGATCTGCGTCGACGGCAGGATGGCCGAGAGGCGCCTAACAGTGGCCTCCGGTACCGCGCCACCCGAATTTGTGATGTAGCGCAGATGTGGCAGCGGCGTTTTCTGGAGCGCAGGTGCTGCCTTCGTCAAAATGGCCCAAATGGTTGGAACACCGGCCAGTCCCGTGATGCGGTGCTTCGCCAGCGCCGACACGATCTGATCGCCGAGTTGGAACGACCCCAGCACGATCGTCGCGCCCTGCTCCACCGCAGTGAGCAGTTGGTTGAGCCCATAGTCGAAACTGAAGGGGAGGATGGACAGAAGTCGATCCTCAGCGCCGATGCCGAGATAGGTGCGCACAATGCGCGTGCCCGCAATGAGATTGCGGTGCGAAAGCATCACGCCCTTCGGCGTTCCCGTCGAACCCGACGTGTAGAGGATGGCCGCTAGGTCCTCACCGATGCCACGAGCCGGCCCTGCCCGCAGCGGCATATTGCCCAGTTCGTCGCCCAGGTCGTCGCCAAGATCATCGACCGCAATGATCTGCAAGCCCGGCAAGGGACCAGCGCCATCGATGAGTTTGCGCGCCTCTGCCGAATTCGTCACAAGGCAGCGTGCCTCGCTGTCCCTCAGGATATGTGCAATCTGCTGCGGCTTAAGAACCGGGTTGATGGGGATAAACACACACCCCGCGCGGCTGACCGCAAAAATCGCCGCACACTCGTGAAACGACTTCGGCAACAGGATCCCGACGCGGTCACCACTGGCAGCGCCCACCTGCGCGATGACTGCCGAGATGTGAGCACTGGCGCGATCCAAGTCGCCGTACGAATAGGAGTGGTCGCCGTCCACGATGGCTGTGTGGTCCGCTGCGCGGGCCACCTGCTCCGTCAGGAGATCATGCAACAACACCGGCGCCATCAGCCGCTCCGCGCCAGCTTGGACGCGACGAGGTCTGCAATCTGGCCAGCCGTTGCAAAGTTCTCCATCGTAAAATCTTCATCCTCGAATTCGATCCCGAAGGCATCCGAGAGATGTGTCGTCAGTTGCAGCATGGAGAGGCTGTCGAGCAGACCGGAGCTAAGGAGAGCCGTCTCGGTGCCAAACGGCCCCGACTGTGAGCCGGGGGACGACTGGGCAAAAAACGCCTCCATCGACCGCAGAACGGCAACGGCGGCGGTGTCAGCTTCGGTCTCTGCATGAGCAAGGTTGGGCATTGTGGGACAGTCCAATTGGTAGGGTTAAAGATCGAGAAGAGCGAGTTCGGATGCCGTGTGATCGATGACGTTCGCAACCGGTGCAAATCCCGCGCCGGGCCGGACGAATTTCAATCCGCGCTGGCGCTTCAGCTGCCCCGCTCTCAACGGCCCGGATGTGTCGTCGCTGATGAGGACGCCGATGCCCTTGGTTAAGAGAAACCGCGCCACTGCGGGAATCGCTAACGGCAGATGCGACAAATCGGGACAATAAATGAGATTGGCTGCCGGAACACCTTTGAGCCTGCGTTTACGAAAGAGCATCGGAAGAGATCGTTCGCCGGCCGTGAGGACGCCGGCCAAGCACCCAGCATCCTGATGCCGTTCCAAAATGCGACGGAGACCTGCCGGCACATCTGCGTCACGAGGCGAGAGCAGCCGCATCTGCGCTGAGCCCGCGGGCAAGGCCGCCGCGAGCGGCAGCAAGGTGAAGACAACCCCAAAGTTGATCGGAATAAAACCGAACGCCGGTAGCATGGTGCGAACCTCGGCCGTCGGCGTCAGATCAGTGAACATCGCATCGTGCGACTTCAGCAAAGCTTGCAGCATGCGCCCTGCGCGCCAGCGTTCCGAAGGCTGGACGTACCAACTCGATAGATTGATAACAGGCCCCTGCGACCCGTCAGGCCGTTTGCGAAGCATCGCTGGCGTCATCATCACTCCGGTCGCCCGGTCGCCGTTGCTCATCAAATAACCCAACGGCACACCGGCGGGACCGTTGGTGTCCAAAATCCGGAGCCGCCTAAAAAAGGCAGGCCAAATCGCGGCGGGTTTCTGAGGAAACCCCTCGGTCAACAGCGCTGCGGCAAGCGCCTCATCCTCATCATTGGAAATGGGCCTGATCAACAAAGTCGCAATGCGTCCCGGTCGCTTCAAAGGTTGTGGTCGACTGCGCTATCGCACAGACGGGGCCAATTGACCTTTCAAACCAGCCAAAATCGGGCAAACACGTACTACTACCTATTTAGTCAGGATGCGGACGGTCGACCCGCCCCGGCGGTGTAGGGACGGCTAGCGGCGGCCGCTGAGCCGACTATGCTTGCGATTGAGAGATTCGCGCGTTGAGCGCTGTTTGGGGGAGAACAAAGTCATGGGCCGGATCACGCGGGTTTTTCTGGCGGGCCTGTTGGCGCTTCTGCCCCTGATCTTGACCGTCGCCGTCACGGGCTGGGTCGTCTCAATTTTGAACGATTACGTCGGCCCCACCAGTTCCTTCGGCCGCGTCCTCGTCTCCCTCGGCATCGGTGTCGGAGCCCAATCTTTCGCGCCCTATGTCATTGGCCTGCTCGCTCTTCTGCTCGCGATCTATATTCTGGGCCTTTTGTTCGAAAGCCGCATCGGCGACGTGCTATCCGACATCATGGACCGAGCCGTCAGACGCATCCCTATTATCGGGAGCGTTTACGATATGTCGAAGCGCTTTACGTCAATCGTCGATACCAAGAACGGCGGCGACCTCAAAAGCATGACTCCAGTCTGGTGCTTCTTCGGCGGCGAACCCGGTGCCGCGGTCCTTGCATTGCTGCCGTCACCAAAACCGGTCGCGATCGGCGCCCACGAGTATGTCGGTATTCTCGTTCCCTCCGCACCCGTTCCGGTCGGCGGTGCGCTGATCTATGTGCCCAAGTCATGGCTTCGCCCCGCCGAAGGCGGTGTCGACGAACTCATGAGCGTCTACGTCTCGATGGGTGTTACTCCGCCAACACCCGTCCCCGCGACCTCGCGCCTGACCTAACGATCGCCCCCAACCTGATCCGCCCCGACCTGATCCACCAAGTCGTCGTCACCGTTTTGAAAGCGTGCAACGTCAGCGCGATCGGATGCGGATGAAGACGATTCCAACACCTGCGCTTCTGCTGGGATGGGCTGGCGTGCTGCCGTTCGCCGCTTTATCCGCGTTGACGCTTGCTGGTGGCAGCCCGTGGTTCGGCTTCGATCCGTTGCACACTCTGCAAGCTTTGATCATCTACGGCATGATCATCTTGAGCTTCATGGGCGGCGTGCAGTGGGGTCTCGAAATGACCCGCCCCGATGGCGACGGCGCCTCGGGCTTTGCGGCAAGCGTCGTTCCAGCCCTCATCGCATTCGCCGCATCGTTTGTCAGCCCGACCGCAGCTCTCCTGATTCTCGCCGCCGGCTTTTTGATCCTCCTCGCCTATGACATGGCGCGCATCCGCGCCGGTGTCGGCCCCGTCTGGTATGGCGCGCTTCGCATGCAGTTGAGCGCTGCGGTCATTTTGAGTCTCACAGCCGCAACTGTAGCCCAATGGAGGCACGCGGTTTGAACTCTTGCACCGGCGCTTCGAGGCGGCCGATCGTGACGGCTACGAGTCCGAGAAAGTCCGATCACTGCGCGGCGCCGGCGTCAATCGGGGCACGAAATACGGCACATCCCGCGCATACGCCTCGAACCGCTCGCCGTGAATGCGCCGATACCGCGCTTCTTTCAAAATCGGCCCCAGCACGCAGTAAGCGGTCAGCACCATCGCCACGAGCAGCTGATCCGGCGTCCACACCGGCACCGTCCACGTCGTCAGCGCAAAGCTCACGTAGATTGGATTTCGCGTGAACCGGAACAGCCCTGTTGTCGGCATATCGGGATAGCGCACGCGGCGCCCAAAAAAGACCGCCGACCACCCGTTGAACCCGCTTTGCAATTCAAGCCCAGCGTTGATCGTCGACAAACCAAGAAGCCCCCACGTGGAAAGAAACAGCGCCACAAAGACGTAAAAGAGTGTGCCCTCTGCCTGCCACCACACCACGCCCGATGGCGACCACAAGGCAAACAGCGCCCCCACCTGCAGCGCTGCAATAATCACGTAAACCGTTGGCGCCATATCGGACGCGACCGCCCGCGGCGAAAACCACGTGAGTGCCCGCCGTCCACGATTGGAAAGAAGAAACGAATGTCCCAGCGGGAGCTGCAACAGCAGCGCCACATTCGCCACCCAGTTCCATGGTTCCGGCACCCGCCCGAGCGCCAGCGTCATGCCAGACCCCATGACGACCACCATCGTCAGCGCCGCTAGCCCAAAGATGGCATGGCAACCAGCGCCATAAGCAAGCGCAAGAAGACGTCGGCTCATTTCTGTCATGGTGAACGGTTCTTGAAAAACTGCGAGTCGGATCGCCGTTTTGTGTCAACGCAGGACGCCTGCGACCGGATCTGAATTGCTGCCGCCATCGGCCGCCACTCTCGGGACTGACGAGCAATCACTTATTGATCTTCTCGTGGTTCCATTTTCGCAAAGCGCCGTTTTGTGGGTGAGGACACAGATGCTGCAGTCTCCGAGTGCCACGGGCCGATGGGTGAGAGCCACCGTCATCGTCCTCAGCTTAACAAGCCCGGCCTTTGTGGCCAGCGCAGCCTTCGCCAATGATGCAAGATCAGCGCCGCCGATGCAGCATCTTTTGCCAGAGGCTGCTGCAGACCAGGCAGCGAAGACCCCTGCCGCCGCGCTGGCAGAAACCGAATACGTACTCGAACAAAGCCCCCTCGAAGCACTCAATCGACACAACGGCCTCAAGGTCCAACAACCCTCATACATCCTCACCGCGCCGCCAGGTGACGAAGTGGCAGAGCGCCGCGTAATCGGTGCCTTGGCAAGGAGCAGCTTCGCCAAAAATCCCGACTCTCTTGATCAGTTGGAGGAGACACTTTCGACGTTTCTGAAAACAGATGCGCGGACAGCGAGTGGAGCGAGCAAGCTCGGCATTGCCTACGAGCGTTTCGATGCAGCCTACAACGTCGATTTTGAGCACCGGTTCAACATTGATATGACACTCGAGGCCATTGCTACATGGGAACAGCGGCATCCAAAGTCCGTGTTCGTGCCGGTTTTCAAAGCGCTTATGTACACAAACATCGCTACGACGGGGAGCGTCGTGACGGTCCCACTTTCATCAGCTGGCTCCGGGCCCGTCGACCACAAGGCCTATCTCTCGAAGGCGCGGGCGACCCTTGAAGCAGCACCCCACGCGGCGGATGCCAACCCTCAATGGCACAGCCTGATGATCTCGATCCGGGCAATGCAGTCAGCGACAGCCCAAGACATCTTAGCCTTGGCGAAGGGGGCGGGTGCAAAGTTTCCAGATGAGCACTCTTTGTTCACAGCTGCGGCCTGGCCGATCATGTTTGCGTCAAAAGATGCAGCCCGCGACCTGGAGTCCCTCGCTCAAGCCGCAGCAGAAAACGCCAACGTTGGGGGCAAAAATGAGGCCTTCACTCGGGTCTATATGGCCGTTCTCTTCGGACAAGGGCTACCAGCCTTCCAATTCTTGCAAATGAATACAGATCGCTTTGCCGAAGGTGCGCGTGAAATCGCTGCGAAGCACCCGATCGACTTCGTCTATCAGCGGCTCGCACTGATGTCCTGCGTGCTCGCCGACAAGGGCACAGCTCGCAACGTGTGGAAGGAAATCCGGCAGCGGCCCATCCAATCCATCTGGGGCCAACCAGAATTTTTCGACCTCTGCCAAGCGTGGTCATCCCAGGACGAGGACCCAAAAGCGCAAGGCGCGGAGCCGTTCGAAAAACGCGAATTTAAACAACCTGAGATCGAGAACTAGATCATGAAGAAACGTTCTCTCAGATGCGCTCTCCTCGCCGCAATGGCCATGGTCATGAGCCCCGTAGCACTCTACGGAGATGATGCCCCGAGCCAACACGAACAGCTGATGCAGCTCCTCGATGTCGACATGGGCTTTCGGCAAGAAAACTACGCCGAGATGCACCGTATGGGGAATTTCCCAGATATTCTGAACGGAAAAATCGAACAGCACGCGACGGATGGGTTCGACCGTTCCCATCGGATTGAAAAAATTCTTGGCTTCATGACGGACAACGCAATCATCTTACCAAGCGGACTTTTGGCAACGGTTGTCTATCACGATGCCATGAAGTTCGGCTTCCCTGGAGATATACTGTTGATCACCGAAGGCTATGAAAATTGGCAGCGCGCGTATCCCCAATCGCCCGTGCCGATTGTCGCGAAGGCTTCCAACATGCTCACGGTCGATGCGGAGCAATTGCGCGCCGGCCTTTTGCTGCCCGGAAATCAGATCGAGGAATCCACCGCCGACCCAGCCAAGCTGGAAAGAATCCGCCAATACCTGATCACCAACAAGCCGACCGGTTCGCGTGATCCCTATTGGTACAATTTAATGGTCGAGATCTCGCTCTTTCTTGGCACGAGCGAAGATGAGATCAAGTCGTTGGTTCAGGAAGGGCTGGAAAAGTTTCCCGGCAACATCGGGCTCCCGGTCTTGGCATCCAACCGGTTCGCATCCCGATGGGGCGGCAAGACAGGTGATCTCTTTCACTTCGCAACCTGGGCTCAGGACCTGCCAGCGATGCGCAAAAGACCCGATCTCTATCCGCGCATCTATGCTCAAGCAATGCGCAGCCAGTACGGATTGACGCTGTACCAACTGGTCAAAGTAGATTGGGCCACTATGCGCAGTGGTATCCGGGCCCTCTCGCAGTTCAGTTCAACCGACAATCACAACATCGGCGGTGCGCTTGCGTGCCTGCGGGGCGACCGCAGGCTGACCCGCGATATGATTAGCTCTGCGAATTTCCGACCAAACTACGCGATTTGGCCAGATCCGGACGCCTATAACATTTGCGCCGGCTGGGCGATGCAATTAGGCCCGCATGAAGTGTTTTCCGAATTCGGCTCAAACGATGGGTCGCAAGACGCATCCCATCCCTGACGCGCCACCAGCCTTCACATATGAGAAGCGCTCCGCGACATAACCCGCGAGCGTTTTGAAGGTCGCGAGGCTGCGAGGTCGAACATCATGCCGTCCCCGCCGCCGCGCGACACGCAATCTCCGCCGCAGCGCAGCGCGCGCCATGATCGGCAGGGACGATTTTAGATATCCGGATTTCTCATTGGTAGATCGCCTGACCTCTCCCCAAGTCCCGATCACGGTTGGGGGCGCCACGGCGTCTCCGGCTACAAACGACCCAAGAAACCGCAATGCAATCGATCAATCGTCAACATAGGAGAACAGAAATGCAATCGTCCGCACCCAAGCTCAAATCCCTCTTGGGAGTGACTGCCGCAGGGCTTCTTGGAGCCGCCGTCGTTGCAGGCGCTGCTCAGGCCGCCGTTGCCAACGCACCGCCGACGATACTCGTGTTTAACCAGAAGCCCGCTGGATCGCAGGTCTCGATCGACTACGTCAACATTCCAGCCAATGGTTACGTGGTCGTCTACGCGGCGGATGCCGATGGCAAACCGACCGGCGCACCGCTCGGCAGTTTGTCGGTCAATGCCGGCAGCCACATGGATCTCAAGGTCGCGTTGTCGGCCGCGCCGGCGCCCGGCACGAACCTTTGGGCATCGCTCTATAAGGACAAGGACGGCAAGGAAGGCTTTAACAAGCAGGGCGACAAAGCCGTCTGGTCTCAGCTGCCGATCCAGAACGCCTTCACGGTGCAGTAATTGCGCTTCAAATAGAAACGCCCCGGGATCACTCCCGGGGCGTTTCCTTATTCGTGACGTGTTGGAGACGGCTCTTACATCATGCCGTCCATGCCGCCCATGCCACCCATTCCGCCCGGCATGCCGCCGCCCGAGTCCTTCTTCGGACGCTCGGCGATGCCAGCTTCGGTGGTGATGAGAAGGCCTGCGATCGAAGCGGCGTCCTGGAGAGCGGTGCGCACGACCTTAGCCGGGTCGATAATACCCTTCTCGATCATGTCGCCATACTCGTCGTTCTGCGCGTCGTAGCCGAAGTTGGCGCCCTTGGCTTCAAGCACCTTGCCGACAACGATCGAACCTTCGACGCCCGCATTTTCTGCGATCTGGCGGATCGGAGCCTGGAGCGCACGGCGAATGATCTGGATGCCGGCGTCCTGGTCTTCGTTGTCGCCCTTGACGGTGATGGCAGCCGAGGCTTTCAGCAGCATAACGCCACCGCCCGGAACCACGCCTTCTTCAACGGCAGCGCGTGTCGCATTGAGCGCGTCGTCGACGCGATCCTTGCGCTCCTTAACTTCCACTTCCGTTGCGCCGCCGACCTTGATAACGGCCACGCCGCCAGCAAGCTTGGCGAGACGCTCCTGCAGCTTCTCACGGTCGTAATCCGAAGTCGTTTCCTCGATCTGCGCCTTGATCTGACCAACGCGGGCTTCGATGTCTTTCTTCTTGCCCGAGCCGTCCACGATCGTCGTGTCGTCCTTCGTGATCGTCACGCGCTTGGCGCGGCCGAGCATCTGGATCGTCACGTTCTCGAGCTTGATGCCGAGGTCTTCCGAAACAGTCTGGCCGCCCGTGAGGACAGCGAGATCCTCAAGCATGGCCTTGCGGCGGTCGCCGAAGCCCGGAGCCTTGACGGCGGCAACCTTGAGGCCACCGCGCAGCTTGTTGACGACAAGCGTGGCCAAAGCCTCGCCTTCGACTTCTTCAGCGATGATGAGGAGCGGACGGCCCGTCTGCACCACGGCTTCGAGAACGGGCAGCAACTGCTGCAGGCCCGAGAGCTTCTTCTCGTGGATCAGGATGTAAGGGTCGTCGAGTTCGGCAACCATCTTCTCGGCGTTGGTGATGAAGTACGGCGACAGGTACCCGCGATCGAACTGCATGCCTTCGACCACTTCGAGTTCGCTCTCGAGGCTCTTGGCTTCTTCGACCGTGATAACGCCTTCGTTGCCGACCTTCTGCATCGCCTTGGCGATCATGTCGCCGATCGACTTCTCGCCGTTCGACGAAATGGTACCGACCTGCGCGATTTCAGCCGAATCCTTGACCTTCTTGGCACGCTTGCCGATCTCGGCAATCACCTGGATGACCGCCTTGTCGATGCCGCGCTTCAAATCCATCGGGTTCATGCCGGCAGCCACCGACTTCAGGCCTTCACGAACGATCGCCTGAGCGAGAACCGTTGCCGTCGTCGTGCCGTCGCCAGCCACGTCGTTGGTCTTGGAAGCGACTTCGCGCACCATCTGCGCGCCCATGTTCTCAAACCGGTCTTCCAGTTCGATTTCCTTGGCGACCGTCACGCCGTCCTTCGTCGTGCGCGGCGCGCCGAACGACTTCTCGATGATGACGTTGCGGCCCTTGGGACCGAGCGTGACCTTCACGGCGTTGGCAAGAATGTCGACGCCGCGCAGCATGCGCTCGCGGGCGTCGGCGGCAAATTTCACGTCTTTGGCTGCCATGGGGCAGAACTCCTGTGAATGGGGGAACGAATTTCAAGTGAGGGGAAGCGGGAAACGGACGGCGCGGACTTACTTGTCCAGCACGCCCATGATGTCGCTTTCCTTCATGATCAGGAGGTCCTGACCGTCGATTTTGACCTCAGTACCCGACCACTTGCCGAAAAGGACCTTGTCGCCCTTCTTGACGTCGAGGGGGACAATCTTGCCGGTCTCGTCACGAGCACCGGGACCGGCGGCGACGACTTCGCCCTGCTGCGGTTTCTCGCCGGCAGTGTCGGGAATGATGATGCCGCCAGCCGACTTGGTCTCGGCATCGGCGCGCTTGACGACCACGCGATCGTGGAGGGGACGGAACTTCATGTTTAGGATGGCTCCAAGTTGGAGAAAGAGACGGACACCGGCGGGTCAACCAACCGGTTGTTAGCAGCCAGCAGTGGCGAGTGCTAACTACGCTGCAAATACGTTGCGGACACCCGTCATGTCAAGGTCTGCCTGCGAGGCAGTTGTCTAATGAATTGATTAATATTAGAAAATTTAGCCCAATCAATGAGCCCCACAAGGTAGAATTGAATCTTGAACATATACTAAAGGTTGTGGTAGGCATGATGCGCAGGCGGAGCATATCGTCGATTCAGGGGCGTCCACATGGACAAAACATCATTGATGCAGACCGGCACCCTTGAGTCTGGCGTGGTCGGTCTTTCCCCGGTCGACCCATCCATGTCGACGACACGCATGGCCTACGTAGCCGATCTACTCCTGGAACTGCAGGCAATGGCGTCCTCCGAGGGTCACACCACGCTGGCCGGCCTCCTGGCGCTTGCCCACTCCGAAGCAATCACCAAAACCCGCTGAGCAGAACGCCCGCTCCGTCACGTCCGGCAGATGAGCACCGGCACGTGCGCATGCGTCACCGTCTTGGTGGCAACGCTGCCGAGCATCAGTCCCGCCAAGCCATGCCGGCCGTGCGAGCCCATTACGATCAGATCGCACCCTTTGGCCTTCGCCGTCTCAACGATCGCCTTGTGGGCCTGCGGATCGGTGTTATGCACCGTCTCTACCGCAATGCCCGCAGCCTTGAACACATCCGCCGATTTGGCGAGCAGCCTCTGCGCCGACCTGTCCATCGTTTGCTCGTAGTCAGCCGGCGGATACATCACCACCGCATCGCCGACGACGAGGCTCGACCACGGCGGTGTTGCGTGCACGACGACAACCTTCGAGCCGAACGCCTTCGCCAGTGCCAGCGCATGGCTTTGCGCCAATTCCGACAATTCGGAGCCGTCGATCGCAAGAAGTAGAGACGTGTACATGGCCATTCCTTTTCCAAGCTGCGCTAGCGGATACCTCGTCGCCGTGACGTCAACCCGCTTCAGTCGAGTTCGAGAACCGAAATCACCCGATAGGTTTTCAAGTCTCCGTCCGGTTCCTTGATCGACACGTATTCGCCCGGTACGAACCGGTGCGAATTGATCCGGAACCCGGTGTCGTCATGCGTTGGATCGCCGTGGATATCGTAGTGAAAGGCCCAAGCCCCGCCGCCCTTGCGCACCACATGCCCCACGTCGTCCGGCTCGCCCTCATGAAATCGGCGCACCCGGCACCGATCCTTCATCTGCATGAAGGCATCAACGAGGATCCGTCCATCATCGCTCACGGGTGCGATGAACTCATAGCCGATGGAATGGCTGCCCAGCGGATGTCCGGGCTCGCGCGCGAGTTCCATGCGCACGCGCCGGAGCAGTGTGACTGGGGCGGGGGATTGCACTGTGGTCATGACGCTCCTCGGCATTGAGTTTCTCTTTTGTTGGAAGTCATTATCCCGTGCTGCGCGCGTCAAACCTTGATCTTCGTCAAGGTTTCGAACGGCAGCTTCGCGTCATGTCGAATGGAAATGATGACAGGAGTTATCCATGACGCGCACGTCCCAGGTTCTGCTGCTGCTCAGCCTCTTGGCACTCGCGCCCTTCCCCGTGATGTCCGAAGAAAAGCTCGACATTCAGCCCCCCGCCGACGCGCGCTGGCGGGCCATCCTCAAGGATCAGGTAAAAACCGCGAAGAACTGTGATCTGTCAGAAGTGCTGACCTACAGCGAACTGAAGATCGGCGACGAGATTGCCATCTCCGGCAAGATCTCCTGCGTTGACGGCCGCGAGTACGACTATTCCCGCCCGCGTCCGCATCAGAATTTCGAGTTCCGCCTCTGTGAACCGAGCGTTTGTTGATCAGGCTGTCGCATCGACCTTGAGCGACACGAGCCCTTGTCCGTGCCGCTCGATGCGGCCCGCAAGATCGAGTTCCATCAAGATCACGCGCAACTCCCGGGCGCCAAGCTGCGTCGCGCGCGCCAGATCATCAATGGGGATCGGATTAGGGCCCATCGCCACCACCACGCGATCGCGATCCGATCCGCCGATGAGCGGCGGTGGCCGGACCGGTGCCGGCGGCAGATCATCGAATGCCGCATGCGGCTCCATCACCCGCGCTATCCCCGCGATCACCGGCGCCAACGCGTCGAGCACATCGTCGGCGCACGTCACCAGCGTCGCGCCGTTCTTCAACAGATGGTTCGTGCCCTCCGCCCGTGGATCGAGGGGATGCCCCGG
>JALHQM010000016.1:39331-51686 GCA_022841965.1 Hyphomicrobium sp. | reverse complement strand
TTTTTGACGCTGATGCGGCATGCGGATCTGGCGACCGTGCAGAGCCAATTTGATCCGGAGACGCAAACGCTCTCGATCAGTCGGGACGGAGGCGAGGTGGCGCGGGGATCGCTCGCCACTCCCGCAGGGCGGGCGATCATTGCGCAATTTTTTGCCGAGTACATGAAAGACAGTGTGAAGGGGCCACCGCGCGTGGTGCAGGCGCGCGGGCATGTGCTGTCTGATACGGCGGACACGTGTGTCCACATCGTCAATCTTGGCAGCGTGGCCGACTTCGAGCGTGTCGTGGCGCAGCCGATTGATCCGCTGCGGTTCCGGCCAAACCTCATTTTGACCGGGGCACCGGCGTGGTCGGAGTTCCAGTGGATCGGCAAGATGCTGACGATCGGTGGTGCCGCACTTAAGGTGATCGAACGGACGGAGCGGTGTGCGGCCACCAACGTCGATCCGGCGTCCGGGCGGCGGGATCTCGACATTCCAGCGATGCTGTTGCGCGCCTATCTCCACAGCGATTTTGGTATCTATGCACGGGTGATCCGTGGCGGGCGCGTGAAGCCGGGGGATCGGGTCAGTTTGGCGTGAGGGTGCGCATAACCCGATCTGCGATAGCGAGAAGATGTGCGTCAGCGCCGCGGCGGCCGACGAGTTGGACGCCGAGGGGAAGGCCGTCGCCGGTGAGCAGCGGAATGCTGATGGCGGGGACGCCGAGATAGGTCCAGATGAAGTTGAACATAGGTGAGCCGGTGGCGGAGAGGCCTTCGGGCGCGATGCCTTGCGCGGCGGGCGTGAGGATAGCGTCGTAGGCTGTGAAGATAGTATCAAGTGACTGGTAAAGCGGTTCGCGGCCAGCGCAGGCGGCGCTGTATTCGGCTTCTCTGACGGCACGGCCTTCGGCGACCACGTCTTTTAGTTTGGCGGAAATGACACTGCCGTGCTCATCGACGATGGGGCCGTAGTTTTTGGCGATGTCGTGGAATTGCACGGCGCGTTGCAGGCCGCCGGTATGGTCGAAGGCGGACGGCATTGTCGTTTTGGTGATGACGGATGGATGGGATTTGAACAGGCGCTCAAAAGCGTCGCGCATCACCTGATCGCCGTGCGGCCATGCGGGCGTTTTCATGAAGGCGAGGCGGAGCGGGCGATCCTCGACCGGCGGGGCATTGCACGGTTGGCCCGAGAGGACTGCGGTGAGGAGCGCGAGGTCGGCGGCGGAGCGGGCGTAGCCGCCCAGCGTGTCGAGTGGCGCGGACTGCGCGATGACGCCGTCGAGCGGGATGAGGCCGAACGACGGTTTGAAACCCATCACGCCGCAGTAGGAGGCCGGGCGCAGAATTGAGCCTGCTGTCTGTGACCCCAATGCCAGGGGGACGTGGGCGTCGGCGACGGCGGCGGCGGAGCCTGAGGACGAGCCGCCGGGTGTGCGGAGTGGATCGGCGGGGTTGCGGGTCTTGCCGGGGCCGTAGAAGGCCAGTTCGGTGGTGACGGTTTTGCCGAGGATGATGGCGCCAGCGGCTTTCAAGCGGCGGACGACTTCCGCATCGTGCGATGGGCGGCGTCCGGCAAAGGCGGGGGTGCCGTGCTCGGTGGGCAGGTCAGCCGTGTCGATGATGTCCTTGATGCCGACGGGCACACCGTGCAGCGGGCCTAAGGGTTTGCCGGCGACCTGGGCGGCGTCGGCGGCGCGCGCCTGAGCGCGGGCGAATTCAGCATCAAGGTGGGCCCAGGCGCCGATGACGGGCTCGCGGATGGCAATGCGGCGCAGACAGTCATTCACCAAGTCGACGCTGGAGAGGCGTCCGCTGCGGATTTCTGCACCGCTTTCGGTCGCCGTCAGACGGTGAAAATCATTCATTCTAGCCCTCATTTCGCCGCTGAGTTTGCGCGTCCAGGCACGCCGACGCCAACTCATTCCTGTGCGGAAACTTTCGCCGGATTGACTTGGCGCGGGACGCGACCTTTGGCCGAGCCGGTTGGTCTATCCGTCACTTGACGGCCTTCCATGTCACTTCCTATAGCTGCCCGACTGTTGAGCAAGAGGGATTCAACGTTCAGCGCTCGTCCGTTCCCGCCGATCCTGAGATTGGCTGGCCGGAACTTGTCGCGACCGCTGGCACGCTTCCCGACATCTGTTTCAAGGACGCCCCATGACGAAAGAGCCTCGCCGCCCCGGACGCCATTTTCTGCAGATTCCCGGACCGACGCCGGTGCCGGATCGCGTTCTGGCCGCCATGTCGCGGCAGATCCTCGATCACCGCGGTCCCGACTTTCAGCGGCTTGGTAAGTCGGTGCTTGCGGGCGTGAAGGGGCTTTTCAAGACGAAGAACCCGGTGATCATCTATCCGGCGTCGGGGACCGGCGCGTGGGAAGCCGCGCTGTGCAACACGCTGTCGCCCGGCGACAAGGTGCTGATGGTGGAGACGGGTCAGTTCGCCGTGCTGTGGAAGCAGATGGCCGACCGGCTCGGGCTCGTTGCCGACGTGATCGCGACCGACTGGCGGATCGCCGTCGATGCCAACCTGATCGAAGCCAAGCTGCGGGCCGACAAGGACCGCACGATCAAAGCCGTGTGCGTTGTGCATAACGAAACCTCGACGGGGTGCTGCACGCGGCTCGATGAGGTGCGCAAAGCCATCGACGCGGCGGGCCATCCAGCGCTCTACATGGTCGATACGATTTCCGGGCTTGCGGCCGCTGATCTGCGTCATGACGAGTGGGGCATCGACGTGACGGTGGCGGGCTCGCAGAAGGGTATGATGTTGCCGCCGGGGCTGTCGTTCACAGCCGTCAGCGACAAGGCTCTTGCAGCGGCGAAGACGGCCAAGCTCAACCGGTCGTATTTCAACTGGGACGATATGTTGGCTGCGAACGAGGGTGGCTTCTTCCCATATACGCCTGCGACGGGCCTGCTCTACGGGCTGCAGGAAGCGATCGAACTCATCAACGACGAAGGCTTGCAGAATGTGTTCGACCGGCACGAGCGTCTGGCGGAGGCATCGCGCCGGGCGGTCCGCGCGTGGGGTCTGGAACTCAACTGCCGTGATGCGAAGTTTTACTCGCCGGCGGTGACGACCGTGCTCATGCCCGACGGGCATAATGCCGATCAGTTCCGCAAGGTGGTGCTCGACACGTTCAACATGTCGCTCGGCACGGGCCTCAATAGGCTTGCAGGCAAGGCGTTCCGAATTGGACACCTCGGCGACACGAACGAGTTGACGGTGATGGGTGCGCTGACGGGTATCGAGATGGGCCTGACGATTGCGGGCGTGCCGCACAAGGCTGGCGGCGTCGATGCGGCGATGGCTTACCTCGCCGACGCGATGAAGCCGGCGAAAGCTGAAGCGGCCTGACCGGCTGCGCTGCTTCTCACTTTGACATGCAAAACGCCGCTCGGGAAACCGGGCGGCGTTTTCTATTGCAGCGAAATCTGATGGCTGTGATCAGGGCTTGAGGCCGGCCAGCGTGATCTGCATTTGGCAGCGGCGGCCGAGACGCATGAAATTCGAGCGGACGCAGCTTTTAACTTTCGGCACCGTAGGGTTCTCTCCAACGCACAGGCGGCGGACGTCCGTTTCGCACGCGGCACGCAGGGCCGGCGTGACTTCCGGCGGCAATTTGAAGTCCTCGGCTAGCGACTGGCCTGCGGACGCAAACAAGGCACCAGCTGTGAACATAAACTTGAGGCTCATAAGATCGTCTCGCTTTTTTTGTTTTCAGAGATCTGCTGAACCATGCGAGCACGGTTCAAAAAAGGCAAAAGCGCGTACAAGCGACAGTTAACCGCAAGGAGCAACGTGGGATAAGTGTGCGCGATCAATGCGTCCGTGACCAACGGACGCGATCGCAATCCGGAGCGTGCGGTTGTTAAGCTTTATTTTTCCGAGACTTCGCTGGCGAAAATGCGCAGCAGCGCTTCACCGAGGCTCACGCTATCGAGGTCATCCTTGTGAATGACATCGATGGCTCCCGCGCTGATCAATTCGAGCCGGCGCTTTTTTGTCACCTGCCCGCTGATGACGACGATGGGGGCGTCGTATCCGGCGCGGCGAAGGAACGGGATGGTGTCGGTGGCGCGATCGGACGGCTTCAGGATGTCATCGAGAAAGATGAGCTGTGGCGTTTTCTTCAACACGCAATCGACAGCAGACCCTAGTGTGGCTGCGTGGCGGACTTCAATGTCGTAACCGAACATCACGCGTAGCGTTGCGCGAATGCGATCGGCATCAGGGGCTTCATCGTCAACGACAAGCACATCCGTCAGCGCCGGCACAGCTTGCCGGAGCTTCGTTACGTCGCTCTTCCTGGCGAGGAAATCCCCGCCGGTGCTGCCAGCGCTCACGTTGCCGTCCTGTTTTACCCATGCCGCTTATAAGAGCATTTGAGAGACTACCAAGCACGGCGGGATGCAACATTGCAAGATAGACTGGACGTTGCGCCGGCATTTCCGACCAGCAAAGGCATGCATACCCAACGCGTTGCTTAATTTGGCGATGAATAGGCCGTGATCAGCGGATTGGCCAGCGGACGATAAACACCGTTCCGCGGGCTGCGGGGGCGCGACTGTCTAAGTTGATGTCGCCGCCTGCGCTTTCAATTGTACGGCGAACAAGTGCCAGCCCCATTCCCTGTCCTGGGCTCGGGCGATCCGGGCGAAGCTTGCGGAACGGAAGGAACGCGACGTCGCGATGCTCCGGCGGAATGCCTGGACCATCATCAGAAACGGTAATCTTGAGATTGTCGTGGCCTGCTTGGGCTGCAATCTCGATATGTCCGGTGGAACGATCGTGGTGCTTGACCGCGTTGTCGATCAGATTGCGCAGGACGAGATCCAGTGGAGCGGCCATCGTTTCGACCACGGGCCAATTGCCCGCGATAACGATCGTCATTCCGGGGGGCGCATCCATGGATGAAACGATCGTTTGCACCAGCGTGCGCGTGTCGGTCCGCTCAATGGCGTCACTCTTTTTCGTGATGCTGGCGTAGTCGAGTAGGGCCGACAGCATCTCGGTCATGCGCTGCGAGAGTTGACGCAGTTTGCCGATTGTTGCGCGTGCTTCTGGTGCAGCGTCTGGCGTCACGCGATCGAGATCGTCCAGCGTGTAGCGCAGGACGCGCATGGGCGATTGGAGATCGTGGGACATGACGGACGCATAGGATTCCAGGTCTGAGTTGGCGCGTTCGAGCTCGAGGTTGACGCGCTGCAGTTCGCGGGTTTTGGAGGCAAGTTCGGATTCCGCGATGAGGCGGGCACGCATTTGAGCGGTGAGCTCGACCTCGAGATCGGAGCGGGATTCCGTCCGTGCGACGAGCAAGATGTAGCTTAGATCATCTTTCGACCAGGAGATGGAGAGGGTGGCGCGGGGGCGGCGACCTTTGTCGGTGACGAGGGTCACGTCGGGCAGTTCGATGACATCGCCTGAACCTGTTTGAAGGGCTGCGATATCGCCCTCCATGCCGACGAGGGCGTAGACGCTCGACGTCAAGGGTTCACCGATCGCAACGAAGCGGGCGAGGTTGCCGTAGGTGCTGTCGACGACGAGGTCCGCACCGACCCAGACGAGGCCATAGACGTCGCGCTCGGCCAACAGCCGCACGGCGGTCATCAGCGGAGCGGCGGCCAACGGGCGGCCGGAATTAGAGGTGTCGCCGGTCAATGGCATCTGCGGTTTCTGAGAAAACGGTCTTGATGTTGTCGCCGGTCTTGGCGCTGGTGCGGTGAAGTTGCAATCCGGGGCGGGTCAAGGCTTCGGGGAGCGCGATGCCGTCGCCGGGAGCGAGGAGATCGAGTTTGTTGAGAACAAGGGACAGTGTGCGGCCGGGCAAGGCTTCGCGAAAACCGTTGGCGAGGGCGGCTAGTGTATCGAGTGTGTGCGGGCGGGTGACATCGCCAACGATCACGGCGGCAGACGCTTCGCGCATGTAGACGTGGCGGAAAATCTGCTCGCCGAAATTACCGTCGGTGTCCCAGACGATGAGCGCCATGGCGGAGCGGGTTTCGGTTCGGGGCACTTCGTAGCGATAGACATCGACGCCGATGGTTGGCTTGTAGTTCATTTCGAAGCGGTCGAAAACGAGCCGCTGGATGATCGAGGATTTACCGACGCCGATCTCACCCAGCAGCATCACTTTGCGGGCGATCATCGCCGCGCCTCGCCCTCGAACCCGACTTCGAACTCGACGCGGCGGTTGGGGCTGCCCGTGCCTTCGACGTTGGAGATATTGCGCAGTTCGGTCCGGCCGAGAACGACGAGGCGATTGCGGGGCACGCCAGCGGCGACGAGATCGGCTTCGACTTTGTTGGCGCGAGAGAGGCTCAGGGGCGAATTGCGATCCGACCCGCCGAGGCCGTCGGTGTAGCCGACGATCCGGACGACTGCATTGTTGCCGGATAGCAAGGCTGCCAACTCAGCAAGGTGCTTCTTGGAAATCGCCGGATCGCGATACGCATCATCGTCGGAAAAGAAGATGGCGTGCGAGCGCGTCCAGGCTTCCAGCTTTTCGCGCGCGGATTGAATGGGAAGCGATTTGCGCAGCGCGACGGTTTGAGCGAGGGCGACGGCGACGATCTCGGCCTCCTCGGAGGCGGCGAGCACGGCAGCAACCGGTGTGGCTTTGGCGGCGGGTGCGGCGGACCCGAGCGGGCGGGCTGCGAGGAGCGGTGCGAGGCTTTCGATGGCTGCGCGCGTGCGTGACGCCGCAGCGGTTAGGCCGTTGGCGTCGGATTTTTCGATCTCGACCAACGACCGATCGAATTCGGCGAGTGCCGATTTGGCTCGGCCCTGATCGGTAGCGGGAAGTTCGGCTGCGAGCGTGGCGATGGTTGAAATCGCACGGGACAGGCGGATTGCGGCGCGGTTGCGATCGCGCGTCTCGGCTTCGGCAATGATCGCGCGGTTTAATTGATTGGCTTCAGTGATGATCGCGCGGTTCAACTGGTCGGCTTCGGTCGTGATGCTGCGGCCCAATTCGTCGGCTTTGCCGCGCAGACGGTCCAATTCGGGTTCAACATCTGCGAGGGGATTTGGAACCGTGGCCAATTCCTCGGCGATGGTGACGCCGGGAAGTGCGCGTTTCAAGCGGTCGATGACTGTTTGCTTGGCACTGGCGGTCGGCGCGAGGCCTGTGACGGTCAGGCTTTCGCCGAGCCGGCCGACGGCGATCTCCGCCGGGTAGCCGCGAATTTCGGCGCTTTGGGTGAGAACGTCGCGCGCGATACGTTCGGTGCGGTCGACGCGCCAGTCGGCGTAGATGGTCCAGCCGAGCCAGGCGGCGAGCGGAAGACCAATGAGGGCGGCGACCAGCTTGAGCGGGCTGATGCCGCCGGTTCGTCCGGAGAGTTCGGCCTGCTTGGACTCGATGGAGGTGTTGAGCATTTCGGCGAGACCGGACAGCACGGCCGGGCGGTCGTCGCGGGCGGCGGAGCCGAGTTTGCCGACTGAATCCAGGAATGCGTCATCAATCAATTGCTCGACTGCGACGGGTGCCGAGCCAGAGCACTTTGCCGCGAGGAGGTAGGCGACCGACTCGCGCAGGTAGACGCGATCGCCGCCGAGGTCGATCTGGCGCATGGCGTTGCCATCGGCGTCGAAGGCCTCGGTGGCGAATTCGTTGATCGCGGTCAACACACCGCTCATGACTTGGTCGCGATTGCCGCCGCCGGCTGGCCAGCGCTCGACAAGTTCGCCTGTGCCGCGGCGGATCAAATAAAGTTCCTCGACGGTGAGGCGTTGGCTGTCGGCGATGGCGAGTTCGGCGACGGAGCGGCCAGTCGTCATACTGCGCAGACGCAGCATAACGGGGTTCATCTCCAGGCGGCGGTTGATCTGATCGACGAGGTCCTTCATGGCGCTCGCGACGTAGGCTTTCACGATGCGGCCAGTGACCGGATAAAGCGCTTCGACCAGTTCGTCCTTGCTGTTGCGAATCTCGGTGCGCACGGTGTTGACGACGAACGGGGCGACGGCATCGGAAATAACGGCGTGGTTTACTTGTTCGGCGCGGCGGAGTGCGCCATCCAGAACGGTGGCGACACTTTGTTCGAGGCGGGCGTCGTCGCCGACACGGGCCGCGATCGCCTCGATGCGGGCGGCGATCTCGGCACGGTTGCGGCCTTCGCTGTCGCCGAGACTGCGCAGGGCAGCCGACAACTCGGCCTCGGCCGACGAGGTCTTGCCGGCGAGCGTATCGATGCGCTTTGCGAGATCGGCGAGGGTTTGCGCTTCACTCTCGAAGAGCAGCTGCTTTAGTCGATCTATACTGTCGGGCACGGCCGGCACCTCACCCATGTCGGCATGTGCTCCCGATCAGCCGCGCGACAGGCGGTGGATATTTTCGGAAAGATCGAGCACCATGCGCGACAGCTCATCGAAGGCGGCGCGGCGGTCGGTGCCTGAGTCGGCGGCGAGCGCTTCGATGCGAGCCGAGAGGGCATCGACGCGGCGGAAGACGAGACCTTCCAAGTCGCGCAGACGGCTTTCAACGGCGGCCAAGCGAGCTTCCTGGACGCGCAAGTGTTCGCCGATGAGGAGTTCGCGGATTTGCTCCATGCGATCCTCTGCACCCTCCCTCACCTTGGGTGCCGGCTTCAAATCATTTGGCGGGATGTTCATGCCGCGGTCCGTACTTCTCAACTGTCAAGATTGATGCGTGCCGAAACACTCATTCAATTCCTATACCAACTTGTCACAAAGACAAAGTGCTCGGAATTGCGAGCCCAAAGCACGGCCCCAGCGACGCTGTTAGGACATGTTAACGCCACCGGGGTTCATTCCACGGCGGAAGGCGCTGTAGCTGCGATCGATGCGGGAGGTGACGGAATCGTGTGCGGCGGTGTGCGCGACGACGGCCGCGGCGATGCGCGAGACAGCAGCTGTAAATTCGGGTGTGGGGTTCGCGATGACAGCGCTGTCGCGAGCGGCAATGGCCTGCTCGACCGCAGCGCGCGTGCCTTCCGTGTCGGTAAGTCCGGCACGGAATTCGGCGCTCATGGCCGCCGTTAGGGCGGCTTGCTCGGCCGGAGAGATCGTTTCCCAGACGGCGAGATCAACTTTCACGGCAAGCGCTCCGCCCGACTTACCCAATGCGCCGGCCAGACCAAAAGGAAAGCGCGCCGGGATGCCGGCGGCACTGGCGTGAACAAGGCTGCCCCAGATCACAGCGAATGTGTCGGGTGCGGCGAGGGCTGCTTCGATGGCTTTTTCATCGCCGGTCACGGGGCCGGTCACGGGGCCGGTCACGGGGATGGCGCCCAGCGCGCGGATCACATCGTGATCGAGACCGCGCGCGATAACTTTCAGACCGGCGAGATCTTCAGGCGCTGTGATCGGCGATTTCGACCAGAGCACCGGACTCGATCCGGTATGGCCAGCCAAAAGCGGTTTGAAGCCGTGCCTGGCTGCGAGTTCATCCCATAAGTCTTGGCCGCCACCCGTTGCGAGCCAGCCTTCGAGTTCAATGGGGGTGAGCGACTGATCCCCCGGCAGGCCGCCAAAATAGGCGAAGGCTGGATGCAGTGCCGTGTCTGAGCACACGGGAGCTATTGTGATAGCCGCTGGCGTGCTGATCCCGGGATGGGCGTCGATCGAGACCGCACCGCCAAGGGCCGATTGGATACGAATGGCGATACGGTGCGCGTCGTCGGCATAGCCGGCGTGGCTTGCGGTCCACGGGCTCGCGACGGTCAGCGTGCGCAGTGGATGGGGTGCAAGGGTGGACGCTGCCGGATGGGATGCGGCGGCCGCAGTTGAAGCGCATCCGGCCGCGACAGCCGCCAGCCCTCCGGTCGATCTCAGGAAATCGCGACGATCCATTCTTGGAGGCTCCGCTCAAAAAAGTGCGCCGGCCCATCAAAGCCGAATGCGGGCCAGAACTCAACGGCCGGTTGGCGCACACGGCGGATCAGGGTCGAAATGGGGTCTCATCAGGGGCCGGTGTCGGGGAGCAGTTGGCTCAGAGAATGGAAAAAGAACTCAGGGCCAACATAACCGGAGATGCGGCCGACCTCGCGGCCGTTGTCGACGACCAGGACCGTCGGGACGGTGTCGATGGGCGCCTGCAGGGACAACCGGTCAACGTCGGGGGCGTTGATATTCACGTAGCGCAAGGGGGCTGATTTGGCGCGGGGCGACGTCGTATAGGCCGGCGCCACATCGCGGCGGAAGAGGCCGCAGTAGATGCAGTTGTCGATTTCAACGACGAGGACTTCGAAGCGGCCATCGGGCAGGGCGGAGGTTTCGAGGTCGACGAGGGCGCGCACCGGCGCGACGGACAGCGCCATCAGGGTCAGGGCGGCGACAACGCATACAAAACGGGACACGGCGGCGGACCTTTCGATCAGAAACGGGACGGTCCCGCATCCGATCCAAAACGCGCGCCAGTGTAGGTGACAATTTTGCCGGCGGCCAGCCCGTGGTTAATGTCAGAATGGGGTTTGCGGCTGTAGCGAGCCCATAAAGAAGACGGCGCCCATGAGGAGCACAAGGCTTGCACCGATGAGGCCGGCGCTGTCAGCAACGAACGTCGCCCAACCGCTGCCTTCGCCGCCGAAGCGGGCTGCCAAATCACGCGAGCCAACCGCCAAGGCTGCGAGGACGGACACGGTTATCGCTGTTCCGATGGCCATGGCGAATGTCGCGAAGACGCCGGCCCAGAGTAGGCCCTGGGACAGCGCGAACACGAGCACGAGAATGGCGCCGGTGCAGGGGCGAATGCCGACGGAAAAGGCAATGGCAAGCGCCTTGCCCCAGGTCAGGTTGCCCTGGAGCTGCGTGGGGTCGGGCATGTGGGCATGGCCGCAGCAGTCGTCATGCGTATGTGCGTGATCGTGATCATGCCCACAGTCGTGCGTGTGGACATGCGCGGGGGAAGCCGCCACTGGCGTTCGCGTATGGGTGTGGGTTTTCACCGAGAGCGCTGATTTCCGGCGCGCGATGATCTGGCGGACCTGGCTGTAGAGAAGCCAGGCCCCGACAGCGGCAACGAAGGCCCAGCTTATGGTCTCGATCCAACGCTCGGCCGCGCTCATCTGCATGCTGGTCTGGTTGAGAATGATGAAGAGAATGCCGACAAGAACGATGGCGGAGAGCGCCTGGATGAAGGCGGAAAGGAACGACAGCATGATGCCGCGGCGGACGGTTTCGCGGTTGGCCAAGACATAGGACGAGATGATTGCCTTGCCGTGGCCGGGGCCGGCGGCGTGTAAGACGCCATAGCTGAAGCCGATGAAGCCGAGAATGAGCGTCGCGGTGACGCTGCCGGATTCTTTGAGATCCTTGACGGCGTTGGCAAGATCGCGGTTCAGGCGCTGCTGCTGGGTGAGCAACCAATTGTAGACGCCGGCGAACATGCCGGGCTCGGCGACTGGTGTGGAGCCCTGTGCGGGGCGGCCGGCGGTCAAGGCGCGATCTGGCGTCACTTGAGCGAGAACGGCTCCGGTTGCCGCATCGGGCGATGCCATCGCGGGCGTGACAGACAGCACAGCGAGGCATGCCAGCGCGACGAGCGCTGCAATCCGGGCGATCATGTTTTGGCACACGACAAGTGGACAGTGGATGCGTAGCCCAAACCGGTGCCTTCATTGGCGTTTCCGGCTGTCAGTTCGCCAGCGAATGCTTCGTTGAGCTTCTGGAGATCAGCGATATCCTTGTCAGAGTTCCCGACCGTGGCGCTGCAGCCTGCGGGTGCGCCCTCGCTTAAACGAATCGGATTTTCTTTGGCGAGGTCGAAGGCGATGAAAAACGTCTGGTCGTAGACAGCGAACTCCAAGCCTTCAGTTTCGACGGGTACAGGCTCGGCGATCGGAATGGTGAAGTTGAGGGACAGAACGCCATCCTTATGCTCCAGCCAATAGTCTTTCGGGGGGGCGAGCTTGACGGGCGTTTCCTTGATGCGGGCATAGGTGAAGAAGTCGAAGTCTTTCAGGCCGTCGATGTTGACCTGGGCAAGTTCGGTCAATTCTTCGCGCGAGTATGCGTTGTCACCATTCTTGTCGAGGCCCTGAACGGCCATGGCGGTGTACATATCGTCGAAGGTCCAGCGGTGCCGAAAGCCCGCGACCTTGCCGGCGTCATAGAGGACCGTGGTTTCGACATTGACCCAGACATGCGGATGGGCCGCGGCAGGTGGCGCCATCGCGGCCAGCGATGCGGCGGCTAGAGTTGCCGCGACCGCCGATTTCCCAGATTTTGTCATTGCGCGTCTCGTTGCCATTGATCCCCGTTCTTCCCCGCGTCTGGCGCCCTCCGTGCGCGCCCGCCGCAATGGTCATATGGTTACACTGTCTCACATTACCACCGTTCGCGACGCGCGTGGCGCGAGTACGGCGAACTGGCGCGGCAGACGGTTGGCGGTTGGCGGTTGG
>JALHQM010000016.1:7086-39231 GCA_022841965.1 Hyphomicrobium sp. | reverse complement strand
CGGTTGGCGGTTGGCGGTTGGTGGATTCGTGCCGCACTGGCCATACGTTTGCCATGTGGCGCAAGTTGGATGTTATACTATCCATTGCATCGATCCATTCTCAGGAGGGTTATCGCTTGACGACGGCACAACCGGGCACCCCGGCAGAAAACGCTCGTTATATCATTCAGTTAAGCCGTTTTTATCGACGGACTGCCGCCGCGTCCGCCCTCGCGGCAGCGCTGCTGGCGTCCGGGACCGCCAGGGCCGAGGATTTGAAGGTCGTGGCGACGATCAAGCCTATTCACTCGCTCGTGACGCAGGTGATGGGGGACGTGGGTGAACCGCGTCTGCTGGTCGGCGGGGCCGCTTCGCCGCATACCTACTCGCTGAAGCCGTCGGACGCCCGCGCGCTCAATGCAGCGACGGTGGTGTTTCGCGTTTCGGAGGAGATCGAGCCGTTCACCCGCCGGATCGTCGCGTCGTTGCCTAAGACCGTCACGGTCGTGACGCTGGCCAACTCACCAGGGCTGAAACTGCTCGACAAGCGCCGGGGCGACACGTTCGAAGCGCACGACCACGGGCATGACGATCACAGCCACGGCGATCACGACCACGGCCCTGTGCGCGACGGGCACGTGTGGCTCGATCCGCAAAACGCGGTCGCGATGGTGGGCGAGATCGCTCGCGCGTTGTCCGAGGCCGCGCCCGAGCATGCGGCGGTCTTCAAAGCGAACGGCGAAAAGACGATTGCGGGTATCGATGCGCTGGCCAAGGAGATCGATGCCGCTTTGGCGCCATTGAAGGGGAAATCGTTCGTGGTGTTCCACGACGCGTATCAATACTTCGAGGCACGCTTCGGGCTGACGGCGGCGGGGGCCATCACGGTTTCACCGGAGGTGCAGCCATCAGCGAAGCGGCTGTCAGAGATCCGCGGCAAGATCAAAACACTCGGTGTGGCCTGCGTTTTTGCCGAGCCGCAGTTCAAGTCGAAGCTCGTTGCGACGGTGATCGAAGGAACAGGGGCGAAGGCTGGGACATTGGATCCGGAAGGCGCGTCTGTCGACGCGGGAGATGGTGCCTACGCGGCGCTGTTGCGCAATCTGGCGCAGGGATTGACGACGTGTCTGCAATCGTAGAGTGGGGATCACGAAGGGGCGCTGGAAGGATTGTCTGCAAGGGTCTGAAACGCAAAACGGGTGGTCACCGGAAAGGGACCACCCGTTTTGCTTGTTTGGTGTGCGAGGTCAGCTTTACTCGACGGCGACGGTGCGCGTCGGTGCTTCGCCCTTGCGTCCGTAGGTGACGACGCGGCGCTTGGCGGGGGCCACCGGCGCGGTTTCACTTTCGCTGGCCATAGCCGGGCCGGTCTTGAAGCGCTCCCACGTGACGGTCACGACGGTGCCGACGGGAATGCGAGGATACAGATCGAGCACATCTTCGTTGAACATACGGATGCAGCCCTTAGAGACCGCCTCGCCGATGGTCCACGGCGCATCGGTTCCGTGAATGCGGTAGGTGCTGGAGCCGAGGTAAAGAGCGCGGACGCCCATGGGATTCATCGGATGGCCGCCCGGGACCCAGGCCGGCAGGCGCGGGTTTTCGCGCAGCATTTCCGGCGTCGGCGTCCACGACGGGTTCTCGCGCTTCTGGGTCACGTTGAGGCGGCCCTGCCAGCGGCTTTGCTCGCGCGGGATGGCGATCGGGTAGCTGATCGCCGTGCCCGGTTTGGTGACATAGTAGAGTCGGCGGTCGCCGAAGGACGCGATCAGCTGACCGGGACGGAATTTGGTATTGAAGCTGACAACGGAACGCTTACCGCCCCATTCAGAATCGCCGCCCCATAATGACTGGGCGTGCGACTGCGCCGACTGCACGGCCGTCATGATGACCGTGGCACAGACGATTGTCAGGGCCCGGGTGAGGATGGAGCAAACCCGCATTCTGCTAACTCCAGTCTTATGCTCAACGATGGGACGAGGCCCGGATTGCGACCGTGCCCGAAGGCCTATCGTTAGTCTCAGTATGGTGAAGGGATCGTATATCGCAGGTTCGTTTTTTAGGTGAGGTCTTTCCGGCCACACTTCGACGCGAAGCGACCAAATCCATGGAGAAAAATATGCGTGTCTTGTCCATGGCTTGAGCATTCCGTGGTCAGTTGCTGAGCCGACCTACCGTGTTCCTGGCCGTGTTCCTTATGAATGCGGGTCGATCAGAGGGTTGCGCTGCACAATTTGATCGCACTGCATGTCCGTAGCTCTTGTTTGCGGGTGGGTGAGGGCCGGAGTCGGGCGGGCCGGCGGCGTTTATGTTGCAGAGGCGGCACTTTTTGTTCCTGTCTTGTTCTTTTTTCTTGACCTTCTTGGGTCTGGGCTTTAAGAACAAAACAAGTACATTGTTGCGTGGCGTCTTTGTTGTGAACCCCCGTTGCGAGCGTTTAAGCCCATGGACAAGGCGGCCCACCCCCTCGATCTCCCGTCCGCGCTGCCAAGGCCCGCGCCCAATGAGGATTCAGATGAGTTTGTGAGTTTATCCGGGGAGATGCGTTCTGTTGCGTACCTGTCTCCCCGGGTGCCCCCGCGCCGGAGCAGCGCCCTCTCAGTGGCTGCTCCGGCGCCCCCGGCGGCGGGTGTGCAGAGAGACAGCCTTGAAATCTTGCGCCAACGCATTCTCGCCATCGAGCGGCCGAAGCTCGAGATCAGGCAGGGGATTGGCGAGGGGGGGATCGGCGAGGAGCGTCCCGCGTGCGAGATGCCGGCTGGACTTGGCGCAGGACCGCGGACGGCGGCTTGGTCGCTCGGCGCGCCGGAGGTGGATGCGCTTATTGGAGCCACGGCGCTCGATACGGCGGCCTGTCACGAACTCAAACCTCAATCGGCAAAGGCGGCGTCGCGCGCGGCGGCGCTGGCGTTCGCTCTGGCGCTGGCGAAGCGGCGGCTCGATGGGGCCACGCGCGCCGGGCAAGGTCTGCCGCGCATTCTGTGGTGCACGTCACCGCGCACGATGCTCGATACGGGGTCTTTGTATCCTCCCGGTTTGGCGCGCTTCGGGCTTGCGGCCTCATCATTCCTTTTCATCGACGGCCGGCGCGAGGACGACGTGCTTTGGGCTCTGGAAGAAGGCCTGCGCTCGGGCAGCCTGGCGCTGGCGGTCGGGGCGCTGTCTTCGATCGGGCTGACGCCAGCGCGACGTCTCAGTCTGGCGGCGCGGGACGGGGCGACACCGCTGCTTTTGCTGACCAGCGCACGCTCGGCGCCCAGTGCTGCGACCGCCACGCGCTGGCGGATCGATCCGGCGGTGAGTGGTGCGCATCCGTTTGATCCCAGGGCGCCGGGTGTCGCGCGGCTTGCCGTGCGGCTCGAGCGCTGCCGCTCGGCGCCACCCGCGACCGAAGCAGCAATGATTTTGGAATGGTCCCATGAAGCGTCTCGTTTCCGTGTGGCTGCCGCAATGGCCGATCGAGCGGCTGAAACGGCACCGGCCCGGCGCCGTGCCGGATGACAAACCTTTCGCGCTCGTCGCTGGCGGTGCGCACGGCATCCGCATCACGGCCGTCAACACACGCGCGGCGCGGGAGGGCGTGCGGTCAGGGATGAGCCTTGCGGATGCGCGGGCGGCGGTGCCGATCCTCGTGTCGCATCCGGCCGAGATGGAGCGGGATGCGCGGGCCTTGACGCGTCTTGCGCTCTGGCTTGGACGTTACGGCCCCAATCGCAACGTCGAGTGCGATGACGGCGTGTGGATCGATACGACAGGTGTTGCGCATCTCTTCGGTGGAGAGGCGGCGCTGCTGGATGATCTTGTGCGGCGGCTTTTGGATTTCGGCATTACCGCGCGGGTGGGTCTGGCCGGTACGCCAGGGGCAGCCTTCGCGCTGGCGCGTTTTGCGACCCAAAGGCGCAGCGCGGTGCTGGCGCCGGCGGGGGAGGCGGCAACGCTCACAGCGCTGGCGGGATTGCCGGTCGAAGCGCTGCGGCTGGCGCCGGATACGGTGGTTTTGCTGCGGCGGCTGGGGCTTGCCAAGATCGGACATCTGGCGGAGTTGCCGCGTGTGAGCCTGGAGCGGCGCTTTGCGTCGGAGGCGTCGTCACGCTCCAAGGGAGGTCAAGCCAAAGCGAAAGGGTTGGCAGACGCGGTTCTGGTGCGGCTCGATCAGGCGTTGGGGCGGAGGCAAGAACCGCGGGCGCCGCTCGGTGAGCCGCCGGTTCTGTCGGAGCGGCGCTCATGGGGCGAGCCACTCATTTCATCGGAGGCGCTTGTCTCGGAAGTGGGCCTGCTGGCGGAAGATCTTGCATGCGCACTGAAGGCGGCGGGGCTGGGCGCGCGGCGGATCGCTCTGTCGCTTTATCGCGCCGACGGCACGGTGGCGCATGCGGAGGCGGGCATGGCGCGGGCGAGTGCGGAGGCGGCGCACGTTCTGCGCTTGCTCCTTGAAAAGCTGGCCGGGATCGACGCGGGGTTCGGCATCGATGTCGCCGTGCTCGATGCGGTTCTGGTGGAGCCGCTCGATCCAGAGCAGGCCACGCTCGGGCGGGGCGGAGCAGCACCCGAGCAGGCGATCGCAGCGCTTGTCGATCGGCTCGCGAACCGGCTGGGTGCCAAGAACGTGTTCCGGCTCGCTCCGCGCGCGAGCCACATTCCCGAACAGGCAGCGAGGCGGATGGCACCGCTGGCCCCGTTCATGGAGAGCGGCGGATTGCCGGGCGTGGCGCCGGGCGAGCGGCCGTTTCTGCTGCTGTCGCCACCCGAGGCGATCAGCGTGATGGCGGAAGTGCCGGATGGGCCGCCGTTGCGGTTTACATGGCGGCGGGTGGCCTATGCGGTGGCAAAGGCGGCGGGGCCGGAGCGGATCGCGCCGGAGTGGTGGCGGCAGCTTTCGCATCCCGATGTGGTGCCGCCGGATGACGGGCTCGACGGGGAGATCGCCGATCCGGCCCAGCGCGAAAAGACGCGCGATTACTACGTCGCCGAGACGGGCGACGGGGCGCGATTCTGGATGTTCCGCGAGGGGTTTTATGGCGCGGCGGATGCGGCGGGCCAACCGCGCTGGTTCCTGCATGGTTTGTTCTGAGGGTCGCTGTGTGATGCGTTACGCTGAACTCGATGTCACAACGAACTTCTCGTTCCTGCGCGGGGCGTCGCATGCGGATGAGCTTGTCGCACAGGCGAAGGCGTTGGGGCTGGACGCCATTGCCGTGACCGACCGCAATACGCTCGCCGGGATCGTGCGCGCGCACACGGCGGCGAAGGCGGTGGGGTTGCGTTATATTCCCGGCGCGCGGCTCGATCTGGCCGATGCGCCGAGCCTCTTATGCCTGCCGACGAACCGCGCCGCTTATGGGCGGCTGTCGCGGCTGATTTCGCTGGGGCAGAGCCGGGCTACGAAAGGGCAGTGTCTGTTGCGGCTGGCCGATGTGGCGGCGCACGCGGAGGGCAACATCTTTATTGCTGTTCCTCCCGATACGATTGGCGATGCGTTCGAGACAGAGCTGCGGCGGGTGCGCGATGCGCTGGCGGGAGCGACCCTTTATCTTGCAGCGTCGCATGGATTTCGCGGCGATGACCGGGCGCGGATGGGGGCGCTTGCGGCGCTGGCGCGGACGTGCGGTGCGCCGCTGGTTGCAACAAACGCTGTGCTCTATCACGCGCTGCATCGGCGTCCGCTGCAGGATGTTCTCACGTGCGTGCGCGACCACACGACGATCAATGGGGCGGGTTACCTGCTGGCGGCGAATGCGGAGCGGCATTTGAAGAAGCCCGCGGAGATGGTGCGGCTGTTTCGTGGATATGAAGAGGCTGTCGCGCGGACCATCGAGATCATGGACGCGTGCCAGTTTTCGCTCGATGAACTTGTTTATGAGTATCCCGATGAACCTGTGCCGCATGGGATAACGGCGCAGGCGCATCTGGAGGCGTTGGCGTGGGAGGGGGCGGCGTGGCGTTTTCCGGAGGGCGTTCCGGATAAGGTGCGGACGACGATTGAGCGCGAGTTGCAGCTTGTCGCCGATCTTAACTATGCGCCCTACTTTCTGACCGTCCACGATATCGTCGCGTTCGCACGGTCGCGCGGCATTCTCTGTCAGGGGCGCGGATCGGCGGCGAACTCAGTCGTGTGTTATTGCCTCGGGATTACGGCGGTGAATCCGACGGAGGTGAACCTGCTGTTTGAGCGGTTCGTCAGCCATGCGCGCAAGGAGCCGCCGGACATCGACGTCGATTTCGAGCACGACCGGCGCGAGGAGGTCATTCAATACATCTATGCGCGCTACGGGCGTGACCGGGCGGGGTTGGCGGCGACCGTGATTTCGTATCGCGCGCGGTCGGCGGTGCGGGATGTGGGCAAGGCGATGGGGTTGTCGGAGGATACCGTTTCGGCGCTGGCCGGCATGGTGTGGGGCACGCGGTCGGGCGGTGTTTTGGGAGACACGCGCGTGCGCGAGGCGGGCCTCGATCCGACCGATCCGCTGCTCGCGACGGTTCTGGAACTGACGGAGGAGTTGATCGGGTTTCCGCGGCATCTGTCGCAGCATGTGGGCGGGTTCGTTTTAACGCGGGGGCCGCTGATCGAGATGGTTCCGGTCGGCAACGCGGCGATGGATGACCGCACCTTCATCGAGTGGGACAAGGACGACATCGCAGCGCTCGGGCTGTTGAAGGTCGATATCTTAGCGCTCGGGATGCTGTCGTGCATCCGGCGTGCGTTCGAACTCTTGAAGGGCCATCACGGGCTTGACATGACGCTCGCCAAGGTGCCGCGCGAGGATGCCGAGACCTACGACATGCTGTGCCGGGCGGATTCCATCGGCGTGTTCCAGGTGGAGAGCCGGGCGCAGATGAACATGCTGCCGCGATTGAAGCCGCGCTGTTTCTACGATCTCGTCATCGAGGTTGCGATCGTGCGGCCCGGGCCGATCCAGGGCGATATGGTGCATCCGTATTTGCGGCGGCGCTCGGGGGTGGAGCCGGAGATCTATCCATCGCCGGCACCGGAGCATGGGCCGGCGGATGAATTGAAACAGATCCTCGGCAAGACGAAGGGTGTGCCGTTGTTTCAAGAGCAGGCGATGCGGATCGCCATGGAGGCGGCGAAGTTTTCGGATGAGGACGTCAACGATCTGCGCAAGGCGATGGCGACGTTCCGGCGGCGCGGGACGATCTGGCTTTTGGAAGAAAAGATGGTCGAGCAGATGACGGCGCGCGGATACAATCGCGAGTTCGCCCAGCGCTGCTTTAATCAGATCAAGGGCTTTGGCGAGTATGGTTTTCCAGAAAGCCATGCGGCGAGCTTTGCGCATCTCGTCTACGTGTCGTCGTGGCTGAAGTGCCATTATCCGGCGGCGTTCGCGTGTGCGCTGTTGAACTCGCAGCCGATGGGATTTTACGCGCCGGCGCAGATCGTGCGGGATGCCTGCGAGCACGGCGTGGAGGCGCGGGCCGCCGACATCAATTGCAGCGAGTGGGATTCGACGCTGGAGGACGTCTGCGAGGGCGGGCCGGCGCTGCGGCTTGGGTTGCGGCAGATCGATGGGTTGCAGGAGGTGGAGATCGGCAAACTCGTGGCGGCGCGGGCGCGGGGCGGGTTCAGTTCGGTGCACGATCTGTGGCAGCGGGCGGCGTTGCGGTTGCCGACGCTGGAAAAGCTCGCGGCGGCGGATGCGTTTCGTTCGATCGGTCTCGACCGGCGGCAGGCGCTGTGGGAGGTGACGGCGCTGGCGAACGCGCCGCCGCTGCCGCTTTTTTCGTGGAGTGCGGCGCGCGAGACGGGAGCAGAGCCGGAGGTCGCGTTGCCGCAGATGGCGCTCTCAGAGCATGTCGTGAACGACTACCAGACGTTGCGGCTGTCGCTCAAAGCACACCCGATGAGTTTCCTGCGCGGACGGCTTAGGGCGGAGCGGGTGGTGACCTGCCAGGAGTTGCGGGGGCTGCGCGACGGGCAGTTCGTGAAGGTGGCCGGCGTCATACTGGTGCGGCAGCGGCCAGGGTCGGCCAAGGGCGTCGTGTTCATGACGCTCGAAGACGAAACCGGGGTCGCCAACGCGGTCGTGTGGCCGAAGATGCTGGAAAAGTACCGCAAGACGGTGATGCAGGCGCGGTTGATGGTGATTTCGGGACGCATCCAGAGGCACGAGAGCATCATTCATGTGGTGTCGAACCATCTGGAGGATCGCAGCGATTGGCTGATGCTCCTGTCGGAGTGGGGGAATGCAATGCCGATCCCGATCGCCAATGCGGACGAGGTGAAAAGTCCGGGGCCCGAACCGCAGACTGCTGAGGTGGAGGGGCATCCGCGATGGTCGCGCGGCGGTCTTGCGGTGCGGCCGCGGCCGATGCATCCGCGCGAAGAGCGCGTGATCCCAAAATCCCGGGACTTCCATTGATACCGTTGGAAAATTTCTGATGCGGGAGAGAACCCCTGTCACAGAAAGGCAACGCTTGGTCGAGGATCGCGCCGCGATTGCGGCTCGGTTCGTCACAGGTGTGCTGCTTCCTGCTAGCGTTCCCGGACGATCGACACTCCAGGCAGCGCGGCCCCATCCAGGGTGGCGTACCCGTGCGGTGTGATCTCGCGTTTTGTCATTGTTTGGAGAGTGTCCATGTCCAAGTTCCGCGCCCTTGCCTGTGCGCTTGCTGCCTTCCCCCTTTCGACCTTCGTTCTCGGCGCGACGGCCACGACAGCCGCCGCGAAGGATCCGGAGTTGATCATCAAGATCACGCGCGTGCGTGCGCTCGATCAGCCGGACGCCTTTTCGAAGGGCGACTTCTACGCCAAGGTGACAATCAACGGCGAGAGCGTGACGACGCCGCGGGTGAAGCAGGAAACCTCGATCACGCCGAACTGGGTCATCTCCAAGAAGGTGAAGGCTGGCGTCGTGAAGGTGAACCTTGCCGTGCTCGACAAGGACGTCAGCGTCGACGATCCCATCGACATCAACCGCGTCGACAACAAGCGCGATCTCGACTTCACGGTGAACACCAAGACGCGCAAGGTCGAAGGCTTCTCGCAGACGTACAAGACCGGCGCCACGATCTCGCGCGCGGGCAAGGAAAAGAAGGCCGCTGAAGTGACCTTCGTCGTGACGGTGAAGAAGTAATTTTAGACGCGATTTTTGAGATTTGAGACAGGGCAGACGCCGCAGGGGCGTCTGCCCTTTTTCTTTTTGCGGATGGCGCGTAGGGTTGCGGCTCCTTGGTTTTTAAGGCAACCGCCCCTGATGATGTTTCGCACGACTGCACGTAGTCACTCGACATGGAATCGACGTCTCTTTCTGGTGGCGGCACTCTTTGCTTGGCAAACGCTGTCGGCGACTGGGACGCTTGCCCAGCGCCAGCTGTTTGAGCCGGAGGCGACGACGACGCGCACCGAGGGCAGCCTCGCGCGGGCTAAGACTTTCATGGTGACGACATCGAGCCGACCGGCATCGGAAGCTGGACGCGACATGTTGCGCGCGGGTGGATCGGCCGTTGATGCGGCGATCGCGGCGCAGCTTGTTCTGGGGCTGGTGGAGCCGCAGTCTTCGGGGCTCGGCGGGGGCGCGTTTCTGTTGCATTGGGACAAGGCTGCGAAATCGCTCGTGGCCTATGACGGACGCGAAACAGCGCCCGCGACGGCGAAGCCGGACCGTTTCTTGAAAGACGGCAGGCCGATGCCGTTCGAGACGGCTGTGCGGTCGGGGTTGAGCATCGGGACGCCAGGGCTCGTGCGGCTGTTGAAGGCTGCCCATGACAAACACGGCAAGCTGCCGTGGGCGCGGCTGTTCGAGCCGGCGATCCGGTTGGCGGAGGGGGGGTTCACGGTTACTCCGCGACTGCATTTGTTGTTGCGGCTGACGGGGATCGATGCGTTCGACGAAACCGCGCGCGCGTACTTTTTCGACAATGGCGGTTCGCCGCTCGCGGCGGGAACGATCGTCAAAAACGCGGCCTATGCTTCGACACTGCGGGCGATTGCGGAGAGGGGACCGGACGGGTTCTATGCAGGCGACGTGGCAGAGGCAGTGCTGCGTGCCGTGGCGCGGGCGCCGAACGTTGCCGGCGATCTGACGGTCGCGGACCTTGCCGGCTATGCCGTGATCGAGCGGCAAGCAGTGTGCGCGCCCTATCGCGTCTATCGGGTGTGCGGGATGGGGCCGCCGTCGTCCGGGGGCACCGCGATTGCGCAAATTCTGCACCTCATCGAGCCGTTCGATCTCGGGCGCGTGACCGATGGGAGATTGCCCGCGCACGGCGTGCATCTCATCTTGGAGGCGCAGAAACTCGCGTATGCGGATCGTGGGCGGTATCTGGCGGACCCGGCGTTCGTGCCGGTGCCGTCTGGTCTCATCGATCCGGCGTATCTCGCTGAGCGGCGCAAACTTATCGATCCTGCGAAAGCTATGCCGCCACCGCCACCGGGATTGCCGCCGGGGGTGGCCAAGCGCGCGTTCGGGACTGACGCGACGTTGGAGACGACGGGCACCAGCCATGTCTCCGTGATTGATGCGGATGGCAATGCGGTGGCGATGACGACAACGATTGAGGGCGTGTTCGGGTCGGGCGTGATGGCGGCCGGATTTCTGCTCAACAACGAATTGACGGATTTTTCGTTCCTGCCCATCGATGCTGACGGACAGGTGATCGCCAATCGGGTGGAGGGCGGAAAGCGTCCGCGTAGCACGATGTCGCCGACAATTGTGTTTGACGACAAAGGCGATGTGTTTGCTGTCTTGGGCTCGCCGGGCGGCGGGCGGATCATACTGTTCGTCACTAAGGCACTTGTTGCGTTGATGGACTGGAAGCTCGATGCGTATCAGGCGTCGTCACTGATGAATTTCGGCAGCATGGGTGAGGGTGCAGATATTGAAACGGACTGGCAGTCGATCATGACGGGATTGCGTTTGAGAGGTTATGGGCATGCCGTCCATGCCGATCTCATGAACTCGGGTCTCAACATCCTTGCCGTGCGCGGTGGCACCCTGGAAGGTGCCAGCGATCCGCGCCGCGAGGGTGCGGCCCTTGGAGATTAAGACCATGACGCGCCGACGCATCACAGTCGCGGGGGCAGGGATCATCGGGTTGTGGCAGGCGTTGACGCTGGCGCGGCGCGGGTTCAGCGTGATGCTGGTTGACCGCGAAGTTGAACCGCTTTCCAGCAGTGCAAGCCGGCATGCGGGGGCGATGCTCGCACCTTGGGTGGAGGCGGAATCGGCGCCGCCGCTCGTGCGCGATTTTGGTGCCGAAGGCTTGGTGCTGTGGCGCGCGGTTTATCCCGATGTCGTCAATAACGGTAGTCTCGTGGTGGCCGTGCCGCGCGACCAGCCGGATATGGTGCGCTTTGCCAAGCTGACCGCCCATCACCAGAGGCTCGATCGCGCGGCGCTGGCGGGTGTCGAGCCCGATCTTGCGGATCGCTTTGCAAGCGCACTGTTTTTTGCGGACGAAGCGCATGTGGCGACGCCCCATGCGCTGGCCTTCTTGTTGACGGCTTGCCAGGAGGCGGGAGTCGATTTGCATTTCGGGCGGGCGCTGGAGGAGAGCGATCGCGAAACGATTATCATTGATTGCCGAGGTCTGGGGTCGCGGCACCGGCTGCCGGATCTGCGGGGGGTGCGTGGCGAGCGGCTGTTGATCCGCACGGCGGATGTGCGGTTCTCGCGGCCGATCCGGCTGCTCCATCCCCGGCATCCGCTCTACGTCGTGCCGTGGGGCGAGAACCGCTATCTGGTCGGCGCGACGATGATCGAGAGCGAGGACGCAGGACCGGTGTCCGTGCGGTCGGCGCTGGAATTGATGGGGGCCGCCTACACGCTGCATCCGGCGTTCGGGGAGGCGGAGATCTTGGAACTGAGCGCGGGCGTGCGGCCGGCGTTCCCCGACAACGTTCCGCGCGCCCGGGTGGTGGATGGCGGGGCCAGCATCATGGTGAACGGAGCGTATCGGCACGGGTTTCTGCTGGCGCCGGTGCTGGCGCAGGCGGTGGCGGATTTCCTCCAGAGTGGGACGGGGCACCGGTTGCTGGAACACTGATCGCAATTGCCCACTGGCGATGGCGCGTGATGCCGCGTATGTTTTGCGCATGAGCACATCCAATCCCAATTCGACTGATACCAGCACCTCGTTCGGCTTCCGCACCGTGCGCGAAGAGGAGCGTCAGGGCCTCGTGAATGACGTCTTCTCGAAGGTCGCGGAACGTTACGACCTCATGAACGATCTGATGTCGGGCGGGCTGCACAGGCTTTGGAAATCCGACTTCGTCTCGATGCTCAATCCGCCAAGGGGCGAAGCGGCATTCCGGCTGCTCGATGTGGCGGGTGGCACGGGCGATATCGCGATGCGGGCGCTGGCGGCCGGTGGGCCCAATACGAGCGCGGTGATCTGCGACATCAGTCCGGAGATGCTGGATGTGGGACGGCAGCGCGTGGCGGACGCGGGCTATGCGAACCGCATCACGCTGATCGAGGGGAACGCCGAGCAGCTGCCTTTTGATCAGAAGACGTTTGATGCCTACACGATCTCGTTTGGCATCCGGAACGTGACGCATATCGATGTTGCACTGAAGGAAGCGTTTCGTGTTTTGAAAACCGGCGGGCACTTCTTGTGCCTGGAGTTCTCCGACGTGCAGGTTCCGATCCTCGACCGGATCTATGATTTCCATTCGTTCGAGGTCATTCCGCGGCTTGGAAAGCTGACGGCAGGGGACGCGCAGCCGTATCAATATCTCGTGGAATCGATCCGCAAGTTTCCTAAGCAGGAGGCCTTTGCGCAGATGATCCGCGAGGCCGGATTCGGGAACGTGAGCTACCGGAACTTGACCGGCGGGGTGGCGGCGATCCATTCGGGATGGAAGATTTAGCGCCGGCTTTCTGTCGGCGATATCTGCGAATGGGGCGCTTCCTGTCCGTCAGGCCGTCAATCCAATCACTTTCGTCATGACGATGAAGTAGATCATGATCGTGAAGACATCCTGGACGATGGTGGCGACGGGACCTGCGCCGAACGCCGGATCAAGGCCGATGCGTCCCAGGACCCAGGGGAACATCAATCCGATCCCGCTGGCGATGGCTCCGGCGGCAAACAACGATACGCCTACACCGGTTGCCACAGAGATGGATCCGAAGACAATCCAGACGCCGGCGAAGGCGAGCACGCCAAGGATGAGGCCGATGATGGCGCCGGTGAGCACCTCGGACCAGAGCAGCGCGATCAGCGGCTGACTGCGCGTGGCCAAGCCACGGACTGCGATGGCTTCGGTCTGGGTGCCGACAGCATCAGCCAAGTAGACAATGGCAGGAATAAAGAATGCGATCATAACATTTGATTGCAGGGTCTTTTCAAAGGTCGCCATAACGCCGGTCGCGGCCGAGCTCAATGCGAGGCCGGCCAACAGCCAGGGCAGACGGCGTGCAACGCGGCTCAGTGGTGGATCTTCGAGTGCGTGACGCGCACCCTCCCTCTCTCGCAAAATGCCGGCCATCAAGTGGACGTCCTCGCGATGCTCGCGGCCCAAAACGTCAATCAGCGTGTGCGCGGCAAGCAAGCCGACCGGACGGGCATTTTCATTGACGACGGGAAGGACGGTGACTTTTTCGCGGATGGCGATGGATGCCGCGTCCTCCTGATCCATTTCCGCTGGAATGGTTGGCCAATCCGTACGGGCGATAGACGCGAGCGGCGTCGAATCATCGTTTTCGACGAGCGCGCGCAATTCGACAGATGCGGTGAGGCGGCCGGCGGCGTCGGTCAGAAGGATCAGGTCGACGGTTTCGAAATCAGCCGAACGCATGAGTTGCCGGGCATCACCGACGCTCTTTGATTGAGACACGATGGGAACGCGCTTGAGCGCCAGGTGGCCGGCGGTTTCGAGTTCGTAGCGGCGGGGGGGCACCTCATCAACCATGGCTCAAAGGTCCTCACTTGCGGCCGGGACCGGCAGTCTACCCGGAACCGGGGACAAAGGATCGCGCTTTACCGTCTTGAACACTTCCCCAAATGACCACGATGACCCTATGTTCGGGTGATCGTTGACCGAGACAGGAGCACCCTTTGGCGCGCACCATTCGCATTGGAAGTTGGAGCTACGATCTGCCGGACTATGCACCGGCACGGATGGCGATCGGCGTGCTGCTGATCATCTTCGGGTTCTTGGGATTTCTTCCGATCCTCGGTTTCTGGATGGTGCCGCTGGGGCTCGCCGTGCTCGCCTATGACATTCCGCGTGTGCGGCTGTGGCGGCAGAATTTCAAGACGTGGTGGCGTGGGGGCAAGAGCGAGCCGCCGCCGGAATTACGCAAAGCGGACGGGGATCCCCCGCCTCAAATCTAAGTGTTGTCAGCGACCGATCATTCTACGCAGCCGCCAGGACGGCGAGGGCTTCCTTGGGGTCGATGCGGCCGTCGTAGAGGGCGCGGCCGGTGATGGCGCCTTCGAGGAGGCGGTATTCGGGCTGCATGAGGGCCTTTACGTCGGCGATGGAGGCGAGGCCGCCGGAGGCAATGACGGGGATGGACGTTGCGCGGGCCAATTCGGCGGTGGCGGGGAGGTTTAGGCCCTTCAGGATGCCGTCGCGTTCGATGTCGGTATAGATGATGGACGAGACGCCGGCGTCTTTGAAGCGGCGGGCGAGGTCGATGGCGGTGAGTTCAGACGTTTCGGCCCAGCCTTCGACGGCGACTTTGCCGCCTTTGGCGTCGATGCCGACCGCGATGCGACCGGGGAAGCGTTTGCAGGCCTCCCTGACGAGGGCGGGATCGCGGACGGCGATGGTGCCGAGGATGACGCGGCGGATGCCTTTGGTGAGCCAGGTTTCGACGGTCGCGAGATCGCGGATGCCTCCTCCGAGTTGAACTGGCATCTTCACGCGGGCGAGGATTGCATCAACGGCGGCGCCATTGACGGGTTTGCCGGCGAACGCGCCGTTCAAATCGACGACGTGGAGATAAGAGAAGCCCTGGGCTTCGAATTGGGCCGCTTGATCGGCGGGATCGTCATTGAAGACAGTTGCTTGGTCCATTTCGCCGAGCTTCAAGCGCACGCACTGGCCGTCTTTGAGGTCGATGGCGGGGAAGAGGATCACTTTTTTCTCGCGGCCGATGGGGTGCGGTCATAAGATTGCTGGAGTTCAGCGCGATCAATCGCGTTCCGTTCCGTTCGTCAAGCGTTCGAGTATCCGATGCCGCTGCCGTTTTATCATCGTCCTGAGCCTGCCCCGCCCGCGTTCAACACAACGCGGCCGCTCACCGAGACCGATGCCATCGAGATCTGGATCGCCAAATGGCTGCGCGTCCGGCGCAAGGATCTCATCGCGCGGTATGATTGCGACCCGCGCCGCATCTATGAAATTTGGGAAGGCGTGCGATTTCCGCGGGCGCGCGAGAAAGCACTCGGCGCGTTTTCAACACGCTATCCACAGCTTGCCGGACATGTTGATGCCAGCCTCCATAAGCGGCTCCCGCTCAAGACTCGCTCGCCGGACCAACTGAACCTGTTTGGCTGATACAAGCTCACCATACAACCGTGCAACCTATTGTTTTTACGATATAATATATTTCGCCGCATCAGAAAAGAACAAAACCTGAACTTTGGCTGGACGGGGCCCGCGACTCACGGCATGTTCTTCCTATGTTCACGGCCATAGAGTCCCCCCCGCGTTCCCCGTAGAATAGACCTCGCCTTCTCCTCCAGCCCAAGGAGCTCCCCCGATGCGCACCTACCTCATCTCCTACGACCTCGCGAAGCCCCACGTTTCCAAGCACGTTGTCGCCCACGCCATCATGAGCCTCGGCTCGAGCTGGGCGCGTCCGCTGGAGAACACGTGGTACGTGCGCTCGGACGAAAGCGAAGAGACACTCGAAACCTGGCTCGGCCGGTACCTCGAGACCGATGATGGTCTCCTGATCCAGCCGGTGAAGGAAGATGCGGTGATGACGAACACGTCGCTCCGCTGGTTCCGTCAGCGCCGCGCCGGCATCGACGTCTCCGAGCACACGAACATTATTGCGTTCCCGGTCGTCGCGCCTTTGGCCGGCGAGCGGGCCGATGAGCCGGAACTGCCGTTCGCGACCGCGTGCTGAGTATGTTCTGAGTTCATCCCTTTCGACTGCCCAGTCGAATGAGCTGTCTTGCCCCTCTCTCTCCCGCGGGGATTGTTCATCTCCGTTTCTGAGGCGAGACAGCCACTCCGCCTCCCCCCGAGGCGGTCAAACAAGGCCGGACCCTCTGCCCAGAGGTCCGGCCTTTGTTTTTTTGGGGGGGTTAGGCAACCGTTTCCGGCTTTGATTTGGTGGCGATGCGGTGGCCTTTGGGGGCGCCGCGGGCGAAGCGGGCTTCGATGTATTCTTCGACGAGTTCCTTGAATTCGTCGGAGATGCGAGGGCCGCGCAGTGTCGTGAACTTTTCGCCGTCGACGAAGATGGGGGCGGCGGGGGCTTCGCCGGTGCCGGGAAGCGAGATGCCAATATCGGCGTGCTTGGATTCTCCGGGGCCGTTCACAATGCAGCCCATGACGGCGAGGTTGAGATTTTCGACGCCTGGGTAGCGCGTTTTCCAGTCGGGCATGCGATCGCGGATCATGTCCTGCACGTCGCGGGCGAGTTCCTGGAAGGTCGTGGACGTGGTGCGGCCACAGCCGGGACAGGCAGCGACGACGGGGACGAAAGCGCGGAAGCCCATCGTCTGGAGGAGTTCCTGGGCGGCGCGGACTTCCAGCGTGCGGTCGCCGCCGGGTTCGGGGGTAAGGGAAAAGCGGATCGTGTCGCCGATGCCCTTCTGGAGCAGGATGCCCATGGCGGCGGATGAGGCGACGATCCCCTTCGAGCCCATACCAGCTTCGGTGAGGCCGAGGTGGAGCGCGTAGGTGCAGCGGGCGGCTAGCATTTCGTAGCAGGCGATGAGGTCTTGGACGGCGGAGACTTTAGCCGAGATGATGATCCTATCGGCGCCGAGACCGAGTTCTTCCGCGCGGGCGGCGGAGAGGAGGCCTGACTGGACCATGGCTTCTCGCATGACTTCGCGGGCGCCTTTGGGATTTTCCGAGACGGCGTTCTCGTCCATCAGGTGGGTGAGGAGTTCCTGATCCAGCGAGCCCCAGTTGACGCCTATGCGGACGGGCTTGCCGTATTGGATCGCCATTTCCACGATGGAGGAGAATTGCTTGTCGCGCTTGTCTTTGAAGCCGACGTTGCCGGGATTGATGCGGTATTTGTCGAGGGCTTCGGCGCAGGCGGGATTTTCGCCGAGGAGCTTGTGGCCGATGTAGTGGAAGTCGCCGACGAGGGGGACATTCACACCGCGCTTCAGCAGGCCTTCTTTAATATGGGGAACGGCTTTGGCGGCTTCGTCGCGGTCGACGGTGATGCGGACGATTTCGGAACCCGCGCGGGACAGGCTTGCTACCTGTTCGATGGTGCCCTTGATATCGGCGGTATCGGTATTGGTCATCGACTGGACGACCACGGGGGCGCCGCCGCCGACGATGACGCCACCGACCGAGACGGCGATTGAGGGGCGCCGGGGTGCGCGGGTGGGACTAGCGTCGGTTGTCATCGAGCCGTTGCCTCTTTCGATCCGGCGCGACACCGCCGGGATACTCGTTTCACTAGCGCATTGGACACGGGATCGCCAGATGGCCGCGTGGTTAGCGGCGGCTGGAAATGGCGAGAGACACTCCTGCGATCAAGGCCATGCAGAGAACGATCGACGGGCCGCCGGGCGCATCGACATTGGACGAGAAGGCGAGACCTAGGGCAACGCTGGCCGCGCCGACGGTGGCGGCTGTGACCACAAGGCCTTCGGGGGTGGCGGCAAAGGGGCGCGCAGCGACGATGGGCACGATCAGAAAGGCAATGGCGAGCAGCACACCGACGATTTTCATGGCAATGGCGATGGTGAGTGCCAAGACGACGATGAAGGCTGCGCGGACGCGGCGGCTGGGGACGCCTTCGGCGGAGGCCAATTCCTCATGCACGGCGACGCGCAGGAGCGGCTGCCAGAGCCAGGCCATGACGGTGAGGACGACAGCGCCGCCGCCGTAGATGAGCCAGAGGTCGCCTTCCGTGACGGCAAAGACGTCGCCGAAAAGGTAGCCCATCAGGTCGACGGACGGGCCGGCGATGAGGGCGGTGGCGATGACGCCGAGGGCCAGCGTGCCGTGATGGGTGAGGCCGAGGATGGCATCGAGTGGGACGAGCTTCTGACGGCCAAGCACAATGAGTAGAGACGCGACGGCGAGCGTCGTGACGATGACGCTGAGTGTGACATCAATGTTGAGCAGGAGGCCGAGTGCGACGCCGACGAGGCTCGCTTGGGCCACCGTCTCGCCGAAGTAGGCCATGCGGTTCCAGACGAGAATGGCGCCGAGCGGGGCGGCGATGATCGCGAGGCCAATGCCGGCGGCCAGCGCGCGCAGAAGAAACGGCTCGATCACAGGGCGTCCCCGTGGCTGTGACCGTGATCGTGTGCGCCTCGCAGTTCGCGGCCATCGAGGCCGTGGGCGTGGTCGTGATGGTGGCGATAAACACCGAAGGCGCGCGCCGTCTCGGGGCCGAAGAGGCGCATGTACTCGGGATGCTGGGCGACGGTTTCAGGGACGCCTGAGCAGCAGATATGGCCGTTCAGGCAAAGAACGCGATCGGACTGGGCCATGACGACGTGCAGGTCGTGGGAGACGAGCAGGACGCCGATGCCGCGCTTGTCGCGCAGATTGCCGATGAGGGCGTAGAGATCGGCTTCGCCCGTGTAGTCGACGCCGCGGACGGGTTCGTCAAGGACGAGGAGTTCGGGATTGGCGACGAGGGCGCGGGCGAGAAGAACGCGCTGGAGTTCGCCGCCGGAGAGTTCGCTCAACTGCTGGCCGAAGCAGCGTTCGGCGCCGACTTCGGCGAGAACCGCGCTCAGTGCGCTCGGCGGCGCTTTGTGGCCAAGGGAGAGGAAGCGGGCGACCGTCATCGGCAGCGCGCGGTCGATATCGAACCGTTGCGGGACGTAGCCGACTTTTAGCCTTTCGACGCGGCTAATCTCGCCACCGGTGAGTTCTTGCACGCCGAGGAGTGCGCGCACGAGGCTCGTTTTACCGGAGCCGTTGGGGCCGATGAGGGTGACGATCTCTCGGGGGTGGATGTCAACGTCGACGTGATCGAGGATGAGGCGATCGCCGCGCATGAGTGTGAGGCCGCGGGCTGAAATGAGGGCTGCGGTGTCGAATGGCTTTGCGGGGCCGTGGTCGTGACCACAGGCACAGTCGTCGCCGTGATCATGGTCATGGGCGGTCTCAGCGGGTGTCGCGCCGGTCATTCGTTCAGATCTCCCGTCTGGTCCGGAGCGTCAGGCTTTTTCAGCGGCGGCCGTGCAGCGCGGGCAGAGGCCTTGGACCTCGACGAACTTGATGCGCGGCGTGAATTTCGCTTCCTTCGCGGCTTCGCCAATCAGATCGAAAATGTGCTGGCCATCGACTTCGCCGACGGCGCCGCATTTCTCGCACGATAGAAAGATGGGGCGGCGGCCTTTGACCGTGTGGTCGGTTCGGCGGCAGGCGAAGAAGGCGTTTTTGCTTTCGAGGCGATGGATGACGCCGGCATCAAGCAGCGCATCGATGGCGCGGTAGATCGAGATGGGGGCGACGCGGGTGCCTTTGTCGCCGAGGCGGGCCAGAATTTCATAGGCTCCGATTGAGGCGTGGGTGGCGGCGATTTCCTCGAAGACCTGCTGGCGCAGTTTGGTAAAGCGCAAGCTCTTATCGGCGAAGACTTTGGCGGCGCGCTCCACTGTCTGAGCGAGCTTTTTGGCCGTCTGCTGGTCGGGGTTGGGAAAGGGTGACCGCTGGTTCGCGTCGGACTTGGTTGGGGCCTGAGTTTCGCTCATTGTTCACCCTTGCTGCCGTTCTTGCTGCCTTTAGCCGGTCCCCGGTTCTGTCCAGACCGAGGACGGTTATAGTTATATCATAACAGGTGTCCGAGCCAAGGATATTGGTGCTGACTTCGGTGCGACCGGGATTGACAAGACGTGGCCGGCCCGGAGTGAATAAACTTTAATTAGCTTCAAGTGTCGCGCGCCGCAATTTAGACGCCGTACGACCTTGAATTGGCAACTCGTGCGACGGATCACACGGACAAGGCCGTTCCGGGGTTGAAGCGGGCTATACGTGCGGACGGGGCGTGACCCGAACGAACACTGACCGCAAACGCACCGCTTGAGGTTGCAGGGGTTTCTGACATGGCTGAGACGACTGTTCCCACCTCACCGGCCGTTGGCCCGCCGTCCGGCATGGCTTGGCCGGATGTTTCGGCTTTGCAGGACCCCGCTGCCGTACAAGCGCTTTCAGCCAAGATCTTTTTGGGTGTCGCGATCCTGTTGGCGCTCGCGGGGCTCTACCGCATCATGCCGCGGATCTGGAAGGCCATTGAAGACGTGTTCTTCACTAACTGGCGGCTGGCGTTGCTTGGCACAACCGGCATCGTCCTATCGCTCGCTTCGGGTTGGACGACATGGGACGGGATGCGGAACTTCACGAACGAGCCGGTGCTCTCGTTCATGATCACGTTCGGCATTCAAGGCATTATGTTGATCATTGCTTGGTTGATCGGCGAAAGCTTCGCGACCGGCATGAGCCAGAAGGCGGCCGGGCATTCGGGCACGCTGCCCCGGCCGGTGCAGGCTGCCATGGGCGGCCTCATCGGCGTCCTTCTGTTTGTGACCCTCGCTGCCATGTTCCTGTTTCGCGGTTCACTGATGGGCGGCGACGGCGCGGGTGCGCAAACCCCCATGGCGACGGGCGACGGCTTGCTGATCATCGTGGTTGGGTTGCTGGTGGCAGCACTCGTGGCGCTCTATTCGGCCAGCGACGTGGTGAAGCCCTATCTGCAATCGACGCGTGTGATCGCGAAGAATGCGATGTTGTGGGTGATGTTTCTCGCGTGCATGGCGTCATCGGTGTTCTTTTCGTTCGACAGCCGGTTCAATGCGATCTTCCCGCAGGAGGAGCGCGTGCGGGCGGCGGAACTGCGCGCGCAAAACCAAGTCGCTGGCATTGTCGCAGATATTGGTCAGACGATCGAGACGCGCCGCTTCGATGCGGCGGACGCTCTGTTCAAGTCCGAAGGATGGCTCGCTTACGACGGTGAACTCGACAAGCTGGCGACGGCGTCACGCGGGGCGGAGAAGCTCATCGAAGCGTTCTACGTCGAGCAGATGGAAGAGCGGCGGCGCGGGATTGCCGAGCAGCAGGAGCGGATCGCCACGGCGCAGAGCAGTCAGGCGGGATTGTCGCTGAAAAAGGCGTCGCTCACGGAAGAGGTTGCGCGGCTCGAGGCGGAGCGCCCGGGGCTCGTTGCCGAATTGCAGACGAAAAAGAGCGACCTGGATGCACGCGCTAAGGAAGTTGACGCCAAGCGCGTCGAGGCCATGGCCGAGGAGAAGGGTGTCGAAGGAACGCTGAAGGTCGGCCGCGGGCAGATCTATCGGGAACGGTTGGCCGAACTCGGTAAGCTGCAAGATTATTACAAGATCGGTGAGCAGCGGGTGCGGGACGCGCAAAAGCGCGTGGACGAGACCAGCGGCCGCATCGATGCCATCAGGCGGGAATTGGCCGGCATCGACGGGAGTCTCGCCAAGCTCACAGGGGAAGCGGATACGGCCCAGCAGCGCATTGCGGCTGCCAGCGAGCCGGCCCGCCAAGCCGACGCGTTGCCAAAGGTTGACCCTGCGCGGGTCTTGCCGGAGTTTGAAGCCGCGCGCGTCGCCTTCCGGCAAAAGCCCGACGGAGCGGGCTTGAAGTCCGTCCAGGAGCAGTGCTCGCAGCTTTTGAACGCCATGATATCGACGCCGAAGACGAAGGAGCGCGTGGCGGCCATCGATTGCGATCCCAAGCGCGCGCAGGAAGCGGCACAGCTGCTGTTAGCGCTCGATACCGGCGCGCAGGTTTTTGCCGCCACCTGTATTGGCGGCGACAAGCTCAACGCCAACACGTCGACTGACGCTCTGCTTGGCTTTTCCCGGCGCTGCCTTGCCGATAGCGGACTGCCGTCCATCGATACCGATACGCTACGCACGAAGATCAATTTCATCGAGCTCAACCGGGACGACAAGGCGCACAACTTCGTGGTGTCGATCAACGCCTTCCAAGATGGCAACCGGCTGGCCTATTTGGCGCTCGGCATCGCCATTGCGATCGACAGCTTGATCTTCATGTCCGGTCTGTTCGGCGCCAATGCCGTGCGCTCACCGCTTTCCGACGTGCCGACGAGCAAGGCGCGGACCGCAGAACAGCTGGAAGGCATCATTGAGAACGCGCTGCTTCCCGATACGTTCGAGACCGCGCGCGTGACGCTGATGGCGATGCGACCGATCACGAACGACCGCGGATTCATGGCCGAGGTGCGCCCAGAGCGGCTCGATCCGCAAAGTGCAGAGCGGGTTCTGGGCGTGCTCAATGCTGGCACGACGATCCACGCGGTCGAATTCGATCACGAGCAGGACCGGTATCTGGTGCGGGCAGAATTGTTCGAGTTTCTGTCGGGCATCTCGAAGAAGGCGTTCCAGGCGAACGCGCAGCACGCCACCATTGCCGACATGGAGAAGACCGTTTCCGTTGCTCTGTTGCCGGACGTTGCGCGTAACATCGACACCGTTCTCTCATACATGCATCCGATTACCGAGAAGCATGGGTTCATGGCCGAGATCAAGTTGGCGGAGGTGACGGACGACACCGACAAGCGCGTGGTGCGTCAGCTCTTGAATGCCGGGTCCGTGCATCAGCGGGTGCAACGCACCGACGCTGCGGGCTCGCACTATTTCATCCACCGCGATCTCTACCAGACTCTGGCGCGCCTCAGGGCGCGGTCGCTGTTTACGTCTGGGAGTTATCAGCTTGATCAGGGGCGGCGAGCGAGCGCACCGATTGCCGGCGGCCGGCTCGATGCGACGCCGCCTGCGCTGGAGCATCACCTCGCCAATCTCCCTGCCGACGACCCGGTAACCGCCGTTGTGCATCCGCCGCGCAAAGACGTCGATCTCAAAGTTATCCGGCAGCGACTCATGATGGGCATGGGTGTTGCGCCGTCGATCTACCGCGATCTCGCCGGGACCGGCGCACTTGAACACGCCAATGTTCTGGGCGAGCAACTGCGGCGGCTTTGCCAGCAGCAGCGTACCATCGGCGTCCATATCGATACCGATCTACAGGAGTTGAATGAGGAACTCGATCTTGCGGCGAGCGCGCTGCGGCACGAGGAATTTCCAAGCGAAGCTATAGATTCTGTTGCCGACCAGCTGCGGCAGATCCTGCCGGCGTTGCTCCTGATCCAGGGCGGGCGATACCAGGAAATCGTGCTCAAGCTCATTGGAAGCCTGGAGGCAGAAGACGGTGCGGGCGATCTCGACCTCAAGGGCAAGCAATTGCTGCAACGGCTTAAGTTACATGAATCTCAATTAAGCAAGATTGGACGCAGCGACGGTGGTGATTGGCAGAAGCTGAGCGGCCTTATCGAGGATTTCGCGGAGAGCGCGCCACCCGGCGACTATCGGTGGGATGCTGGGCAGCGGCGACCCAATTAGAACATACCCGATCCCCTGAATTTACCGAGAGGTCCCGCGATGCGGGGCCTTTTCCTTTGAGGGCTCGTTGAGTTCGCCCCCGGATGGTTAGCTTTGTCTTTCCGGTGCCGACAACATTTGATCATTTCTGTTTTTATAAAAATAACCCGGATATTTCGAATTCGATCCAATCAGCCTCTCGATTTAATTAATGCAATATTTTGTTTACATCTGGAGGGCTAGCTTTAACGCATCAACTCTGGATGGCAGATAAAAACATGTCCCGCGTTAAACAGTCTCTGCTGAAGTTCCACACATCCGAATCGGGGGCCATCGCTCCCATCTTCGGACTGATGATGCTGGTCATCACAGTTGCCGTTGGCATGAGCGTCGATACGGCGCGCGGGAGCCGGGTCTCGAGCATGGCGGCTAGCGCTCTTGATGCGGCGGCGCTGGCGGGGGCGAAGGCTCTGCGATTGAGCAATCCGACCGACGCTGAGCTCACAGCGCTGGTGCTTGAGTATTTCAATACGAATTTCCAGCAAAATGCCGCAAATGCCCTTGTCCAAGGTGTTACGGTGACGCCCAATCGCGAAGACAACAGCGTCCAGTTGGTCGCCAACGTCCGCGTGCCGACGACCATCATGGCCATTACCGGTACCAATTATCTCGATTTGACCTTGAACGCTGAGGCCGTGTTCGACGTCAAGGATGTCGAGGTCTCGATGATGCTGGACGTCAGTGGATCGATGGCTGGATCAAAAATTGAAGATCTGAAACTTGCTGCCGCGGACCTCATCGAGATCTTGCTGCCGGCCGATGTGCCGCACTCGAACAAGGTGGCTATTGCGCCGTTCTCTACCGCGGTGAATGCCGGTGATCTTGCCGCGACCATCTCAAACGGTACCGACTCACGCGGGCGGTCATTGCCCGGGCGCTATACCTCATGCGTCACCGAGCGGCGGGGCACCAATGCCTTCACCGACGCAAGCCCTGTGACCGACAAGCTGAACCGGCGCTCCGCTAGCTGTCCGGCCGCGGAAATCCAGCCGCTGACGAACGACCTCGATGCGCTGGATGATGCGATCGCTTCGCTGTCCGCGAGCGGCATGACGGCTGGGCATCTCGGGATTGCGTGGGCGTCTTATCTCCTTTCCCCGCAATGGGCGTCTGTATTCCCTAGCGAAAGCACGCCCGTGGATTACGACAATACCGACTTCCGCAAAGTTGCGATCTTGATGACCGACGGCATGTTCAACAACTACTATGAGAACCCCAACGGCACGTCGGTCACGCAGGCGCGGGCGTTGTGCGACTCGATGAAGGCGAACGGTGTTACGATTTATACAGTGGGCTTCCAGGTTCCCGCTGACGTCGTGCCGACGCTCCAATACTGCGCGACTTCGCCGGCGCACTATTACCCCGCCGAGGACGGTGCGGCGCTCCGCCTGACGTTCAAGGACATTGCTAAGCGGCTCAACGGCCTGCGGCTGTCGTCGTAATCGCGCTCAGCAGCACGGTGTTCTTCGCCGCCGCCCTCACAGGGGCGGCGGCTTTTCTTTGTGGGCCGTATAAAATTCAGCCAGGGAAAGGAATGACGGTCTGGCGCTGCGTGCCGAGGCCTTCGATGGTGAGTTCCATCACGTCACCGGCTTTGAGATACTGCGGTGGCTTCATACCGGAGCCGACGCCAGGAGGCGTACCGGTGGTGATGACATCGCCGGCTTCGAGCACGCAGAATTGCGTGATGTAGGCGACGAGATAAGGAATCGAGAAGATCATTGTGGAGGTTGATCCCTTTTGACGGGTCTCGCCGTTGATCTTCAATTCCATGGCGAGGTTGCCGGGATCGATTTCGTCGGTGGTCACGAGCCACGGTCCGAGGGGGCCGAACGTTTCGGCGCACTTGCCCTTCATCCACTGGCCGTTGCGTTTCATCTGGAAGCGGCGTTCGGAGACGTCGTTGCAGATCGTGTAGCCGGCGACATACGCAAGCGCGTCCCTTTCTTCGACGTAGCGGGCGCGCTTGCCCATGACGAAGGCGATCTCGAGTTCCCAATCCATGCGATCGGAGTTCTTGGGATAGATGACGTCGTCGTTGGGGCCGCAGATGGCGTTGCCGAGCTTGTTGAAGAGGATCGGCTCGGAGGGGATTTCTTGGCCGGTTTCGCGGGCGTGGTCGGCATAGTTGAGGCCGACGGCAATGAAATTCCAGGGGCGGGACACGGGCGCGCCAAGGCGTACGCCAGCGGGGGCGAGGGGGAGGCTTACGGGATCAAGGGCACGCAGGCGGTCGAGAGCTTCTTTGCCGAGCGTGGTGCCGCCGATGTCGGGGACGTGAGCGGAGAGATCGCGGATCTGACCCGCGCTATCGACGAGGCCCGGCTTTTCCGAACCGGCATTCCCGAACCGCACAAGCTTCATGGTCGCTCTCCCCCAATGTTGTCGCGGCGCCGCGCAATCGGCGTCCTCCATGCGCGAAAACCAGTGGGTGCGCAAGCGACCGGGGCGGGCCAGTGCGTCGCGGACGGATTAAGGGCGGCCGAGATTGCGGGTGATTTCATCGGCGGCGGTGAACTTGGACGCCCCGGTCGCGGTGCCGGCCACGGGGACGGGGACGTTTGGTTTGGCGGGCGGGGGCGGCAAGAGCTGGTTTTGTGGGTTGGTGCGCGCGTGGCTCGTCAGGTCGTCGAGGAGGACTTCCAGGAGCGGTGCTGCGACTTGGGCTGCGTGCAGGGACGTGGCCCAGGGTTCGCGAACCGCGCCGGTGCCGACGAGGACGACGTAGCTGTAGGCGGCGCCGTTTGCGAACTGGAGGCCGCCGGTCGTCCAAACGTCGACGGTGGCGTTCGGGTCTTCGGTGACTTGCGTGCCGGTCTTGGCGAAGTGGAAGCGCAGATCGTTACGGCGGGCGGCGCACCAGTGCGATAGCGAGCGGAGCGTGCCGGCAGGCTTTTTACCCGTGGTGTAACAGAGTGGCGCCTCGAGCAGGGCGCGAACCAACGGCACGGCTTCCGGTCTGATGACATCGGAGGGTAGAACGCCCGTGCCTAGCGGCCCGGCGGCGGCGTCTGCGGCAGCGGTGCTGGTGAAATCGTAGGATTTGACGAGGGTTGGCAATTTTACGGGGACGGAACCGCGGCGTAGCAGAGCGGACAGCACGACGGACGACATCATGTGTACCCGGCGGGGGCTACCTGAAATCTGGCCGAGGACCACGGCAGTGGAGGGCGGAACGCCGTCGCCGGCGGCATCGGCCGGTGGCATCGTGAAGCCGAGACGGTCGATGAGTTTTTGAACACGGGATTGGCCGACGAGCGCGGTGCGATTGATGAGCGGTGGATTGAGCGAGCAGGCGAAGGAGACGATCGCGCGGCGGCCGTGGCGTTGCGTGCCGCCTCGGGCGCAGGTGTCCAGGCCAGTCGCAGGGGCTTCGGTGTCGAGGTAGAGGCTGTTCTGGGTGTCGCGCATCGTATTCGCGATTGCGATGGCTGCAATGATTTTGCCAGTGGAGGCGATCATGCGCGGATCGTGTTCGGCTTCGTAGCGACCGGTCTCAGGGCTGCGAGCAACGGAGGCGCCGAAGTAGGCGGCGGTTTCGCCGGTCTCATAGTAGCGCACGATCTCGCCTTTGTGGTCGGCGGCGACCACGACGACGTTGGGGATCTTCGTCTCGCCGTCGGCGCGAGCGGGATCGAGGGCGTAGCCGGCGGAAATCTTTGAGCGCTCATTCTGGTCGATGCGGGCCAGCGCTGCCGTGACCTTGGCGCTGAATTCGAGGTTTTCGACGGTGTCGAGTGTCGTCGTGACGCCGCGGACATACGAGCGCCAGGAGAAGCCGTAGGTCTGCTTCATCTCTTCGCGCATACCGAAACGGGCCGATGGCATGAGCGCATTGGCGCGAATGACGGGGTTGGCCTGGGCGCGTGCGGCGAGCGAGGGGGCGAACTTGTCGAGCGCTTCCTGCAGTCGCGGGCGAACCTTTGGATCTGGCGGGCCGCCGGCGAGGCTAACCAGTTCGAAAACGATTTCAGCTTTTGTTTTCTCATCCGTGATGAGCTTTTCGGCGCAGGTTCGGGCGCGGACTTCCGTGATGTAGCGCCAGCGATCGAGGCGCACTTCGTTCAGCTTGTCGCTGCCCGGCATGAGAATGATCGGCTTGTTGACGGCGGACGCGAGGACCATCTGCTCGGCGATGGTGAGTTCGCCCGCTTCTTTGCCGAAGACGATGCGGCTCGTGACTTCAACGCCGTGCAGGGGCGATCCGCCCGTGCGCTGTGCGAGCCAGATGTGGTTGGCCGCCCATTGCTTGAGCGGCGTGTCACCGTCTTGAGTCAGCACACGATGAACGACGGGGGCGAGCCACCATTCACCGAACTTGCGGCGCAGCTTGGTGAGACCGCCTTCGCTGACGTCGGGCGGGGTCTTGTAGATGACGCGGACGAATTGCATCGGCAGCGTGGAGCCGCCGACGCCGATGCTTGGGCGCTTGTTGGCTATGGTTCGTTGGATCGACGACAGAGGGATTTTGAGGACGCCCAGCAGGTCGATGCCATAGGGGTTGAGCCACGTGCCGAGATAGCGGTCTTCGTGGTAGACGAGACACTTCCAGTAGTACTCGGGGACCTCTCGGACGGGGATCGACTTGTGGTCGGGATTGGCGGTGTAGTCTCCCAGTTCGATGGAGCGGTCGGTGTAGTTCACGTCGCGGACGCTATCGAGACGGGGATCGAAGGTGCCAACGAAACTGCCGCGTCGGTCGTAGATGGCGGTCGCGATCCAGCGCTCGGCGTCGTACTTGAGCTTGTCGGCGATGGTATAGGCACCCGTGACCGCGCGAATGGGGGCGACGACATAAACGAGACACACTGCGAAGATGACATAGGCAAAGGCGGCCAGGACTACATGCCTTAAGGGACCGAGACGGGGATTAAACGCTATCCATTCGGTCAGGAAACGCACCACGAGCACCGGCAAGCGGGCCAGTGTCTCCAAAAGCGCAGTTAGGAATTTGATGATATTTCCCATGGACCTAGCTGAATGCGGGCGCACGAATGCCGGTCTCACGGCAGCGCCTCAACAAGGCGTAGCCTTGGTTTGTGGCGCTGCCTCGGCCCGTTTGCGGCTTGGCGGTGTCGGCTTCGGGCTGGAATCGGGCCTTGGAACTGGTCTGCGAGGTATGGAATATCCGGGCAACCACCTCGTTCTCATGGCGAAGCGCCGCGGAGAGGGCATTCCGTGACGGAAGATGTAAGGGCCCGGATGATCGAATTCCTGCCGCGTTTACGCAGGTTCGCATTCGCGCTGACGAGAAATATGGATCAGGCCGACGACCTCGTTCAAGACACGTGCGAGCGAGCGCTCTCACGTCTTGACCAATGGGAGCCGGGAACCAAACTCGAGAGTTGGATGTACCGGATAGCCCAAAATCTTTGGCTCGACCGCAAGCGCTCTGAAAAGGTGCGCGGCCCCGTCTTGGACATCGACGAAGCCGTCGGCGTCATGGGCGAGGATGGCCGGGCCGTTACCGAAAGCCGGCTGACGCTGGCGGCCGTCAGCGAGGGTATGGACCGGTTGCCGCCAGATCAGCAGGTGCTCGTCGCCATGGTTTGCGTCGACGGGCTTTCCTACAAGGATGCCGCTTCGATCCTCAACGTGCCGATCGGGACGGTGATGAGCCGGCTCTCGCGGGCACGGCAAGCTCTCTATCAACACATCGCCGCCGATGCCGGCGTGTCCACCGCACAAATTCAGGAGCGCCTCCATGGTTCACGTTCCTGACGAACTCATCATGGCCTACGCCGACGGGCAGGTGTCGCCTGAAGAGAAGGTTTGGCTCGACGGCATTCTGGCCGTCGATCCGGCGGTGCGGTCGCGTCTCGAAGTTTTCGTGGCGACCGGACCGGGACAGTTTTCGCCGTTCGATTCGATCATGAACGCGCCGATTCCGGATCGCCTTATTGCAACGGTGCGCGGCACGCGGTCCGACGCGCGGGCGCCAGCGCCGCAACCGAGTTTGCTTGAGCGATTCTTCCCGAATGGGTTCGGCCTTATGCCGGCTGCCAGTTATGCGGCGGCGCTCGTGGTTGGCGTCGGCATTGGATCGGCGCTGCTGACGGCACCGCCCGCGCTAGACCCGTTGATCGTTGCGGATCGGGAAGGTTTTGTCGCTTCCGGCAGGCTAGAAGTGGCTCTCGACAGGCAAGTGTCGGGCAACAAGAACCTCGTCAATGAAGGGGATATCCGGCCCTTGGTGACCATTCGAGACGGAGAGGGCCGAGTTTGCCGGCATTATGAAATTGTCGGACGGCGAAAGGGGCCGCAGGGCTTGGCCTGCCGCGAGCGCGATGGCAACTGGCGCATCACCGTTTTGACCGGAGGCGAAGGCGCTGCCACTGCGCGTAACGCGAGCCAGGACGGAGGCGATGTGATGGACGAGATGATCGGCACAGCCATCAAGAGCATGCCGGCCCATAGCGAACTCACAGGCGCGGAAGAACTTTATCTCATCGACAAGGGATGGGGCGGCGTGCCGGTGATGCCGGCGCCCGGCGCCGGAAATTGATCATGGTTCTGGAATAGGGCGCGCGCCCATTCGTTTTGATCTTGTTCTTGGCTCCCTGAGACAGACTGCCGGGAAGACGTCCATTCCGCCCCGAAGGATCAAAACCGGCGCACTGTCGAACAGGAGACTTGGTGCTCACTCCAGCTTGAGCTTTCCCGCACGGGCAAGAGCTAGAGCGACACCAGGATGGGGAATGGCCTAACCGCCCTCCTGGCCAGTCCCCGATGCGAGGCCCGTTTCGCTGCTAACCCGGAAGCCCCCGCTGCCGGATAGATTGCGAACGGGCCTCAATTCATTTTGCAAGTGATGAGTATCGTCACAGCGCAGCGCGCAACGGCGAGATTTCCGTCTGACCTTGACGGGGGCAAATGATATTACACACCGGCCACACTTGCTCCGGCATACAGTGCCGCCGAGCACAAGTGGGTTTTCGCCGCGTTGAGCGTGTGGATTAGAAAACGTTCAAAAGAACGAACAGCCCCACACCAACCGCTGGCCCTAGCATCGATGCTAGCACTAACGCGAAAAACGATTTACCTGCCATACTACGCAACCCCGCACGCAACCGCCGGTCCTTCACCGGCATAACCGCATTTCTCAGCGCTTCCCCAAGTGCCTCGAAACGCCTTCCATCGCGATGTGCCAACGCCCTGAAACTTCGCGACGACACAATGCTTACATGGGAAAAAAGCCGTTGGATCTGGCTTTTCGCTGTTCTGTCATAATGTGATCTCGCATGGGCGAACGTGATGCCGCACTGCACAAAATGTAGCAGAAAACGTCGTAAGCCAATGATTTCATTTTCCTAAACGCTGTCTAATTTCGCATCGCGATGCTGGAAATTATCGCACGTCGAACAGTTTGAGCTGTTTTTCGTCCTGTCCCTTGGTCTCGTGGGCCAATTGTTCGATGCGATCGAAGGGAACCTGTTCAGCTTCGATCAGCGACCGTTGCGCCTTCATCGAGCGAACGTGACCCTCTTGTACGAGATGGAATTCGCCGACCGTCTGGTGGGGCAGAACGGCGGCCGGATCGAGGCCGCTCTCGCTCTGGAAGGCAGCTTTCAGTTTGCGCAGCGCGGTGTCTTCGCGAACGCGGCCGATGAACCAACTCGTGATCTGATCGCGGCTCTTGTAATCGAGGTCGCCCGGCGACTGGGTCGCGAGCATGAGGCCGAGGCCAGCAGAACGGGCGCGCTTCAGCAAGCTTTGCAGCGGCTCGGCGGTGGCAGGCTTGGCGTTGGCTGGGATGTAGAGGTCGGCCTCGTCGAACATGACGACGGCTTGCAATTCGTCATTGGGATTGCGCTGGCAAAAGCGCAGCGCTTCGGACAGGAACTGCGAAACCCAGAAAAGGATGTTCTCGTTGTCGCCGAGGAAGCCCGTGTAGATGATCGACAGGCGGGTGCGGCCGTCGCGCGCGAATGGGCCGATGCCGAGCAAGCTCTCCATGCGCAGGCTTTCGCCGCCGCCTTCGAAAAGCGCGGAGTTGCGATGGCGCAAGCTGTCGAGCTGGGCGACGAGATCGCGGCGGATCTTGCCCGATGGATCCATGCGCTGTGTGAGATCGGTGAGTTCGGGATCCTCATCTTCCAGGAGTGCGATGAGATCAGCGAGCGTCACTTCGCGACTGTAGCGCGAGCCGAGGATACGCAGCGCCACGGAAAGCGTACCCGACTGCTTTTGATGGGTGGCCGAATTTTTGAGATGCAGCATTTCGCCGAGTGCTGCGGAAGAGAGATTTGCGAGCAGCTGCTGTTCGTGCTCGGGGAGTTCGTTGATGCCATTGGGAAGCAGCGTGATCGAGATCGGACGGCCTGAAGCTCGGCCCGGCGTGTAGACGGCGACGTCGATGGCATCGGCCAGTTTTTCGCGATCGCCACGGCGTTCACTGAATTCGTCGTCGTTTGCGCGCCAGACGTCAGGGTTCGCGTAAGAGCACAGGTCGCCCTTGCGGTCGAGGAGGACGGCGGGGATGCCTTGCAGCAGAAGCTGTTCGATGAGGCACAAGGCGAGCGTCGTCTTACCGGAGCCGGAGCCGCCGAGGACGGCTGCATGGCGTTTGAGAACATCTTTGTTGAGCGTGACGGGGCGGGCTCGGCC
>JALHQM010000016.1:0-6986 GCA_022841965.1 Hyphomicrobium sp. | reverse complement strand
TTGGACAGGAGGCGCGCATCCTCGAACCACCCCGGGAAGCCCGTATCCTGGCGGTAATGGGCGTGGAATTCGCGCACCGTCATGATCCGCTCCCAATCGGGGATCGGAACGATGATCTGGCGGCCGCCGCTTTCGCGGAATTTGCGCATGGCCTGCGCGGTTTGGTTTTTGCCGTTGGGCGGGAAATCCGAGGCGCGCAGCATGAAGCACGGCTTACCGGCCATCGCGGTGAGCACTTTGTCGAGCTGGCGCTTCAAGCCGCCGCCTTGGGTTTTGCGATTGCAAAGGAAGACGCGCGCTTCAGCGGCGTGGCCCGTCGACTTATGGCGGATGACCAAATCGAGGGCCGGCAGATCGTCGGATAGGTCGAGACGGTTGGTGGCGAGTACGATGTCGCCGGCCCACTCGTCCTTCGCCAGCGTGAGGCCGGCGGTGAGGATGTCGAGCATCTCGCGATCGTCTGAGGGAATTTCGGCTTCGGACGCGTTCTGGAAGCGCTCCCACATCTCGCGGTAATCCATCGGCGTGGTCGAACCGCGCGCGCCGCCGCTGTCGCCATCACCGAAGATGCCGCCGAGAACGGAGGCGAGGGTGGAGGCCCAACCGCCGGCATCTTCTTGCCGCTCTTCGGGTTCGCCGCTGACCTTTTCGCGCAGGCGCGATTGGGCGTGTTCCAGCAGGCGCCGCGTGGAGAGGCCGCCGAATTCCTCGAAGAATTGCGGGCCGAAGAATTGCGTCGGGTCGGGGTAGGCAAGACCGACCGCCTTGGCTTCCGCTTCGTGTTGCAGGCGGCGGGCGATGATCAGGCGCGCTTCTTCCGGCGTGCGACTTTCGAGCAGCGCCACGGGTCCCGACTTTTCGATGCGGTCGAGATAGGACTGCGGGAGTGCGCCGCGAACCTGGCCGTAGAAATCATCCAGGCACGAAACAATAACGATGGCGTTGGTCAGGCGGTTGGCGATCTGGATGAGATCGCGGATCGCCTTCTGAAAGCGCTCTTCGGCGTCATCGAAGAAGCGGAGATCTTCGACTTGATCGATAGCGAAGACGAGGGCGGCCTTCTCGACGGTCCAAATCAGCTTTCCGAGCGAGGTGATGATTTCGAAGGCGCGGTCCTCGCCCGTGTTGGGATCGAGGGCGGCGACGGCCTGATGGGCGAGCGGCGTGAGTTGGCGGCCATTGAGATACTGGCGCACGCGCTGATCGATGCGTGGGTCGCGGCGCTCCAAGTAAAGCAGCGCGCGGACGATATTGATGTCGAGGTCTTCGTTGGCGAGCTTGGGCGCGGCGACGATGTCGTCAGCTAAGCGCAGCACGAGGCGGGCGAGTTCGTCTTCGTCGAGGGCTGCCTCGCGCAAGTGTTCCAGATCCTTGGCGGGCAGCACCGCGCCGTCAGAGACGAGCTTGGTCGTCAGGCGCGTCAGAGCGCTTTCGCCGGGCGTGTCGGGATTGTAGGATTTTTCGAGAGAGTGAACGAGGCGGCGCAGAAAGTATTCGGCATAGTTCGATATATCCGGCGTCATCTGGGCGTAGCCGAAATAGGCTTCGCCCGTGCGATGGCAGGATGTGCGCAGTGCGCGCAGGAGATGGGTTTTGCCGGCGCCCGATTGCCCGTGGAACAGCAAGATGCGGGCCTGATTGGCGGCGCCCTTGCCGGCGGTGACGGAGCGAAGAGTATCGGCAAACTTCAGGCGTGCCTTGGAATGGACTTCGCCGACGTCGACCGGATCGGCGCGCCAGATGTCGTCTTCCCACGTGATCGAATGCTCGAAGGCATGGGCCAGATCATCGGCGGCCCAATCTTTCGGCTCTTCGCTCACACCATTTTTTGCCATCAAACCCATGCGACCCAAACCTCGATGCGTGCCTCAAAGCGGAGGCCCGCTTCAATCTTCAATGCGGACGTAATGCCAGATCGTGTTGCGGTCGGGCGTCGCCGACCGTTCGATCTCCTGGCGTAGATCTTTATTTTTGAGATCGGCCGTCACAAGCGCGACGGCGCCGCGACGGTGCGCTTCGGTGAGCATGATCTTGAACTCGATCTCGGACAGAGCCCAGATCTCGTGCTCGACGCGAATCGAATCCCAGACTTGAGATATAAATGCTTTTGCGGGCCAACCGTGCGCGGATTTCGCCGCCGCGCGCTTCACAGCGGCGGCGAAATCTTCCAGGCCAGGACGTGGCGGGGGGCCTTTAGCGGGCTTGGTGTCGTTGGCCGCTTGCTCCACGATGCGGGCCGGGCGGACGGGCGCAGCAGCCGGCTTTGCGAGAGGTGGGGCCGCATCGAGCAGCGCCGTCATCAGCCGGCGTAGAAGCGCTAAGCGCACGACATCGGGGTCGGTCTGGGCGGCGCCTGCGGCGTCGGCCGCCAATTGCGCGATCAGTTTGGCGTCGGTCGCGAATTCGCGGGGAGACGCGGCGAGCTGACCCGCGAGCGTGCGGGCGGCTTTCGATGGCAGGCCGGAACCTTTGGAGAAGCCGGCTTTGAGCTTGTTGCCAAAGGCGCGCTCGAGAGCCACGAGGGCGAGTTGGGCGCGCAGCTTGGCGTCGGGACTATTCTTTTTGCCTTTGAGGCCGTAAGTTTTTTGCAGGATCGCGGTGCGGAGGCCTTCAGGGCGCGCGAGGCTCTTTTTGCGGGACGCAGGTTCCTTGCCGAGGCCGAGAGCTTTGGCGACGAGGGCGCAGTCGCGGACCTCCTGCCAATCGGGGAACGGCGCCGATCCGGTTTCTGTAAAGGCGGCGGCGGCACCGAGACCAGTCGCGGTCGCGGATAGGCGTCCACGGGTCTCGGTGGCCAGACCCGATTGGATGAGCGTGGCGGTGCCGGCGTCTATGGCGGCGCGAATCTCGGCAGGGGACAATTTGTGCTGAAGGAGGGCGCCCGCATCGCGCGTCAGGTCGGCACGCGTGGCACCGCCCTCGCACGCAATGCGCGCGAGCAGCAGAACTTCGACAGGTCCAGCGACGGCATCGCGGGCGGTTTCGATCACCGCCTCGCCGGCACGTGCGGGCATGGGTTGGGCCTCCCTCATGCTGTCCGGACGCGCGAATCACCGGCCATTGGCGGACGACTCTGCGAGAGAAATGAACGCGTTGGAAGGGGCGGTGACCGGAGGAGCGCGCTCGGTGCCTACCCTGAGTCCGGTTGGCCACGGTTGGCGCACCCGAGTTGCAGAGTCTTTTGCATCAATCTTGTCCGCGAACGGCCGAAGTTTGCCGCCGCAACGCCTAAATGGCGACACCATCCAACGGCAAAAAAGGTGAGTAGGCGTCGATGGATAGGTCGCGCCGGAACGTGCGGAACGCATGCCTTAGCCAGTCGCGGCATCTCGAATCGCTGGTTTGGGCTCGGTTTACCATTAACGGGCAGTTAACGGGTCTCTGCGATGGTCAAACAGTGTACCGCGCGTCATCTGGCGGGAGTAGGGATCATGTATCGCGTCACGGTTGCGGCGGTTGCCGTATTCGGTCTTACGGCCTGCAGCTTGAACAGCGGGTCGATTTCTTCCGGTTTTGCCGAAGGGCAAACCGCTGCCGTTGCTAAGCGGCCGACGCCCAGCGTCGCGCTTGGCGGGGAACCTTCACAAAACCGTCCCGTGCGCATGGCGCGTCTCGACGACCGCGCGCCGACGGGCACCTATGAAAACGCGACCAAGGGGATGCTGACGGATCGCGATTATTCGTCGACCAGCCTTGACCCGGAAAAAGCGCGCGACATCATCAATCAGTACCGGCGCGACAACAAGCTGAAGCCGTTGAAGCTCAACGCCGAGCTGACGGAAGCGGCAAAGGGGCATTCGCGCGATCTATCGAAATGGGACCGGATTTCGCACTACGGTTCGGACGGCTCCAATCCGTGGGATCGCGTGAAGCGCACGGGTTACAAGGCGCGGCTTGCTGCGGAGAACGTCGGTACGGGGCAGGTCGATTTTCAGGAAGTGATGAAAGGCTGGCGCGCGAGCCCGGGGCATAACAAGAACCTCTTGTTGCCGGAGGCCGCAGAGATGGGTCTTGCGCTGGTGCAGGACCCCAAGACGGAATTCAAATCGTTTTGGACGCTGGTGCTCGCTTCGCCGATGTGACGCGATGGGGGAGCGTCAGGCCAACGGTTCGGGCTTGGATGCGAAGACGCGGGTCGGCAGATTGCGCCAGATCGCAATTTCGATTTCGAGGCGGCGGCGCGCTACGACGTAATTGAGCAGAGCGGCGGTTGCGAGTGAGATTGAGGTGGCTACTGCCGCACCGATGAGGCCGAACGACGGCACGAGGGCGAAGTTGAGAGCCACATTCAACAGCGCGGACACGATGAGCACCGCAGCGCAGACTTGATGTTCGCCCAGCATCGAGAGCAGCACTTCCGCCGGTCCGAACGAGGAGCGGAAGAGGAAGCCGATGACCAGGATGAACATCACCGGATAGCCAGCTTCGAATTGTGGGCCAAAGAGCCAGAGGAGCGGCTTTCCCAGCGCCAGAATGACAACGGCGGCTGCGAGCGAAGGCCAGAAGGTCCAATTGACTGCATCACGCACGAAGGCGCGCAACTGCACCGTATCGCCACGCGCATTGAGCGAGGCGAAGCGGTTGGCGACGGCGCTGCCGACCGCATAGTGCACGAACATGATGAGGCTCATCGTCTTGGCGGAGGCGAAGTAGATCGCAACATCGGTCGGTGTCATATATTTTGAGACGACGAGGATATCGGTGTTTTGAAGCATCAGCTCGGCAGCGGCGACGACCACGAGCGGGATCGAGATTGCGAACCAGGTGCGGACTTCGTAGCTGCGCGGGCCGCTGCCGACTTCGCTGCGGAGTTTGCAATTGAGCAGCAGCGTTTGTGCAATGGCTGCGCCCCACGTCGCGATGATCGCGGCGCCTGCGGCTGTCGTGGCTGTCATGGGCAAGCCTGCAAACCAAGCACCCGCCATCGCGGCTAAGACCAGCGCGGGGCGGAGGACATAGGGCGGCACAAGCCCGACCCAGATCCAGGCCTGCCCCCGGCCGATACCATCTTGCACTTCGGTCAGCGCAAAGAGGGGAATGCAGACGAGGGCGAGATAGGCCGGCAGGATATAGTCCTGCGTAACGTGCTCGCTGAAAAAGTAGAGGCCCGCCATGCCCGCTGCTGCGACCGCCGTGCCGGCGACCAGGGCAAACAGGCGACCGCCGCGCACGAGCGCGCGATAGCGGCCGAGCTGGCCGTGCTCCTTGTATTCGGGCAATAGCCGCATCATCGCGGCGTTCAGCCCCAAGTGCGTGATACCGCCAAGAACGAGCACCCAGGTCCAGACAAACACGTAGATCCCGTAGTCGTGGCTGCCGATCCAGCGGGCCATGACCACTTGCGTCAGATAGAGCAACGCCGCGCTCGCAACGCGCAGCGCAAAGGCGATGACGGCGTTACGCTGCGTGCGCGCGCGGTCGTCGCTTCCCCGGACGAGGCCCGTCAGCGATTTGCGGATGTCAGCGATCACAAGGGAGGACCATGGTTGGGGGCGTGGCGAGGCCGGGGGGTGTCGGTATCGGTTGCGGGGCGGGGGCAGGAGGGTTGTAGCGCAGACGGCCTATGATCCGATTAAAGAGCTTCGGATTGCTCGATGCGTTGGACGGTGCGTTGGCGGACCAGTTCGGCAACGCCTGCCCAAGCCCATGAGCGGCCCGTGTCGCCGTGCTGGCTGTGATAAGTGGAGAAGAACTCGGCCACGTCGGCGGCCAGCCAGCCGTGACGGCCTTCGAGGACGGCGGCCATGAATTCCACGTCGCGCGGGGCCGGGGACGGGGTGGTGTCTTCGTCGGGAGGATGCCAACCGATCGTCATGCTGCTTTCTCTCTTGTTCCTTCGTTTTACGGAAGGGAGAGCAAGAAGAACGCCAGCCGCAGAGGGTCTGCCGGATCGCGGCGGATAATCGTTAAAAATTCAAAGTATCAATGGGTTGCTAGGGCGTTCCGGCGGCTGCAGCGGGTGCTGGCGAGGCGGGCTTGGCAGGGCCTGAGGTGGCCGGTGTGCCAGCGGCGGACGACTGTTTGCCCGGCGTCGTGCCAGACGGGGCAGGCTTCAACGCCGCGTCCGGCTTGGCCGCGCCGGACGGCGTCTTCTTCTGGGACGCGGCCTTCTTGGCTTTTTCGCGCCGGATCTTGGCGGCCTTGATCCGGTCCCGGCGGGCTTCGACAGCCGGGTTGCGCTTACCGTTGCCGCAATCCCAGGACTGGATCGTCGCCCGCACGCTGATGGGACCGCGCGCTTCCGTGGGCACGGGGAGGTTGTCGATCGTGGCTTGGTTGAAGATCTGCTTCCAGCCAAGCTGCTGGAACCCATGTTCGAGGAGGCTTGCGGCGCGGACGTTGCGATCGCCGCCCGAGGGTTCGCCGAGGACGACGGCCATGAGGCGGCGGCCGTCGCGAGTGGCGCTGGCGACAACGTTGAAGCCGCTGTCGCAAATGAAGCCGGTCTTGAGGCCGTCGGCGCCTTCGAAGGTCTTGAGCAAACCATTATGGGACGCGAGGCGGATCTTGCCGATGCGCATCTGGGTCATGGCCCAGTATTCGGCATATTCAGGATGCTCGGTGGCCACCGCGCGGGCGAGCTTGGCCAAATCGCGGGCGGTGGTGACTTGACCGACTGCCGGTAAGCCGTTGGCATTGGAGAACGTCGTGCGCGTCATGCCGAGATCGCGCGCGGCGGCATTCATATCGGCGACGAACTGGAGTTCGGTGCCGGAGATCTTTTCCGCCAGCATAACGGCGACGTCGTTGGCGGATTTGATGATGAGGGCCTGGAGCGCGGTTTCGACGGTCAATTCGCCGCCGATGGGCAGGCCGATCTTGGAGGGCGGCTGTTTAAAAGCCAATTCGGAGCAGATGACCTTTTCGTCCATGCGCAGTTTACCGGCCTTGATCGCCTTGAAGGCGAGGTAAGCCGTCATGATCTTAGTCAGCGAGGCGGGGTGCCACTGGTCGTCCATTTCCTCGGCATAGAGGATCTTGCCGTC
>JALHQM010000015.1:27087-56010 GCA_022841965.1 Hyphomicrobium sp. | reverse complement strand
ACCGGCGCCGTCGTGCGGAACGACACGTTGAGATCGACGCGATGAAACGGCGCCTGCGCGCTGTGCGCCAGCCCAGCAAACTTGCCCCCCATCGCCGCGAACATCTCCGGCGCCGCGCCCTGGAACGAATAGATCGACTGCTTTTCGTCACCCACCGCAAAGATCGTTCGCGGCGTCTCCTGCGTGCCTGTGCCCGCGAAAAACTCTTCCGCCAGCCGCGCCACCACCTGCCATTGCGCCGGGCTGGTATCCTGGCTCTCATCGACGAGCAGATGATCAAGCCCGTTATCGAGCTTGTACAGCACCCACTCCGCCGACCCATGCGACGCGAGCAGGTTCTTTGTGCGTTGAATGAGATCGTCAAAATCGAGCGCCGCCCGCCGCGCCTTCGCCTCGCTGTACTTTTGCAGGACTGCATCAGAGAGCCGGTAGAGCGCCATCGTCGCTTCAACCAACTCGCAGCCAACGAACTCACGCCACAAGGGCACAAACTCACCCTGCGCGCGCGATAGCTCCGTTTCCGTCTCAGGGTGCGTCTGCGCCGTTTTCTTCGTCGCAAATGACCCGCGCGGCCCGCCCTTGGAATCAAAGAACAGATCATGCATCAGGTGCGCGCGGGATCGTTGAGCCCCCGCCGCCGCAATGTCCCGCAAGCACGCAGCCCGCTTCTGGTCGGTCGTGGAGCCGCGCTGAAACAATTCGGCCAGCCGCATACAGTCAACCGTCGGCAACAACCCGGCAATCTCCGCGATCAGCCTGGCGCTCGACACCGGTTCGCGCACACCGAAATGCGCGCGCAGCCGCGCCTCCGCCTCCGCAAACCCGTCCCGCTCGCCCACCAGCCGCGCCGCATCCTCAATCGCGCCCCGGTGGTTCAGCGCATCCCCTAGGATTTGATCGAACCTGTCATCCACCGCATGCGCCACCGCACAATCGAGCGCGGCCGCCAGCGGCGATTTTGGATTTCGGCACGCTTGCCCCAGCACGTCGTCGATGGCCTGCCGCTTCAACGCCCGCGCCTCGACGTCATCGAGGATCGCAAACCCCGGCGTCACGCCGGCTTCCAACGGAAACCGCTGCAACAGCCGCTCCGAGAAGGCGTGGATCGTCTGCACCTTGAACCCGCCCGGCGTCTCGATCGACGCCGTAAACAGCGTCCGCGCCTGCGCCATCTCAATCGGCAGAGGCGCGCGCGATAGCAGTTTCGCCAAATCCGCCGCCAGCGCCTCATCCGTCAGCGTCACCCAAGCCGCAAGATCCTCAAAAACCCGCTTCGACATTTCCGACGCCGCAGCCTTCGTGTACGTCAGGCACAAGATCTTCTGCGGCGCCACGCCAGCCAGCAGCAGCCGCAGGACCCGCATCTTCAAAACGTGCGTCTTGCCCGTCCCCGCATTCGCACTCACCCACACCGACGCTGCCGGATCGGACGCCCGCTCCTGCACCCGCGCCGTGCGCTCCAGTTCCTTGGCGATCGCAGCGAGTTTGCCGCTCATGCCGCGTCCTCCTCAGCGCCGTCGCTCTCCGCCGCCGACCACTCCGCCACCCGCGCCAGATGCGCAAAATCGTCGAAATCGTAAGAGAACCCTTGCCGCCGCACCGGTTTGTACGGCGTCGCTGCATCATCAAACCGCGCGATGTGCCGCTTCAATCCATCGAGCGTTGCAGCCGCCAGCACCGCGATATCATCGCACGTGATGTCGATTTCATCGCCGGGCGGCTGCCCGCCCGACGCCCGGATGTACCGCAGCGTCGCAATCGCCCCCGCCGGCACGTGCGCGAACCCGGCTTCGAGCGCAATCGCAGCCTCCAGCGGCAACTGCGGCGACCGCCCGCTATTGACCTTCTTCGCGTTGGGCGGCGTACCCGTCTTATAATCGGTGATCACCATCCCGCGCCCCGTCACGTCAATCCGGTCCGCCCGCGCCGTCAGCGTAAATGGCCCGCCCGGCGCTGCAAACACCAGTTGCCCGCTCGTCTCCGATACGACCCGCTCCACATCTTTACGCCGCTCCGCCTCCGTCTCCGCGAACCACTCGGCAAAGCGAATAAAACGCGGCACCCAGAACGCCGCAATCCGCGGATGCGTCCGGTAGTCGTCGAGAATGCCCTGCGCGATGCCAACCAGCGTCCGCTTCACGTCATTCGGCAACGTGCCTGGATGCGAATTGGCAAATTTCGACAGCGCCTCGTGTATGATACTCCCGCGCAACGCCGCACCCGGTTCCGTCCCCAGCGGATCGAGCGCTTCGAGCCCCAGAATTTCGCGCGCGAAAATCGCATACGGATTGCCGATGAACGCCTCGATGCGCGACACCGACAATTTGCGCGGCCGCATCTCAACCGGTGGCCGCGGCTCCGGACATTTGACGCTCGCCCGCCGCGCAATCATGTCCCGCTGTCGCGCCCAGCCGAGCCATGGCCGATCCGGCCGCAGCTCCCCTCGCACCTTCGCGCCATCAAGCAGCGCCTGCAACCGCAACAACCATCGCGACGGCACCGCCGGCACGCCATCCACCTTCTGCGCCCGCGTCAGGATCACCTCGCCGGCACCCATCAGCGACACGAAATCGTGCGCCGCCTGACCGATCTTTTCCTCCGGCGACGGCAGCTTCAAATCGCTCCGCATCGGCCGGTTGAGCCACGGTCCGGGGTCCGCCTGCTCCGGCCACGTCCCGTCATTAAGCGAACCCAGGATCACCACATCCGTCTGCTGCAACCGCGCCTCGAACGGCCCCCAGATAAACAGACGAGGATGCACCGGCACGCGCGGCCGCACATTGATCCCCGAAATCAGACTGCGATAAAGATCCGGATAGTCCGCCGGCGGCACCCGCACCTCCGGCAACCCGTCCGCCAAAAGTTCGGAAAAAAATCGCTGCGCCGCATCCCCCGCCTCGCCATGCCAGAGCGGCGACGATGTCTCATCTTCCTCCGGCAAATGCGCCAGACTTTCCGCCACCGCAACATGCGCCCGCGCGAGATCGGTAATCGCCAGCGCCGCCCCCTTCGCCGCAATCTCCGCCATCGGCGCGAACGCTACTTTCAGCGCCAGCACGAGATCGCGGGCCGCATCCCAGTCCTCAGCCCACAGCCGCCGAACGGCCCGCTGTCGCCGCTCTCCGCTGTCCGTCGCGTGATGCGCCTGCTCGAGCGCGGCGTCCACGCCGTCGAGCCCTTGCCCAAAAAACGGCGTGCGGAACGCGCCAATCTCCAACGCCCGCGCCGCCCGTCTAATCGCAAACGGATCCCGCCCCAGCCGCGTCAACGGATGCTTCAATAAGGCCATCAGCGTCGCCGGCGCATACCCCTCCGCGTGTGCGGCCACAACAAGTTCGAGAAACGCCCCCGGCACCGTCTTCGCAAACGGCCGCCCCGCACTGTCATCGACCCGAATACCCCAACTCTCCAGCCGAATGGCCACCCGCCGCGCCAGCAACCGGTCCGGCGACACCAGCGCCGCCGTCCGCCCCGGCGTCTCAGCCGCATGGCGAAGGATCAGCGCAATCGCCTCCGCCTCATCTTGTGGCATCGGCGCTTCGATCAAACTCAAGCCGTTCAGCGCCGCCGCGCGTGTGTCCGTATCCGCCAGCCGCGCCACATACGAATGCCATCGCCCCGTTGTCCGCGACGGCCGCAGCGCCTCCGAGATCAGTTCTTCCCGCGCCCGCTGCGTCCCATCCACCTCCGCACCTGCCAACACGCGCACATCCGCCCGCTGAACACCCAACTGCCCCAGCAGCTTTGCCAACCCATACTGTGGATGCTCCGCGTGCGCGCCGGCTACACCATCGCTGAGGATCGCATCCCAACTCTCCTCATCCAGCGTCGTGTCGAGCGCCGGCAGCACGATGGCCCCGTTCGGCAAAGCCGCCACCGCGCGCATCAACTCCACCGTCGCCGGCACCGATCCCGTCACCCCCGCCACGATCACCGGACCCTTGGGCGGCGACAGCGACAGCCGCAGCGCTTCCGCCCGGATCACCGCATTGCGCCGCTCAGCTGGCGACAGCAGCCCATAGGCCTCCAGATACAGCGGCCAGTGCGCCGTCACGATCTCCAAAAACTGCAGCGTCTTCTGCCAGTGCTCCGAATAGAGCTCTGGCACGATGGTTTTTAGTCCATCGAGCGAAACGCCCTCAGTCTCCACCATGTCCATCAGGCGCGCCAATTCCGACGCCAACGTCGCCGCCTGTGCCGGCGTCGCTGCGCCTGCCGCAACGGTCTCGATGCTGCTGTCATCACCACCGCGCATCGCCTCCGACCAGCGCATCACAAGCTGCGTCAACGCCAGCCGCCGGTGCATCTCGCTGATCGCTGGACCGATCGCCGCGCCACGGTCCCCGCGCGCCGCTTCCATCACGAGCGACAGATCTTCATCACCTTCCGAAATCGGCAGGATCGTCGGCAGCAGCATCGCCCGCCCGCCGCCCGCCGCCAGAAACGCCTCCTGCAGAGCCCGCGTCGCCCGCCGCGTCGGCAGATACAGCGTCACACCGGTGAGATCGACCGCGTTGGGCTTCGCCCCACCGGGCGCCGGCAGATCGCCATTGAGCAACGCCCCCGCCAGCGCCTTCAAAAACGGCTGCCCCGCCGGAACCGTGTAGACGCGCGCAGCCTCTCCCATGCCGCTAGCGCACCTGTTCCAGCTTCAATCGCGCGTCCGCTTCCGCCAGGGCCTCCGGCGTACCGACATGCATCCAGACCCCATCAAGCCGCGTGCCATAAAGGCGCTGGCTCGCGATCGCCCGGTCCCACACTGTGTTGAGAGAGAAAGCTCCCTTCGGCGCGTTCTCAAACAGGCGCGGATGCGCGATCGAAACGCCGGCAAACACGAACGGCGCCTCCCGCCGCTCCGTTCGCCGCGTCAACACCCCTGACGAATCCATATTGAAATCGCCATGCCCATCATACCCAAGGCTCGACGCCGATAGCGCCAGCAGCATGAGGCTATCCATCCGCTCCCCATCCCATGCGGAAATCATCCGCGACAGCGACCCGCCGATCCCCTCGATCCACGCCGTATCCGCATTGTGAATGAGAAACGGTTTATCGCCCAGCAGCGGCAACGCATGCACGACCCCGCCGCCCGTATCGAGCAACCGCCCCCGCTCATCCGAAATCAAAATCTGCGGGCTCTTGCGTCCCTTCAAATGCGCTTCCAGCTTGTCGGCAAGATAGTGCACATTGACGACCACGCGCGTGATCCCCGCCTCCTCCAGCCGGTCGAGCGCATGATCAATCAGCGCCTTTCCTTGGAGACGCACCAGAGGCTTTGGCACGAGGTCGGTCAACGGCCTCATCCGTGTGCCAAGACCGGCGCCGAGGATCATCGCGGTATCGATCACGTGCGTCTCCGTTGCAGCCTCGCCAGCATCTCAAGCCTGCGGCACCTCACGACGCGCCGCAGCCGGAAAATGCGCGTCATACCATCGCGCCACCGGAGCCAAATCCGGATGCGCCAAGTCCCGTTCCAAATAGCGCCATATGCGCGGAATGTGACGCAGATAATGAGGCTTGCCGTCCCGTGTCCACAGCCGCGCGAAAATGCCGAGGATCTTAGTGTTCCGCTGCGCCCCGAGCGCCGCATAGGCAAACTGGAACGCCGCCTCGTCAAAGCCCGGCTCCCGCGCAGCCACCGCCGTCACATACCGTGCATACAAGCGGTCTTCGATGTGAGCCGGCACGTCCAGCCGCGCATCCTGCAACAGCGACACGAGATCGAACGCTGGATGCCCGATCAGCGCGTCCTGATAATCGATAATCCCAACCTGATGATGCGCCGCCCCGCCGCGCTCCGGCATATGCAGCAAATTCGGTGAATGATAATCGCGCAAGCAAAGCGTGCGGCTCGGATCAGCTAACAGCCGGTCGATCACCGGCGCCCATGCCACCTCGAACGCCGCCCGCACGCCGCCGGGAATGGGCCCGCCCTTCACCAGCGGCCAATACCAATCTGGCACCAGCGTCGTTTCGATCTCATAGGCCCCGCGATCGTAGTCCCGCACCGGAGCCGCGCGCCCTTCGCTGTCGTTCCATGCCCGCACGCGGGGACCATCGATCACGCGCATGGCAACGAGTGTATCGGTTCCCGCGGCCCACATCGTCTCCTGGTCAGTGCCCTGCGCGACCTCCACACCGAATACCCGGTCACCGAGATCACCAATCAGCATCAAACCGCGCACATGATCCGCAGCGAACGTCTCGGGCACCACAAATCCCGTCGACTGCAACAACTGCCCCACACTCTCAAACGCAGCCGTCCCCTCCGCCAGATGCGCGATCCGGCTGTAGGGCAACCCACCTTTGATGGGCGGTCCGTCCGGCTGCGGCGGCCAGTCCATCAGAATAACGGGCACACCGTCACGCCGCGTGCGCGCATAGGCCCGCGCTGATGCATCGCCCTGGAGATAAGCAACCGGAGCATCAGCGGCGATTCCGCTGGCTGCCAAAAACGCCGCGATCTCTTGCAATCGGTCGAGCCGTGCTTCCCAAGTCCCATGCGCTGTGATGGTCACGTGCCGCTGGTCCGCGTCCGCGCTCTCAGTAAGCGCAATATCGAGCCGGTCCGGGCCGAGCAGCGACGGCGCCCGCTCTGGCCATTCGATGATGACCACCCCGCGCTCCGCCAGATCGGCAATGCCCAGCTCCAAAGCCTCGCTCTCGTCCGCCAGCCGGTACAGATCAATATGCGCCAACGCCACGCGCGGCGCGTCATAGGTTTGCACGAGTGCGAAAGTCGGGCTCGGCACTTCGGCGTCCACGTCGCCGAGCACCGCGCGGATCAGCGCCCGCGCCAATGTCGTCTTTCCGGCCCCCAGATCGCCTGACAGCGCCAGTGTGTCGCCAAGCCGGATCTTCAGGGCAATGAGGTGGGCAAGGCGGAGAACGGCAGGCTCTGCGGCCTCAGGAAGCGTCCATGTTCTTGGCATATGCGGGCGCGTGCTCGTGCTGCAGAAGGGGCTGCGACCCGGCGGACCGCACCGGCAACCGTACCGTGACACGCGTGCCAATTCCAGGCTTGCTATCGAGGTTCACACGGCCCCGATGCAGCGCGACGATGCTCTTCACGATGGAAAGCCCCAGACCAGCCCCCCGGTGCTGCGACCCCTGCGACCGGCTCTCGAACCGCTCGAACACGCGCGCCTGCTGTTCGGCTGGAATGCCGACGCCATTGTCCTCAACCGCAAAAACAACATCGCCCGCATCGCGCCAGCATTCGAGTTTGACGACGCCGCCCGGACGCGAGAATCCAATCGCATTCGACATAAGGTTGTAAAGGATCTGCCGCACGCGCGCTTCGTCGGCCTCGAACGGCCCCGCGCCATCTTCCACCGCCACATCGATCGTCAGATCGGCGCCAACCGCCCGCTCCCGCAAGGCCAGAATGGTCGCGTCGATCACGTCCCGTGGCTCCACCATGGAGGGCTTCAATTCCATGGTGCCCGCGTCAATGGTCGCCAAATCTAGAATGCCGTCGATGATCGTCAGCAGCGATGTCGACGACTCTGAAATATGGTCGAGATATTCGCGCTGCTTTTTGGAAAGTTCGCCCATGTGCGGGCTGGCCAGAAGTTCACTGAAGCCGATGATGTTCGTCAGCGGCGTGCGCAACTCGTAAGAAACGTGCCCAATGAAACGGTTCTTCAAATTGTCAGCAGCAACGAGCGCCTCATTACGCTCCTTCAGCGTCCGCTCGAACGCCTTGGCGTCCGTCACGTCGGCGAACGTCAGCAGCATCCCGCCATCGGGTAGAGGCGTGGCAGCATAGTCGATCACGCTGCCATCGGGCCGCACCATCTGCCCGTCAAGCTGCGATCGCGCCACCGAGAACGACGTCACCGCCTTCACGATCTTCTGCCACGTGTGGCCGTCGTCGAACAGAACTTTTGCATTGCCGACGAACTCGTCGATATGCGGCGTGCTGGCGAGAACTCGGCTCGACATATGCCAGATTTTGGCGAACGCGATATTGAACAGCTTCAGGCGTCCATCGGTGCCGAACACCGCCACGCCTTCTTTGAGATTGTTCAGCGTCTCGCCCTGCACACGAGAGAGCGCCACATAGCGCCGCTCCAACGACAACGCTTCCGTCTTGTCATCGTAGAAATACGTGACGCCGCCATCCGGGCGCCGTTCGGCCGCCACATGCACGACCCGCCCGTCTTTCAGGTGCCAGAGGTCTTCCACTTCCTTGACTTCGGCATAGCAGGATAAGAGGCGCGTCTTCCACTCGCGATAGTTCGCCACGTCGGGAACGCGTCCGTCCTCGCGCAGCCGATCGAGTATGGCGCCATCCTGCGGGCACGTTTTTAGCCACGCCTCATCCAGTTGCCACAGTGTCCGGTACGCATCGTTGTAGAACGTGAGGCGCCGGTCAGCCGAGAAAATCGCAACCGCCGTCGTCACCCGATCCAATGTCCGGTCGTAGGCCGCGATCTGCCGGTCGAGCGCTGCCTGCGCTTGCTCCAGCGCGGCCACGTCGATCGCCACGCCCGCGCTCGCATCCGCCAGCGGGATCACAGTGACGTTGTGCGCCTTCTGATCACCGCCAGTGATGAGGCCCAGCCGTTCCTCATAAGCCTGACCGGCCTTGTTCTTCCGCTCGATGACGCGCCGCTGCCGCGATTCCAGCAGTTCGATCTGCGAGGCGATCACCTCTGCTTCGCTCGCCGCTTCCACCGCCGTCACGTAAGCCCTGTTCACCCACGTCAACCGCCCGTTGCCATCGCGCAGCCACGCCGGACTTGGCACGGCATTGAGCAGCGCGCGGCTGGAGCGCACATCCCGCGCAATCTTCTTTTGATGATCGAGAATGAGCCCCAGGTCCCGCTTGTAACCCGCCACATCGCGCAACCGCAGAATGGCGCGGCTTCCTGCCGCCCGCCCATCCGCTTCCAGATGCCCACCCGCCATCGTGCGCAAAATCATGTTGAACGCCCGGCCCTCGGCAAACAGCCCATCGAGCGCCGTCTTGAGGTCCGCCGCCGCTTTTTGTTCCAGCCACATCCCAAATCGCAGCAATTCCTGGTGGCTGGTCGGCAGCCCGGGAATACCGGTCAGCGACTGCGCCACGATCTCAAGTCCCCGCCCTTGTTCCCAATGCACGAGAATTTGCGGTTCGGCCCGGATCAGTGCTTCCGACGAGGCAAGCCGCCGCCGCAGGTCCTGCAACTCGCTTTTGCGCTGATTGCTAGAGCGCCTGGACCCCGCATACGCCGACAGGATCGTCGCCACCGCGGCAAAAATCGCCGCCGCTGCCAGCGCCATGATGATCAGCGCGTTGAGGCCAGCCGCCTCCGATTCGAGTTGGGCCCGCTCGCTGCTCACATTCAGCGTCATCATCAGCACGCACGAAATCGCGGCCACCAGGAGCATGGCGAGCTCCAGGCGCGTTCCACCGATTTTGGCGCGGTAGGTGTTACGCATGGGATTTCGGCGGCGCCACGGTCTGGGGTCCAATGCAATGGGGTTGCGCCGGAGCGGCTGCAACTCATCGAGAAATCTGGGAAATACGATCCGCAGCCGAATCGGTACACGGCCCCTGCGAATCGCTTCGCCGATTATGCGGACCCATGGCCCCCCTGACCAGTGCAGCCGCCCCACACGCTGCCCCTCTCGCAATGAAAAACGGCGCCACCCGCGAGGGCAGCGCCGTTTGGTTCGTTTTGCCGTCCCCAAAGGAACGGTCCGTCTTAGTACCGGTAGTGCTCGGGCTTGAACGGACCCTTCTCCGGCACACCGATGTAGTCGGCCTGCTCCTTCGACATCCGGGTCAGCTTCACACCGAGCTTCGCCAGATGCAGGGCAGCGACCTTCTCGTCCAGTAGCTTCGGCAGCGTATACACCTGCAAAGCATACTTGCCGTCATCGCGATGCTGCCAAAGCTCGATCTGCGCCAGTGTCTGGTTGGAGAACGACGACGACATCACGAACGAGGGATGCCCCATCGCGTTGCCGAGGTTCACGAGCCGGCCTTCCGACAACAGAATGATCCGGTTGCCCTTCGGGAACTCGATCTCATCGACCTGCGGCTTGATGTTCGTCCACTTGAAGTTTTTCAGACCCGCCACCTGGATCTCGTTATCGAAGTGGCCGATGTTGCAGACGATGGCGCGATCTTTCATCTGCCTCATGTGCTCGATCGTGATGATGTCGCGGTTGCCCGTCGCCGTCACGAAGATATCCGCACGCGGCAGCGCATCCTCGATCGTCGCCACTTCATAACCTTCCATCGCCGCCTGCAACGCGCAGATCGGATCGACTTCCGAGACGATCACACGCGCGCCGGCCTGTCGCAGCGACGCCGCCGAACCCTTGCCCACGTCGCCAAAACCGGCAACAAAAGCCACCTTTCCGGCCATCATCACGTCGGTGCCGCGGCGCAGCGCGTCGACGAGCGATTCACGGCAACCGTAAAGATTGTCAAATTTCGACTTCGTCACCGAGTCGTTCACGTTGATCGCCGGGAACAGCAGCTTGCCCGCTTCTGCGAGCTTATAAAGCCGGTGCACGCCCGTCGTCGTCTCTTCCGAAACGCCCCGGATGTTCTTCGCGACTTCAGCGAACCAGCCTTTCGGCTTGTCCTTCAACATGCGCTTGATGAGCGCAAAGAAGATTTCCTCTTCTTCCGACTCCGGCTTGTCGAGAAACGCCGTGTCGCCGTTCTCCGCGCGCAGGCCGTAATGCACGAGCATCGTCGCATCGCCGCCATCGTCGAGGATCATGTTCGGCGTGCCACCACCATGCCAGTCGAACAGCTTCGCGGTGTAGTCCCAGTATTCGCCGAGCGTCTCGCCCTTGTAGGCAAACACCGGAATGCCGGCGGCAGCGATCGCAGCCGCAGCGTGATCCTGCGTCGAGAAGATGTTGCACGATACCCAGCGGACATCGGCGCCAAGCGCTTTCAGCGTCTCGATCAGCACGGCGGTCTGAATGGTCATGTGCAGCGAACCGGCGATTCGTGCGCCCTTCAGCGGCTGCGACGGACCATATTCTTCGCGGATGGCCATCAGGCCCGGCATTTCCGTCTCGGCCAGTTCGATTTCCTTGCGGCCAAACGGGGCAAGGCTCATGTCCTTGACGATGTAGTCGGTCGTGGCGCTCATTCCGGGGCTCCTGATCGGGGGATGAATAGGCAACTCAGCGGCTTGGACCATTCTTAGGACCCAGCCGCGATCTCGCGCCCCCTATACCCCGCCCCCCGACTCCAGGCAACAACATATAAACAAGTCTTTATGTCTCATCATGCGCTCTGGGGTCAGACCCCTGAACAGGGGTCTGACCCCATTAGGGCCTTGCCCCCACACTACCCCTCCTCAGCCAGCTCCTCGCCAAACCCCATCTCCACGAGCGCGACCAGCGCTTCCAGCGCCTCAGGACCCTCCGGCCCCGCGCACCGGATATGCAGTTGCGATCCCGGACCCGCGGCCAGCATCATGAGCCCCATGATCGACGACCCGCCAACGGCCTGCCCATCGCGCGTGACGGTCACCACGGCATTGAACGTTTCGGCCATTTTCACGAATTTCGCCGACGCCCGCGCGTGCAACCCCTTGCGGTTGACCACCGTCACGATCGCTTCCGGCTGTGGACTGTCTTTGATTTCGGGCATCGGTCGCCGCTCACCACTCAACTTTCGCCGGAGAGTTCCTGGCTCGCGACCTTGATGTATTTGCGCCCCGCGTCCCGCGCTCGCGCCACCGCTTCCGCCATCGGCAATTCCCGCCGCAGCGACGCGAGTTTCACAAGGATGGGCAGATTGATCCCAGCGATCACTTCCACCGGCGCCTCGTCCATTACGGAGATGGCGAGGTTCGAAGGTGTCCCGCCAAACATATCCGTCAGCACGATGACGCCCTCGCCGCTGTCGGCGCGCTTGATCGACTCCAAGATATCGCCACGGCGCTGGGCCATGTCATCTTCCGGGCCGATGGCGACCGTCTCCAGTTGGCTCTGCGCGCCGACGATGTGTTCCAACGCGGCGCGGAACTCGGTCGCGAGACCCCCGTGCGTAACGATGACAAGTCCGATCATCCGGTCTTCCTTGGCCCACGCGAACGGTCCGTCGGGCACGTGTGCCCCAGATGTGATCGCGGCGCGCAGACTTACAACTGTTCGGTGCCTCGCAAAAGCCCCCTGGGAGGCTCACCCGAGGACACATGCTTAATCCGCAACGGCCTGCCACGGCCGTCGCAAAAGCGCCAACGCCAGTTTCAGGGGCGCCGAAGCCTCTAAAGCCGCAATTCGCATAACCGGCAGACGGACCCCGAGCAGCGTTTCAGTTGGCCATGGATCGGGCAGCCGCTCGATGTCCCCCGCTGCCGCGAGGTCGGCGATGAGCAAGAGTTCGGCCCCAGGCACATGCGGAACCGGCAGGACACCCACCCCGCGCACCTCAAGCAGCCCCGCGAGCCGCGGATGCGCCTCAACCAACAAGCTCCCCCCTCGGCGCCGCACCACAACCTGATCGTCACCAACGAGATCAAAGGATGATCCAGAAAAACAACCAAGCGACGCCGCCATCGCCCTCAGCGCCAGATCCGATTTCCCCGCACCCGAACGACCCCGCAGCAACACCGCCCTGTCCCCGAGCACAATGGCCGTTCCCGCGACGACCGTGCCGTCAGTATCGCCGGTGAGCACCAATGGTCCCTCCGCGCGACGTCTGAATAAGCCGCGGCAACCGCACGACAAACCGCGCACCCACGGGCCGGCTGTTGGGTGCCGATCCTGCCGCCCGCCGGTTCTCCGCCCGGATCTCCCCGCTATGCGCGTGAATAATCTCCCGCGAGATCGAGAGCCCAAGACCTGAGTTTTTGCCGCGCAGCGCTTCTGACTGTGGCCTGTCCGTATAGAAACGGTCGAAAATGATCGCCAGCCGATCCTCCGGAATACCTGGCCCTTCGTCATCGATGGTGATCTCGACGTGCTGCGCCGTTTGCTTCACGGTCAGCACGACCACGCCGTCAGCCGGTGAAAACGACACGGCGTTGTCGATCAAGTTGGTGAACACTTGACCCAGCCGGCCCTCGTGACCTGTCACCTTCAGCGTCTGCGGATCGACGGCCGGGTCAACGGCCACGCGCACACTGCGCCCGTCCTCGGATAAAATATCCTGGAAGATCTTCGCAACGTTGTCCACGACGTCCGTGATCAGGGTCGGCACCATCGTCTGCCGCGCCAATTCCGCATCCAGACGCGATGCATTCGACACGTCGGTGATCAAACGGTTCAGCCGCTTTAACTCGTTCTGGATTTGCCTGACCAGTTCGTCGCGCTGTTCCGGCGTCTTGGCGTAAACGAGGCTCTCGGCCGTCGACCGCGCCGCCGTCAGCGGGTTTTTCAATTCGTGCGCCACGTCGGCGGCAAAACTCTCACTCGACTCGATGCGCCTGTAGAGCGCGGCCGTCATTGAGCTGAACGCCCGCGACAACTGCCCCACCTCGTCATTGCGGTCCGCATAGTCGGGCAAATGCGCCCGCGCACTAATATTGCGGCTCACTTCTTCTGCTGCATCAGACAAGCGCCGGATCGGCTCTGCCACCGTCCGCGCCAGCAACAGCGACGATACCAGCGTTGCAATCAGCGCAATCACTGCCAGCAACGTGATCCGCCACCGCTCGTCACTCAGCGACTTCTCGATATCGCCCGGTCGCGTCGAAAGAAGCAGCGCCCCCAAAACCGAATTCGCCCGCCGGATCGGCACCGCCATCGACACGAACTGATCGCCATCCTTGTCCAGCAGCAAAAGCGGCGTTGCCGTTCCATCCAGCGCCGCCCGCACCTCTGGGTAAGATGTCCCCTTAGCGTTGCCGATCTCCTTGTAGACGGGCAGATGCTTGTCGATCAGAACCGCCGTCAGTCGCGTCCAGAAGTTTTTTGGTTTGGAGGTTTGGTCCGCATCCGCCGCCGGTCGCGTGAGCTGCCCCTTGGTCAAGAGCGTGGCCGTATCGACGATCAGCGTCCCATCGCGGCCATAGATTCGCGCCCGGTTCTTCGTGTGCTGAATGAGGCGCCGCAGAATGGGTGTCGCCCGCTCTGGGCGGATCGAGAGCTGCAGCGAGGAAAATCCATCGTCGCGATAGGGAACCCGCGCCTTGTCCGGCCGGCTCGCCTTGTCGAGATTGATCTCGATGTTGCCCTGTTCAATGCGCGCATCGCTGGCAATTGCCGCGGCGATGAGTTCGCCCTGCGTCCTCAGCGACTCCTTTTTCGCCTCGACAAGCCAGGTTTGATAGTGGCTGAGATAGTAGATCCCACCAATCATCACGATGAGGCCAACGAGATTGGCGATCATGATTCGTCGTGTCAGGCTCGCCGACGCCGATCGAAACGGTCGCCCGCGCTGCACGCGCCGCACAAGCCGAAGCCCTCGCCGGAACACAGCGCGCAGCGGATCCGTCAGCACGTTGGTAGCCGGAACTCCCTGCGTATCGAGCGCCAAGTCGCCTCTCCGCTTCCGCTAGAGCACCGCCGTAGAAAAACGAACGGGGCCGCCTTTGGTATCAAGGCAGCCCCGGCGAAACGTTATCAACGGTCCGATCAGGCTTCCTTGAACCGGTAGCCGACGCCGTAGAGCGTCTCGATCACGTCGAAATCGTCGTCGACCTGCTTGAACTTCTTACGCAAGCGTTTGATGTGGCTATCGATGGTTCGGTCGTCAACATAAACCTGATCATCATACGCCGCATCCATTAAGGCATCGCGCGTTTTAACCACGCCAGGACGGTGGGCGAGCGCCTGCAGGATCAGGAACTCGGTCACCGTCAGCGTTACGGCTTTATTGTCCCAATGGCAGGTGTGCCGCTCCGGATCGAGCTTCAGCTTGCCGCGCTCCAGCGTATGCGAAACCGTCGGCGCCGGCGCGCTGCCGTCTTTGGGCGCAAACCGGCGCAGGATGGCCCGCACGCGCTCAATGATAAGCCGCTGCGAAAACGGCTTTGTGATGTAATCGTCCGCACCCATCTTGAGGCCGAACAGCTGATCGATCTCCTCGTCTTTCGAGGTCAGAAAGATTACCGGCATGTCCGACTGCTGACGCACGCGCCGCAGCAGTTCCATGCCGTCCATGCGCGGCATCTTGATGTCAAAGATCCCGAGATCGGCGGGGTCCTCGGTCAGTGCCTCCAAGGCGGCAACACCATCATTGTAGGTGCGCACCTTGTAGCCTTCGGCCTCGAGTGCCATCCCCAGGGAGGTCAGGATGTTGCGCTCGTCATCGACCAGCGCGATGGTGGTCTTTTCCTTCATGGTCCCTATATCCTCTCGGGCGCCTCTTGTGCTCACATCGCACTATGGCCCCAACTGGAGTCGAATTGTGGCAAAGCTCCAGGATGGAGAATGGCCGCCCCGACAGATTGTGGCGGGTCCGTTGTCCGGCTATCGGGCTGAACCGTAGCTGAACGGCGGCGGCAGAGCAAAGCGTCCAGTGTCCAAAAGGCCGAACGAAATGGACGAGAATCCAGCAAATTCAGCGCCTAAGTCCTCCCCGGAAGAGGCAGTAAAGAAACTCATCCGCGAGGCCCGGAAAGCCTCCCTGGCGACGCTCGATCGTCAAAACGGTGGCCCGTACGCCTCGCTGGTCACACTGGCCACCGCTGCCAGCGGCGCCCCACTCATGCTCATTTCGCGGCTCGCCATCCACACACAGAACATTTTGAGCGACACCCGCACCGGTCTTCTCATCGACGGTACCAGCCCTGAAGGCGACCCCCTCGCCGGCGGCCGTGTGAGCCTCACGGGTCGCGTAACGATCACCGGCAACGAGGGCGAGAAACGCCGCTTTCTCGCCCGCCATCCCGAAGCTGAGATGTACGCAGCCTTTGCCGATTTCGCCTTTTATCGCTTCGAAATCGAGCGCGCCCATTATGTCGGCGGCTTCGGCCGCATCGTTGACCTGAAACCCTCCGATATTCTGATCGATGTCAGCCGGGCTGCCTCCCTCCTGGAGGCCGAACCCAGCATCATCGGCCACATGAATGAGGACCACACCGGCGCACTCGCCCTCTACGCCGCCCATGCGATCGGCACGCTGCAAGACCCCGCGGGCTGGAAAATGACCGGCATCGATCCCGAAGGTCTCGACTTAATCGGACCCCCGGGCGCCCTCAGGGTGACTTTTCCAGCGCCGATTGCCACACCCGGTGACGCCCGCAAGGCCCTGGCGGCACTGGCCGCCGGCGCACGCACAGCCAATTCACCGCAGTCGTGAGATTTGCTTTTCCTCCCGCCCGATAGCCCTATACTTTCGAATGGGTTGAGTTCAGCGCAACGCAGGCCTAACGAGGCCCGAGCCCACTCGGACGCGCGGCTCTATTCCGAAATGTGAGCACGGTCTCCAGATGTCGAACGAAATTTTTCCGCTGAACGCCTGCCGCAAACTCTCCATCAACAACTCCACGCCCGAACTCGTTGAGACGGCCATCCGCCGCAACGAAGGCCGCCTTGCCGCCTCCGGTTCGTTTGTCGTCGAGACCGGCCAACACACGGGCCGCTCAGTCAACGACAAGTTCATCGTCCGCGATGCCGACACCGAACCCGCCATCTGGTGGGACAACAACAAGTCGATGACCGAAGAGCAGTTCGATCGGCTGCTCCACGATTTCCTCTCCTTCGCCAAACTCAAAGAACTCTTCGTCCAGGATCTCTTCGCCGGCGCCGATCCCGTCCATCGCCTGCCCACCCGCGTCTTCTGCGAATATGCCTGGCACGCCATGTTCATCCGCAATCTTCTGCGCCGCCCCGGCCCCGGCGATCTCGAAGGCTTCGAGCCCGGCCTGACGATCGTCGCGCTGCCCTCCTTCCGCGCCGCGCCCGACTATCACGGAACGCGCTCTGAAACCGTCATCGCCGTCAACCTCACACGCCGCATCGTCCTCATCGGCGGCACGTCCTACGCCGGCGAAATCAAAAAGAGCGTCTTCACCTATCTCAACTACCGCCTGCCGCAAAAGAACGTCATGCCGATGCACTGCTCGGCCAACGTCGGCGCCAACGGCGACAGCGCCATTTTCTTCGGCCTCTCCGGCACCGGCAAAACCACCCTCTCCGCCGACCCCAACCGCACCCTCCTCGGCGACGACGAGCACGGCTGGTCGGAAAACGGCATCTTCAACTTCGAAGGCGGCTGCTACGCCAAGACCATCCGCCTTTCGAAAGAAGCCGAGCCGGAAATCTTCGCCGCCTCCAACCGCTTCGGCACCGTCCTCGAAAACGTTGCGCTCGATGCCGAGACCGGCGCCACCGACTTCGACGATGGCCGCCTGACCGAAAACACCCGCTCCGCCTACCCGCTCGACGCAATCTCCAACGCCTCCACCACCGGCGTTGCCGGCCATCCCAAGAACATCGTGATGCTCACCGCCGATGCCTTCGGCGTCCTGCCCCCCATTGCCAAACTCACGCCCGCGCAAGCCGTCTATCACTTCCTCTCCGGCTACACGGCCAAAGTCGCCGGCACCGAGAAGGGCATGGGCGCCGAACCACAGGCCACCTTCTCCACCTGCTTTGGCGCCCCCTTCATGCCGCGCCACCCCGCCGTCTACGGCACGCTACTCCGCCGCCTCATCGCCGAACACGGCGTCGACTGCTGGCTCGTCAACACCGGCTGGACCGGCGGCAAATACGGTACCGGCTCGCGCATGCCGATCAAGGTTACGCGCGGGCTTCTCGATGCCGCGCTCTCCGGCGCCCTCAAGAACACACCCATGCGCACCGATCCGCTGTTCGGCTTCCAGGTTCCGCTCTCTCTCGCCGGCGTCGATCCGAAACTCCTCACGCCGCGCGAAACCTGGACCGACCCCACAGCCTACGACACGACGGCCGCATCGCTCGTCGCCATGTTTGAGAAAAACTTCGCCAAGTACGAGAGCCTCGTCGACGCCGAAGTCCGCAACGCCCGCCCCGGCCTCAAATCCGCCGCCGCCGCATAACCCACGCAACCTCGACACACGGAAAACGCGCGGGGCCAAACCCGGGCGTTTTCGCATGCGCTACCAACTAAAACATCTTCCCCGGGTTCATCAGGTTCAGCGGATCAAGCGCCGCCTTCACCTGCCGCATGACGTCGAGCGCCGGCCCCGCCTCCGCCGCGAGATACCTCACCTTACCCTGACCGATGCCGTGCTCGCCGGTACACGTCCCCTCCATGCGGTGCGCGCGCGCAACCAACCGCTCGAGATACGCCTCAACCCGCGACGGCACCTGCTCATCCGCGCCATCGAACGCCAGCACGGTGTGAAAATTCCCATCCCCCACATGCCCGACAATCGGCGCGTCGAGCCCAGACGCCGCCAGATCCGCCACCGTCTCCTCCAAGCACTCCGCCAACCGCGACACCGGCACGCACACATCCGTCACGAGAAACGCCCGCCCCGGAAACGCTGCCCGCACGCTCCAGAATGCATCGTGCCGCGCTCGCCACAACGCGCGGCGCTCATCCTCGCCCGCCGCCGAGCCCAGCCACCGCCCATGTTCTCCCTCGGCGATTTCGATGAATAGCGCCAGATGCTCCGCTGCAGCCTTCGGCGTCCCGGCAATCTCGACAAACAACGCCGGCCCCTCCTCAGGCAGCGCCGTCCCTGACTGTGCGTTGACGAGTCCCAGCATCGCCGCATCGAGCAATTCGATGCGCTGTAGGCATAGCCCGGATTGCACAGCGGCGATCGTCGCGTGCGCGGCAGCCGCGATCGTTGCAAAAGCAGCCACCCCCGCCAACACCGTTTCCGGCCGCGGCTGTAACCGCAGCGTCAAGTCCACGATGACACCGAGCGTCCCCTCGGCCCCGATGAACAAATGCGTGAGATCATACCCCGCCGCCGACTTGCGCGCCCGCGTGCCCGTCGAAATCAGCGTGCCATCCGCCAGCACCACGGTCATCGCCAACACGTTTCCACGCATCGCGCCGTAGCGCACCGTTGTCGTCCCCGATGCGCGCGTCGACGCCATCCCGCCGAGCGTGGCCGTCCCCGCGCCAGGGTCCACCGGAAAAAACAGTCCCGTATCACGCAACTCAGTCGTCAACTGATCGAGCGTGACACCCGCCTCGACCGTCACATCGAGATCGTCCGTCCCCACCCGCACGATGCGCGTCATCCGCGACAGATCGAGCGACAACCCGCCGTGCGGCGCGTTCACCTGCCCCTCCAGCGATGTGCCAGCCCCGAACGGAATGATCGGGCATCGATGGGCGCGGGCCAGTCGGACGATGAATTGAACCTCGGCCACCGTCTCGGGCAAAGCGACAACATCCGGCGGCTGCATCTCCAAGCCGGTCAGCGTTCCTGCGTGCTGGGCGCGGATCGCCGCTCCCGTGAGACACCGCCCCGGCAGGGCCTCCGCCAACAGGGCAATCATATCTTCAATTGTGGAGGTGTGACGTGTGTCATCGCCGGTCGGCATCGAAGTCATGGCTGGGGGCTAAACTCCCGTAACATGGTAAATAACCCGCACAATCTCGCACAGATTGACACCCTCCACCCGCCCGTGACGCCAAATAGCGTGGGAAACGGGCATCACTCCTTCGCGCGATGGATAATGAATGAGGCAACAGGGTTGCCTTCCGTAGGCATCGGGTTTCAGATAAATCTATCAGCGAAGCCGGGGGCTTCGAAAGAAAAGATAAGGGGAGTGTTTCATGTTGCGAAGGCTATTTATGGCCGGGCTCGCCCTCATGGCGGCCGGTGTGATCAGCGTTGCTCACGCTCAAGACCTCGTCGGCATCGCCACTGAGACCATCGATGTTGGCACGAGGGGGAACGTGACCATCGATGTCAGGAATGCGCCCGGCGCCTTCCGTGGCATCCGCGTCAAGAACAAGGGGTCATCGGCCATCGACCTGCAGCGCGTGCAGATCATCTACTCCGACGGTTCGGTACACAACGAAGACCGCCAGATCGACATGAAAAAGGGCGAGCGCAGCCGCGAAATCGCAGCCGGTTCTGCCGACAAGTTCATCGATAAGGTGAACCTCACCTGGAAGGCAACAAAGGGCAAAGGCTCGATCCAGGTTCTCGGCCTTCAAACGCGTGACGGCCGCCGCATGGAACGGCCGAAGGGCCCCGCGACGGGCGATCTCTCCGCCCAAGCTGACACCGGCAAGCCTTCGCCGGCCAGCACTAAGGGCCCGGTCGTTGACGGCAACGACGTCATGTTCGGCTACCAGAACGTCGGCTTCGGCATCGATCGCGACGTGATCAAGGTCGGCGGCGAAATCGGCAAGTTCGATCGCCTCCGTATGCGCGTGCTCGGCAACGATGTTCATCTCAACACCATGAAGGTCGTCTACATGGACGGCAGCGAACAAGACTTGGTCGTCGACGCCGACATCCGCGCCAATACCCGAACTTCATGGCTCGACGTCCAGGGCGACAAGTTCATCCGTGAAATCCAGATGAGCTACCGCTCCAAGCCCGACTTCAAGGGCCAAGCACGTATCGAAGTCACCGGCCAATACGCCGATGGCTGGCTGGGTCCGAACGGCGAAGGCAAAAAGTACAATGCGGGTTGGGTCCTACTCGGCGCCCAGACAGCCGGCTTCACCGGCTTCGATAAGGACTTGATCACGGTCGGCAAGAACGAAGGTGGTTTCACCAAGCTCCGGATCGTCGCCAAGGACCGCGCGATTACACTTCGCGAAATCCGCGTGGTGTTCTTCACGGGCCCCGACGAGGTGTTCACGATGCGCGAACGGATCGACCCAGGCAACCCCTACGGTCCGCTGGAATTCAAGGGCGGCCGTTCGGCCATCAAGGAAATCCAAGCCAAGTACCGCTCGCGCTTCGATCTCGCCAAGGGCCTGAAAAACCTCTTTGAAGGCACGCCGGCTGTGGTCGAGGTCTGGGGTCAACACTAAACGGCCCTCGGCACGAAAAATTTGAGAGGGGCCGCGAAAATGCGGCCCCTTTTGCTTGTCCCGACGGAGGCGGGCCCATGGCGCGGTGCGCGATTGGAATTGATCTAACTCACTGTTCCGTCGTCATTGCACCGCAATAACGCTACCCACCTGCGGCACTCTGCGCACAGCGTCGTCGGAATAGTGCCGAGAAGCTGTGCGACACCTTTGTCAGGCCTCGCCCGCCAAAGCCGAATATGCTACGCGCCATGACATCGGCGACCGTTCAACTGCAGAACAACATCCGGATTAGATGCCTCAAGCCAATGCCCTCGCGCAGTCCGCGCCCCGCCCCCGCCTCCCCGAAACACCCGCCGTCGAGACCGTCGTTGACAAACGCGACGATGCCGACCGGCGCGCCGCGTTGAAAGCTTCGGCCATGAAAATTGCGCAGCATTGCGCGAGATTCCGTGGTGCCGACGACCGCAAGGCAGTCATCCAAATTGCCAATACCCTCGTGCCGTTCCTGGCCATCGTGACAGCGATGTTCATGACGGTCGAAAATCATTATTGGGCGACGCTTCTGCTCGCCATCCCCGGCGGCCTGCTCGTCGTTCGCTTCTTCATCATCCAACACGACTGCGGTCACGGCTCGTTCTTCTCGACCGCCGCCGCAAACACGTGGATGGGCCGAGCCATGAGCCTGATCACCGTCACGCCGTATGGCTTGTGGCGGCGTGAACATGCCCAGCACCACGCAACCTCGGGCCATCTCGAAAAGCGCGGCGTCGGCGATATCGATACGCTCACCATCGACGAGTGGAACGCGCTGACGCCGATGGGCAAGCTGCGCTACCGCCTCTATCGCAATCCACTGATCCTCTTTGGAATCGGCGTACCGTTCTACTTTATCATCGTCCAGCGCTTCCCATGGTTCCATCCCTATCCCGTCAAGGATACGTGGAAGAGCGTTCTGGGCCTGAACGCCGGCATGGTCGTGTTCTATGGCATCATCGGCGCCTTCACTGGCTACTCGAACCTGTTCTTCGTCGTTTGGCCGATGGTGCATATTGCAGCGGCAGCGGGCGGTTGGCTGTTCTTCATCCAGCACCAATTCGAAGAAACGGTGTGGGAGTCCTCCGACGACTGGACTTTTCAAGTCGCGGCTCTCTACGGCAGCTCCTACTACGCGCTAAATCCGGTGCTGAACTGGTTCACTGGTTCGATCGGCCTGCACCACATCCATCACCTGAACAGCATGATCCCCAACTACCGCCTGCAGGACTGCATCAACGGAAGCCCCGAATTGCAGACCATGAACCGCATCACGCTGTGGGAAAGCTTCAAGTGCGCGAAGCTGAAGTTGTGGGACAACGAGAACCGCCGCCTCGTCACCTTCGCGGATGTGCGGGCGTAAATTCAGCGCCCAATCGGGCTGCATAGGTCTCTGGAACAATGAGGGCGAGCTGCGGCTCGCCCCATTTTATTTTGAGCGGCAGCGTTCCGAAGGGATCGCCGTCGATCTGTACAGCGGATGGAAAATCCGAACTGATGTCGACCTCGGTCGCCTCCCAGATCTCCACACCCGGCAACCGGTCGAGCGCGCCCAGACTGAGTGCCGTCAAATGTGTCAGGCGGCGTGCGAGCCCCCCGCGCGGTAGCAAATAGATAAGCAGGCCCGGCTGGTGAAGTCCGGCACGGCTGGACAGCTTGAACGATCCGCCATAGCGCCGCGCATTGGCAACGAGCACCCACCCGGCGTCGGCCTGCCGCCCGCCGTCTGCGAGAACACGCAGAGTTGGCTCCGGCATGGCGAGGCTAGAAAGCACCGGTCGCGTATAGGCAGGCTTGCCCCATCTTTGTTTGATGCCAGCATCCAGACGCCGAACGGTTTCGCCGTCAAACCCGATCCCCGCCATGAGGTAGAACGGCTGCCCGTTGGCCCTCGCCCCCGTCGCGGTCACGGCGGGGCCATGCATCAATGAACCCGCGATGCGGGTCGCCGAGCGCGTCAGGCCGATTTCCGACGCCAGCACGTTCCCGGTGCCACGCGGTATGAGCCCAATAGGCAGCGTGTCCGCCGGAATGCGGGCCGCAACGTGGCGCAGCGTTCCATCGCCTCCGGCGGAAATGATCGCATCGTGATCGGCCGTGAGGCGCCCCCAGTCGAGCGTTTCCAAATCGAGTCCGAGGCTGAGCCGCGTGATCGCGCACCCGCGTCGCTGCAACACGGTCACGACGTCATCGGTCAACGTCCGGCGCGCCACGCCAGCGATCGGATTTTCATAAAGGAGGAAGCGCGTGCGGCCAAGTGCCAGCGGCTGGCGCACCATCGTGTCGATCATTGGGCTCTCCGCGCCAGTCTGGCGCTCGACGCACATTCCCCATTCATCAACCGATTGCAAGCAAGACGGCCGGGCCTCTTTAATAGGCATCGTTGGTTCCGGACATCTCCGTGTCCCAGATCTTGAAACCAACCGGTCCCTTGGCACTCATCGCCTCGATGACGGCCATGTTGTCAAACCCGTCGAGTCGCGACTGCATGGCGTGAACGAGGTCATGCTCGCCGGGGATACCCATGGGCACAAGCACCGGCCGGCGGCGGTCCCCGCCCACAAGAAGCCAAAACAGGTCCGGCGGCTCGGCGGCGGCATCTCCCGAAACGAGGCGGACCGAATCGAGATCTTTCCACGCGATGGCTGCATCGGGCGCGCCGGGTGTTTTGACTGTGATCAAATCGGTGTCATGGAGCACATGGACGCCGCGCGGCGCAGGCGGAGTGGCCAGACGCTGCGGGGGCGTCGTCACAAAAATCCGGCGCAGCCAATCGAGCACGTCCCTATTCCTCGCGTGGCATTCCGTGCCGGACCGAGAGGGCCAGCGCTGCACGTTACGTCGTTTTCGCGTCCAAAGGAAACCGGCGCCATGTCGATTGATCAGTGTTCAAAAGCTCTGATGGCGTCCTAAATCAAGTGTTACCGCTCGTCGCGCCCTGGCACGCACTATTTCCAATGATGCGAACAAATCGAAGTATTGTCTCCACCCCATAGAAAAGACTTCCAGTGCAATATCGGCCCACATTAATTTCAAATCGTGTGGGAGCGGTTCGTGGCAGTCATTACGGGTACAGCGGCAAACGACGTCCTGAACGGTACGACCGAAGCCGACCGCATCGAAGGCGGCGCCGGCAACGATCGCATCAATGGCGGTGCCGGTGATGACGACCTCTTCGGTGGCCTTGGAGCCGACATTCTCACCGGCGATGCTGGCAACGACCGCATCTTCGGCGAAGACGGCAACGACGGTGTTTACGGCGGCGGCGGCAACGATTTCGTCGATGGCGGCAACGGCGACGACACCCTGATCGGCGACGGCGGCGACGACACCCTCATCGGCAACACCGGCAACGACCGCCTCTCCGGCGGCATCGGCAACGACATCCTCGACGGCGGCACTGGCAACGACATCATCAACGGCGAAGCCGGCAACGACACCATCATCTGGCGCTCCGGTGACGGCAGCGACACGATCAACGGCGGCACCGGCAACGACACCCTCGAACTCCACCTCTCCACCCCCGACCTCACCGCGCAATTGCGTAGCGATCTCGCCGCCTACAAGCAGTGGGCCGCAGGTCAGGCTGCAACGGCAGGATCGGCCGCCAACCTTTCGGCACAGACCACAGGAACAAGCTTCACATTCGCGTCCCTGGGGCTCACCATCTCCGTCCTCGAAGCGGTCTCTGTGTCGGTCAACGGCGCCATCGTCTCAATCGACAGCCTGATCAACGCCGCCCCCGTCGCCGAAACACACGTCTCAATGGCCGCCACGGAAGATGTTGCTCTCCAAGGCGTCGTCAGCGCTATGGACCCCGACGGCGACACGATGACGTTCGCTATTGAAAACGGCCCCGCGAACGGCACCATCGACCTCGACGCTGCTACCGGCGCGTTCATTTACACCCCGGCAGCGAACGCGAACGGCCCCGACGCGTTCACCGTCCGCATCACCGATCCCTCCGGCGTGAGCACGACGCAGACCGTCAACGTCAACGTGGCCGGCGTAGCAGATGCGCCAAACGTCTCCGCGAGCGACGCCGTGGTCGCTCTCGCGCAGCCGATGACGGGCACGCAGAATGATGACGTCCTCGTCGGCAACGTCGCGCCCGAATGGGCTACCTTCGCGGTCGAAGTCGAAGCGGCCTTGTCCGATGTCGATGGCTCCGAAACACTGTCGATCACGTTCGGCGGCGTGCCCGCAGCAGCGACCTTGTCCGCTGGCGCCCGCCAGGCCGATGGCGCGTGGGTGCTCTCAGCCGCTGATCTCCCCGGCCTCACCATGACTGCGCCCACCGGCGCAGATTTCGAACTCACCGTCACTGCCACCGCCAGCGAAGCCACCGGCGACGCTGCATCGTCTTCGGCCACCCTCTCTGTCTCCTTCGACCGCAATGGTATAGAAAACGATGTGATCGACGGCGGCCAAGGCAACGATGTCATCGATGGTGGAACGGGCAACGATCGCCTCATCGGCGGCCACGGCGACGACACCTTCATCCAGCGCGCCGGCGACGGGTCAGACATCGTGTCCGGCGGCGAAGGCTTCGATACCGTGGAGCTCATCCTCGAAGCCCATCATGTCACGCCCGAATTCCTGGCGGATATCGCAGCCTACCAGGACTGGATGGCGGCCGGGGCCGAAGGTACGTTCGCGTTCAGCTCCCTCGCCCTGACGGTCGACAGCATAGAAGATTTGGCCATAACCGTTGCCGGCAGCAAGGTCAGCATCGCCCAGCTTCTGAACGTTGCTCCCGTTGCAGCCGCGAGCGTCGAACTCACGACCGACGAGGATGTCGCCATAACGGGCGCCGTTGTCGCGTCGGATGCGAACGGCGACGCGCTCACCTATACAGTCGTCAACGGACCTGCTTCCGGCAACCTCAGTTTGAATTCCGCCACGGGCGAATTCGTCTACGTTCCGGGACAAAACAAGAGCGGTACAGAAAGCTTCTCGGTCCGCATCACCGATGCCTTCGGTGAGAGCGTCGTGCAGACCGTTCATGTCGACATCAAAGCTCAAGCCGATGCCCCGACCGTCTCGGCCAGCAATGTCGTCCACTCGATTGCCCGGATCAGCACCCTCACGGGGACCAGCGGCAACGACACCTTGCGCGGCGATCAGTACGCTGCCACCTCAACCTTCGCTCTCTCACTGGCCGCTGCCCTCACCGACACCGACGGCTCCGAAACACTGTCTGTGCGTCTTGCCGGAGTCCCGTCAAGCGCGTCGCTCTCGGCCGGTCAGCGCCAGACCGATGGTTCTTGGCTGCTCCAGCCCGCCGACCTCAACGGCCTAACGATGACGGTGGCCGGCTCAAGCTCGTTGGCATTCGAGATGACCGCGTCTGCGCAGGATGGCAATTCGGTCGCGCAGTCTTCTCTGTCGATGAACGTGTCGCTGGTAGCCAATGGCAACATGGACGATCGGTTCATCGCATCCACAGGGAAAGATACCTACGACGGTGGCTCGGGCATCGACACCGTTGACTATGCCTCCGCCACCAAAGGCGTGTCGGTGAATTTGTCCAACGGAAACGGCTCTGGTATCGGAACACACAAGTTCATTTCGATTGAAAACGTGATCGGGTCTGCAAGCAATGACACAATCACGGGCAGCTCGGGTGATAACGTCATCCAGGCCGGAGCCGGTAACGACCGGGTCAACGGCGGCGCGGGCAACGACCGGCTGATCGACGCTGCAGGCGACGACCGTTATGACGGCGGCGCCGGCTACGACGTCCTCGATTACTCGGCATCGACGGCCGCCATCTCGGTCACAAGCAACCGTGTCACGGGCCAAGGCAACGACCAGTATTCGAACATTGAAAAAGTCGTCGGATCGAACTTCGCCGATACTTTCAATGGCAGCCGATCCGTCAATACCTTCGACGGCGGCGCGGGCAACGACTGGTTCCGCGGGTTTCAAGGCTCCGACATTTTCACGGGCGGCGCCGGAAGCGACACTTTCGTTTGGAAAGAGTCAGACTTCGTAGCCAGCCGCAAGTCGCAAGGCGTCGACACGATCACGGACTTCAGCGCCGGCGACAAACTCGACGTCAGAGATAGCACCAACGGCATCCTGGGTGACGTCAAGGTGACCGACACCACTGCCGGATCCATGGTTTCCGTCAAGGTAGGCTCGGTGTTCTATGACGTCGTGCTGCTCCAGAACGTCCATGGCGTCACCACGGCCTCGCTCCTGGCCGACGGTCAGCTGATCGCATAGGCCGCCCAAAGCGACTGGCACCATCATCGCCGGGTCCAGCTGTTTCATTTCGGAACAGGCCGGACCCTGCGTTGGTTATCAAAACGTTTACTCCTCAGGTTTAATAAGTCTGACTGCGCTCGTCATTCCGTGACGCGCGCTGTCAAGCTTCTGACCCGTAGGGCATTGTCATGCGTACCTCGAGGCGGATGCTGAAACAGGTTCGCCGCGCGTTGTTCGCCGCGTTTCTGTTCAGCGGCTGCATCAACATCCTGATGCTCGCGACACCTCTCTACATCCTCCAGATCTTCGAGACGGTCGTCCCTCTCGGCAGCATCGAGACCCTATTTCTGCTGTCGGCGATGGTCGCGGCGGCCCTGCTTACGTCCGCCGCGGTCGAATTTGCCCGCGATACCATTCTCCAGCGCTCGGCGTACTGGCTCGACCATGAACTCGGCCATTACATCCTTGAAAACGGCGTTCGCCTCGCCACCCCAGGGGTGGAAATGCGCCAGGATGCCGCCGCCCTTGACCGGCTGCGCGCCTTCATCGCCAGCCCCGCGCTCATCCCCTTTTTCGATGCGCCATGGACGCCGGTCTTCCTCTTGGCTTTGTTCGCACTCAACCCAACCATCGGTCTGATGGCGACGGGCTGCGCCGTCTTGATGATTGGGATTTCCCTGCTGCTCGGAGCCACCACAACCCGCGCTGAAACCGAGCGCGCGCGCAGCGCCGAACGCTCGCAACAATGGTGGCAGACGGTAACCTGCAATGCGCAATACGCCGGCGCCCTTGGTCTGGCCCGCGGCGCCGCCGACGGCTGGGAGTTGTCCAACCGCGCTCAGGTGATCGCGGGCTATTCGATTGGCAAGCGGACCGCTTTCCTACGCGCCCTCTCGCGCTTCATTCGCGTCATCGCCCAAATTGCGCTCTACGGCCTCGGAGCCTGGCTCGTGATCCGCGGCGAGATCGCGCCGGGTGCGTTGGTCGCCGCTGCCATTCTTCTGGGACGCGCCCTTGCCCCCCTTGAAGGCCTCGTCGGATCGATCCGTGCCCTGCAGGGCGCCTACGCTGGCTACCGCCGCCTCGCATCCCTTCCCCCCGACGCGGTAACACCACGCTTGGCCGCGTCCGGCGAACCGATTGCAGGCCGCATTGAAATCCGCGACGTCGGCTACTATCACCCGGGACGCAAGTCGCCCGCCCTGCGCTCGGTCACTCTCACGGTGGAACCCGGCGACGTGATCGGGATTGTCGGTCCGAACGGCTCGGGCAAATCGACACTCGCTGCACTGCTCGCCGGCGCCATCATCCCCTCGCAAGGCGCAGCCGACCTCGATGGCATTCCGATCGCGAAATGGCAGCGCGTCGCGGCCTCGCCGCCGATTGGCTATTTGCCGGATGAACCGCTTCTAATCGATGGCACCGTCCATGAGAACATTGCCCGTTTCGGCGACGCCCCCATGATGGCCATCGCCGACGCCGCAATCCGCGCCGGCGTTCTGGAAACTTTGAAAGCATTACCCTTCGGATTCGACACCCCGGTTGGTCCGCAAGGCCAAGCGCTGGCCCTTCGCGAACGCCGTGCGGTTGCTTTCGCGCGCGCCGTCTTTGGTCAGCCCAAGATCGTCGTCGTCGACGAACCCGAATTGGGTCTGGACGGAACAGCGCTGCGCCGTCTCGTCGCCACGTTGCAAGATTTAAAATCCGCCGGAACCACACTTGTGCTCGCGACGCAGGATCCCCGCCTGCTCGAACTGTGCGATGGCATCGTCGTCATGAACGCTGGCACCATTCAGGCGTCCGGCCCGGCAGCCGAGGTCAAG
>JALHQM010000015.1:16593-26987 GCA_022841965.1 Hyphomicrobium sp. | reverse complement strand
TCAGCGCGCCTCGCATGGGTCTCCGCCGACAGCATGGAAGATAAGCGCACGGGTCAGCCCTATTTCACCGCCCGGGTTGAGCTTACAGATGTAGACGGTAAAACAGCCGGCGGGGCGCCGCCACTCCAAGCCGGCATGCGGTCGGAAATTTTGCTTGTCACAGGTCAGCGGACACTTCTCGATCAGTTGATCGAACCCGTCTTGCGCAACATCAATCGCGCATTTCGCGGATAATGCGGTCAGAAGGCCAAAGCATGAACCAGAACATCTCCTACAAATTGATCCTGAATAGTGTCGGTGCGCTGGCGGCCATCACGGTCGTGTGGTGGATAATCAGCACGGCGTTGACCACCCAGGAAGCGGCCATTTGCAAGGGGCGTTATCCGGTTTCCACCCGCCTGTCCCTGACATCGGCCGACGGGCAGCCCGCCTCGCTCAGCGAGCTTCAGGCGCGTTTCGGCTCAAGCGAGTGGGGCTTGCTGAACAACGCGCGCGTTTTGCCACCCGTCGCAGGCAGTAAAGAGCCCGTTCTGGCCGTAACCCTCGGCAAAGGTACCGGATCTGGTTACCTCGTAGAACAAGAGCGCGGCGGCGTCGGTCTGGTGTGGCGACCAACTGATTTGCTGGAAGCTCAGCCGCGCGCTGCGTGTCTCAGCTATCGCCTCTTGCTGCCGAAAGACTTGAAATTTTCAAACGGCGGAACGCTTCCCGGATTGTCCATTGGCACCCGCTTCGACCCGCGCGGCGATGCCATCGTCGGTGACGGCGCAGTGGCGCGGCTCGGCTGGAACCGGGAAGGCCTCATCTTCGTCAGTCTACAATTCGCCACCAGCGAAGGCTGGAAAAACCCGCTCGCCTTCCCCGCCAAAAAGCCATGGCCACTTGGACGGTGGATCGATGTCGAGCAAGAGATAATCTTGAACGACGTTGGCAAGAAGAACGGCGTGGTACGGCTTTGGGTCGATCAAGCGCTGATGGGAGAAACGGAAAAGGCCGGTTTGCGTGGTGATCCGTCGCTGGCCATGTCCGGCATGATTGCCGATGTCAATTTTGGCAACATCACCAACACGGCCGAAGCGGAGTTGGAAACCGAGATCCGCCTGTCGTCTTTTGTCATGCGATGGCAATAGACGCGGCAACGTGAGGTCGTGCGGATGGATCTGACGCGGCGGCAGTTTGCCTATCTCGTGAGCGCCCTTTATTGCGCGGGCGGCGCGCTGCTTCTATTCGATTTTGTGGCCTCACCATCGGCGCCCGGCGCCCACCTCCCCTTGGCTTGGCATGTCTTGCCCGTTGCTCTGGCCGGCAACGTGGTGGCCCATGCGGCGGCCGTAGCGGGCCCGCTCGATGCCGATTGGCCAGTATCGATCCGGACCGTGATAGCCGCGTACATCCCCGCAGCTTTGATCTGTGGAGCAGCGATCATCTGGCTGATTTCGCCCCGCCCGGACTCCGGCGCCGGAGTTGACGGCAATTAGGGCTTTCGACCACGCCAAGATCCCTGCAATTCATATATTTTGAAAGCCAGAAAACTAAAATGGGACAATACGGAGCAATAGTTCAGGTTACATATTATTTACGACATTTAAAAAAACCCGCTGCGGATCTTGCGCAATAAGCGGGATGAGTGTTTTGTATTTCCACGCGTGGCGCCATCCCCCCATCCCCCCCAAGGTGCCATGTTGTTAAGCCCGCGGTCTCCCCCCGACCGCGGGCTTTCTATTTCTCAAGCGCTGAGAAACCCGCGGCTTTTGCTTCCTCTTCGGAGCAGAACCATCGCTCACCGCGCCCTTCGCGAATAGCAATGCGTGCGTATTCGGCGCTGTGCGGCATGACATATACGGTATTGCCGCGCTGCGTCCGCCCTTTAATCGGACAGCCGCCCGGTGCAACAGCCGCGGCGTCGTTGTAAATTCGAGCGCGCCAATCATCGGGCCTTTCGGCCATTGCCCCGGCCCACAATCCAGCCTTTGTTTCGCGGGCGAATTGCTCTTGGGCCGAATAGGGTGCCCACAACAGGCCATCGGCAAAACCATGCCCCCCGCGCACAATCTCTGCGCCCACATCCTGTCCGTCGGCCGCACACGTTCCGCTGCCCACACCGTCCGCCTCGCTGCTGACGGCACACGTCACAGACCGTCGCCGGGTCAGTTTTTCCAACGCCTGCTTGGCAGCCGCTCCGCAGGCCCACGTGGTTCCGTCCTCACGCCGGCATGTCTGCACTGGATCGAGCATCGTGAGCCCCTCGAGCCGGACGATTTCGCCGTCGATCCGCAGCTGACCCGGACCCGCGACCCGCGCAGTTCCAGACAAAGTATCTTTGCTTCGCGGGGGGGCGACCGCCGCAGGCGCATCAGCCGTCACAGGGGCGGCGCTCTCGACCCACCGACTGACAACCGGTCCGGCGAACCATAGGGTAATGAGAGCCAGAGCCGCTGCCGCAACAGCCGGTAGCCAAGACCCCGCGCGGTCGACCACGGCCACCACGCGCTCGGTCCGGCTCGCCCAGTCGTCTTCGGCCTCCGTTGAAGTGGAAAACAGACGTGGCCACAGCCACAGCACACCACTCACCAGCGCGACACCAAAGAGCAGGACTGTATCGATATCCCACCCAAATTGCGCAACCCGAACACCTGCCCCCGTGCCCGCCAGAACGGCGATGGCCGCCAATGCCATTGTCACGCGTCGTCCGGACAGCTGCGCATTCACGGGCTCCGACGCGGCCGAAATCCGCGACCGTGCCGCCGCCGCCCCGCGCACGGCGAGGGCCAACCCCTTCTCCGCCCCAACAGCCGCGCCGTCCGCCGCTGACTGGGCAATCTTGGCCGCGGCCTGCCCGGCAGCCTCCGCACCCGCCGCCCCGGCAGCGATCCCCTTGCGCCCAGCCTCTTTGACCCCCTCGACCGCAGCGTCCTTGGCCGCTTCGATCTTGTCGCGCCGATGCTGTCGCCGGACGAGCACCGTCGTCCGCACGTAGTCCTTCCACTCAAACCCGTCGTTTCGCCGCCACCACCGCAAAGCGTGTGTCCCTATGACTGCCATGATGTTCGGCCACTTATGGCGCGAGTTCGGGCCGGAACGTGGCGAACATGCCGGAGTAGGTGCGGAAAAACCGCTGGTTGACTGATCTCACCGTCCCGGTCTGCCGTTTGGACAACAACAACACAGCCGCAAACGGCGGTTTTTGTCGCCCTGGGACAACAACTCATGATCGCTCTTCGCGCCCTTTTCGTCGCCATTGGCTCCGCCGCAGTCGCCCTCGCGCTTGCGGCCCCAGCGTCTGCCGACTTCGATGCGCCGGTCAAAAAGAAGGTGGATTGCTCCAAGCCCGAGAATAAATCGAAGCCCGCCTGCAAGCCAAAGCATGGCGAAGTGTCAATCGACGAAATCTACAACGCCGGCTACTGGAAGGCACGCCAGGGCCAATACGCCGAAGCGCTGGCGATATTCCAGATGGCGACGGATGAGGACGACCCGCGCATTTTGACCGGCATCGGCTTGACCACCCGCAAACTTGGCAACGTCGACGCAGCCCTGCCCTATTACGCCCGTGCTCTCGCCCGCGCGCCCAACATGGTCCTGACCCGCGCCTACCTTGGCGAAGCCCATATCCAGAAGGGGAACCTCCCCGCCGCCGTTGCCGAACTTGGCGAAATCGCCAACCGGTGCGGCACGGACTGCGAAGCGTACGCCCAGCTGTCCCAGACCATCGCGACATACAAGGCGACCGCCGCCACCAAGGGTTAAGCCACCTCTTGCGGCATCGAACCCCTTGGCGCGGCTCCAAGCCTGAGGCACATTCGGCTCCTGAATAAGCCCCGGGGGTCGATGTGCCGTCCGGGCCGAGGGGAGATGCTTGATGCTTTCGAAGATTTGGGTCCGTGGCCTCACCGCCGCCGCGCTCGTGCTGTCGCTGGCCGCTGGAGCAGCCGCAGACGATCGCGTCTTTTCCAAAGATGTGGGCCCCGCCAACGCTGCCTGTGATTCGAGCGCGAAGGGCTCCACGGGCTGGCAAGCGTGTGTCGGCCCGGCCCGAGCCGGAATGTCGGATGATGAACTCTTCTACGCTGGCTACTGGCTCGCTAAGAATGGCCGCTACGCCGAAGCCCTGACCTACCTGAGCCACGCCCGCACGCGCGACGCCCGCGTTCTCACCTACATCGGCTTTGCCACGCGCAAACAGGGCGATGTCGAGAAGGCCCTGCCGCTGTACGCCGAGGCGCTTGCCAAGGACCCCAACTTTGTCGTCGCCCGCGCCTACCTTGGCGAAGCCTATCTGACCAAAAACCAACCCGCCCGCGCCAAGGCCGAACTGGCGGAAATCGCCGCCCGCTGCGGCACCACCTGCCCGGCCTTCGCCGATCTCGACCGGCACATCGCTGCCTTCGAGAGAGCGAAGGGCTGACGCGTGACGCCCGCAACCGCCGCCACCAAACAGACCACCCTTGGGCCGATGATCACCATCGGCCTTCTCTTTTTCATATTCGGCTTCGTCACCTGGCTGAATGGCCCGTTGATCACCTTCGTCAAACTCGCCTTCGACCTCGACGACGTGAACGCCTTTCTCGTGCCCATGGCGTTCTACCTCTCCTACTTCTTTTTAGCCCTTCCCGCCTCCTCCGTGCTCCGCGCCACCGGAATGAAACGCGGCATGGCGCTGGGCCTGTTCGTCATGGCGCTCGGCGCCGTCCTCTTCGGCCACTTCACCACGGCCCGCGTCTACGGCGGCGCGCTCACCGGCCTGTTCGTCATCGGCAGCGGCCTCGCGCTGTTGCAAACTGCCGCGAACCCTTACGTCAGCATCGTCGGCCCCATCGAAAGCGCGGCCCGCCGCATCGCGGTCATGGGGATTTGCAATAAGTTTGCAGGTCTTCTCGCGCCCCTCGTCTTCGGCGCACTCGTCTTGCACGGCCTCGACGACTTTGCCGGCCGCGTGAAAGAGGCGCCCACCCCCGAAGCCCGCGCGGCCCTGCTCGACACCTTCGCCGCGCAGGTCTACATCCCCTACATGCTGATGGCGGCGCTGCTTGCCGCTCTCGCAATTTTCATCTTGCGCTCTTCGCTCCCCGATCTCGAACCCGACAGAGTCAACGCCCACGATGCGCCGGGCGCGGAAACAAAAAGCATCTTCGCCTATCCGCACCTTTGGCTCGGCGTCATCGGCATCTTCACCTACGTCGGCGTCGAGGTCATGGCCGCCGACGCTATCGGCATCTACGGTGATAGCTTCGGCCTGCCGCTCGATCACACACGCCTCTTCACGTCCTACACACTCGCCGCCATGCTCGTGGGCTACGTCGTCGGCCTAGCGCTAATTCCGCGCGTGGTGTCCCAGGAGAGCTACCTCGCCTTCTCCGCTGGGCTCGGCATTGTGCTCTGCCTCGGCGCTTACACCACCACCGGCGCCGTCTCGGTGGCCTTCATCGCCGCGCTCGGCTTCGCCAACGCCATGATGTGGCCGGCGATCTTCCCGCTCGCAATCCGCGGCCTCGGGCGCCACACCGAAACCGGCTCCGCCCTCCTCATCATGGCCGTCGCCGGCGGTGCCATCATGCCCTGGCTGTTCGCCCTCTTGAAGCAGCACGTCGACGTCCAGCTTGCCTACGCGGCCCTCGCCATCCCAAGCTACACGTTCCTCCTCTACTTCGGCCTCCGCGGCCACCGCACGAATTGAATCAACCCGTACGCCTTCTCCTGTGTTCTATCCGCAGTCAGTCGCTCAACCCCTCCCCCCTGCGGGAAAGGGTCAGGGGTGGGGTATTTTCGCGCCCCGCTGATGAGCCAACGTGCGCAACACCCTCAACTCAGCTAAAAGCCCTCCATGATCCGGAACCACGCATGAGCTGGGGCAAAGAAGACGACACCGGCGCGCGGCGCAGCTACCACCATGGCAACCTGCGGGAAGCCCTGGTGAAGGCGGCGCTCGATCTGATTTCGCAAAAAGGCCCGGCCGGCTTCAGCTTCGCCGAAGCGGCCCGCTCAGCCGGCGTCTCCGCCGCAGCACCCTACCGCCATTACCGCGACCGCGACGCCCTCTTAGCCGACGTCGCCCGCCAGGGCTTCCAGGCCTTCGCTCGCGCGCTCGATAGCGCCTGGGGCGGCGGCAAACCCACCGCGCGCACCGCGTTCGAGCGCGTCGGCCACGCTTATCTGCACTTTGCCCGGACCGAACCCGCCTATTTCGCCGCCATGTTCGAAAGCGGCCTCTGCGGCGCCGACTATCCCGAAATGGCGGCCGAAGGCGACCGCGCCTTCTCAGTCTTGCGCACCGCCTGCGAAGTGCTCGCCGAAACCGTACCGAAAGACAGGCGCCCGCCGGCGATGATGATGGCGCTCCACATCTGGTCGCTCTCGCACGGCATCGCGTCTCTCTTCGCGCGCGGCGACCGCGCCCGCCGTCCCATTCCCATGACCCCCGAAGATCTCCTCGAAGCCGCCACCCTCATCTATCTCGACGGCCTCGGCATATCCTCGAAATAGGTTTTGCGATCGCGTTCGCAGTCGCAGGTCGGCGCATCGCTTCCCATCGTAAAGTGATGGCGATGCGCAGTTCGAGATTGTCCCGGCAGGTCATCGGCTTCACGCCGTCTTGAACCCGTTGGCCAAGCGTCCCATGTCACAATGATGGGGGAGAAGACTGCGCTCCCGCATAGGCATGCACGTCAACCGGCTTGCCGCCCACCCGGCGACAGGCCAACCAGGAGACGCCCATGAAGACAGTTGCCCTCGCCACCGCCTCAGCGCTGGCCCTCGCATTCGCCACCCCGGCTCTCGCGATGGATTGCGCCAGCAAGAAGTCGATGCAGAACGCCGAGGCCGGAACGGCTCAGTCCGAGAAAGCCGCCGAAGTCGCCGCTCCCCAGACGCCACTCCCCGCAGATGAAGCAGTTTCGGCAGCAACCGAACCGCAGCCGGCTGAAGTCGCAGCGGCCCCTGCAGCCGAAGTACCCACCACCAAAAACTAATCGACCCCGGTCCGCGCAGTTGGCTCATCGCCGATTGCGCGGACCGGCCATTTTCATTTCCGCACTTTGTCCTACCCGCGACGTCTCAACTTGAAGACGCCCACCCGCCGATCCCGGCTAGCGACACGGACTTTGCTGCGCCGTCGCGCTCCCCCCAAAATCCTTAACCCCACCCCTTGACGTCCCGCCATCCGCGATCCACATATGTGAATGTAATAAACATTCACATCGGGCGATCGATGACAGGGAGTGTAGGTGCAATGAACGAGATGGTCATGAAACTCGACGAGTACGGCCGTCCGGCGTGGATCGGCCTGATGGTCGTCAGTTTCATTCTCTTCTGGCCCGTCGGGCTGGCGGTTTTGGCTTTTCTACTTTGGAGTGGACGGATGGGATGCGGATCGAACGCCAATAGGGGCCGCTGGCCCTCGCGCTTTGCCGGCAAGATGGAACGGACAGCCTCGGCCTGGAGCAATGACGTCCGCTCAGGGCTCGGCGGCGGCTCCAGCGGCAATCGCGCTTTCGACGAATATCGCGAAGCGACGCTCCGCCGGCTCGAAGAGGAACAACGCGAGTTTCGCGACTTCCTCGACAACCTGCGCCACGCCAAGGACCGGTCCGAGTTCGACCAGTTCATGGCCGGCCGCAAAACCACCAGCGGCGGCACGGGCCCGGACACCGGCGGCAACCCGCAGGCTGCATGATGTAAACAGACGCACAAACGTTGCAAAAGGGCTCGCACATCGCGGGCCCTTTTCTTGTTCGGCGGGCGCCGTGTCGCTGCCCCGGCGTCATGAAAAGCAGTTATCTTGGCGCCGCAATGACCGACGAAGCCAAAACCACGTCCCACCGCGACAGCCCGGACCTGCGCCACATCTCAGGCCCGTTTGACATCATCGGTGATGTCCACGGCTGCGCCGGCGAGCTGCAAGAGCTTCTCCACAAGCTCGGTTACGAGGCCCGCCTCTACGGCGCCGGCGAAGGCCGCCGCGCGCACGTCAAGTCACCGCCCGGCCGCCGCGCCGTATTCGTCGGCGATCTGGTTGACCGCGGCCCCTCGTCCCCCGACGTGCTGCGCCTCGTTCTTGCCCTCGTCGCGGAAGGCCACGCCCTGTGCGTGCCCGGCAACCACGACGTGAAGTTCGTCCGTTGGCTCGCTGGCCGCCAAATCAAGCTCACCCACGGCCTCGACCGCACCGCCGAGCAGTTCGAAAAAGAAACGGCAGCCTTTCGCATGCACGTCGGCACCTTCATCGAAAAGCTGCCGATCCACCTCTGGCTCGATGGTGGCAAGCTCGCAGTGGCCCACGCGGGACTGAAGGAAGAAATGCTAGGCCGCGACACCGACAAGATCCGCACATTTTGCCTCTACGGCGAAACGTCAGGCGAGCAAGACGAGTTCGGTCTCCCGGTCCGCTATCACTGGGCCGCCGAACATCGCGGCACCACTGCCGTCATCTACGGCCATACTCCTGTGCCCGCCGCCGATTGGGTCAACAACACGCTCTGCGTGGATACGGGCTGCTGCTTTGGCGGCAAGCTCACCGCACTCCGCTGGCCGGAGCGCGAGATTGTCTCGGTGAACGCGCGGGCGGAATACGCCGAAAAGCGCCGCCCCTTCGGTCATCCGCCAGTCCGCCCGCCAACCCCAGACCCGGCCTAACTATTTGGCCTGCGGATCGGCAACCGCAATGCCGAGCTCTTTCTCCAGCCGCTCCACCTCGGTCTTCAATTCCGTAACATCCCGGCCGCGCGCCACGATCCCGAACTGCAGTTCAGCGCCTTCCTTCTGCATCTCCATGAGTTGTTCGTTGTCCTTTACAGTCATCCGCTTTCGCGACAGCGCGTGCACCTTCTGCCAGTCGCGCCGCGTCTCATCTTCCATCTGCTTCACGCGCTGCTTGAGCTGAGTGAGCGTCGCCTGCGTTGCCGACCGCGTCCGCGCGTCAATCGCGCCCTCGAGTTCCTTCACCCGCCCCTGCAACGCGCCGGCATCCGACGGCTTCGTATTCGGATCGAAGAAGAAGTCGCCCGTCAAAGAGGAATGATCCCACGGAACCTGCTGCCCCTGGGTCGCCGCGATGACATCCTTGCGCACGTCGATCATCACCGAGGTGAGATTTTTCCCCGGCTCCGTCATCCGCTGCACCAGCGCCGCCGTGAACGGCGAATTCTTGCCGCTGCCATCGAGCGCCACATTACCAGGCTGCGTCGAATAGGCGATGAATGTCCCGACACCCGCGTCCACCTGCGCCAAGCCCTTGCCGATACTCGCCGACCGCGTCCCCATGGTTCGCGCCAAGCTCCGCGACAACGGATTGTCCCGGCAGGCATCAAGAAACACGACGTTCGTCTTGTCCTCGCGTCCCAGCTCCATCTGCTTCAAAACAAAGTCGAGCCGCACCGCCTCGAATTCCAGATCGCGCTCTTTCGCGAGCTTCGCGTCGATCGGCACGAGATAATTCTGCCCCGCAACCTGCAAGCCATGCCCGGCATAAAAGAAGATCGCCACATCGGCACCTTCAAGCGCGCCGGAAAATTCGCGCAGAATAGCGTCCGTCTCCGCTTTCGTTGCATCCACTGCGAGCGATACAACGAAATCCAAATCCATCAGCTTCGCCGCCATATCGTTCGCGTCATTGACTGGATTGGGCAGCGGCGGCGCGTGCGTGTAAGCCGAGTTGCCCAGGATGAGCGCAACGCGCTTCGCAGCGAATGCCGGCGCCTGCGCGGCCGTCAGAAACACGAAAGCGAGAACAAGTCCAAGCGAACGCATCATCCAGTTATCCCCCAACGGCTATCCCCTTCTCTACAATGCGCGCGATTGAGACGAAAAGGCGGAAGACGGCATGTCTAAAGCTCGTAGACGATCGCCCCGCCCGTCAGCCCTGCTCCCGCAGCACAAAAGAGCAGCTTATCTCCACGGCGAAGATTAGCTTCCGCCGCCCGCAGCGACAGGGTTAACGGGATCGTCGCCGCCGAACTGTTCCCATACTCTGAAACACTCGTGAGCAAACGCCCATCGTCAAGTCCGAGCTTCCTCTGAACGGCACCGATGATCCGCCCATTCGCCTGATGCGGAATGCAGTAGCGGATGTCACCGAGCCCGATCCCCGCGTTGGCCAACGCCCGCTCCGAGGTCCCAGCCATCATCTCGACGGCCTTCTGAAACACCGCCCGCCCATCCCGGATCTGCATCAACGTCTCCGACGGATCAGCCACCATGCTGAACGGCCGCCGGCTGCCACCCGCTGGGATCTGAATAAGATCGTAGCTCGCCCCATCGGTCGCCAAATCGATCCCGCGAATGCCCGATGTCGCCCGCTCATCCGGTGCCACGAGCACCGCGCCCGCCGCATCGGCAAATAATATGACGCTCGCGCGCTCATCCGGGTTCGTGCGGCGCGAGAGAATGTTCGCCGCGATCAC